>CACJYF010000006.1 GCA_902597575.1 uncultured Pelagibacteraceae bacterium | reverse complement strand
GAAGCCTTTTGATTTTGCAATTAACTCTAATTCCTTAAATTCATCAGGGTGGTAATATCTTTCAAGAGGATGATGTTTTACGGAAGGTTGCAGATATTGACCAATAGTAATAAAGTCAACATTCGCAGATATCAAATCGTCCATAACTTGAATAATTTCATCATGTTTCTCACCAAGCCCAACCATAATTCCAGATTTAGTAAAAACTTTTTTATTATCTTTCTTTGCATTCTTAAGTAGTTCTAGTGATGCAAAATATCTAGCTCCTGGTCTAACTTTTAAATAAAGTCTAGGAACTGTTTCTATGTTATGATTGAATACATCCAGGTCGGCCTCAAGTAACTTTTTATAAGATTCACCTTTCCTAAGGAAATCTGGGGTGAGTACTTCAATAGTAGTATTAGGATTTTTCTTTCTTGTAGTATCTACTACTTTCTTAAAATGGTTTGAGCCTCCATCCGGTAGATCATCTCTATCAACTGATGTAATAACTACGTGCCTCAAATTAAGTTTTCTTACTGCATTAGCAATTTTAATATCTTCATATGGATCAAGTTTTTCGGGTTTGCCAGTTTTAACATCACAAAACCCACATGCTCTGGTACATGTGTCTCCCATTATCATAAAAGTAGCATGCCTTTTGCTCCAACACTCTGTTATATTTGGACAATTAGCCTCCTGGCAGACGGTAACAAGATTACTTTTGTTCACCACAGTTTTAGTAATAAAAAACTCTCTGCTGTTAACTAGTTTTGATCTTATCCATTCTGGTTTTTTTTTGATCGGATTTATAGGATTTTTTACTTTTTCAGGATGCCTAGGTTTAGTTTTTTTTGTCATATTTTATTATATAAATTTTTCATTTTCTTTTCCAAATAAGAACCTTTCTCTAATCAATGTTTCAATATAATCAAGATCTAGATTGTCACTTAACAATGAATTTTTAAAATCCAAGTCTTTAATTTTATTAATTATTATAGCTTCCTCTATTTTCAGCTCCTCTAAATACTGCTTTTTATCAAAATAAGATATTAATCCTCTTTGACCTGATAAAAGATTGAAAAAAAAGTATATTATTAAAAAAGTTGATACTAATAAGAAGTAATTTTTTTTTAATTTTTTTAGCATTAATGAATCTTATTCATTATTGCTTTATTTCCAAGTTCTTCTTCTATTCGAATTAATTGATTGTACTTAGCTACTCTTTCGGATCTAGCTAATGACCCTGTTTTTATTTGGTTCGAGTTTGTCCCTACAGCTAAATCAGCAATAAATGTATCTTCACTATCTCCTGATCTATGAGAAATAATAGTCTTAAAACCTATAATTTGAGCAAATTTAATTACCTCTAAAGTTTCAGACACTGTTCCAATTTGGTTTAACTTAATCAAAATTGCATTAGAAGAAACATTCAAAAAACCCTTTTTAAGTCTTTCTAAGTTCGTGACATAGAGATCATCACCAACTATTTGAGTTTTTTTAATAGTTTTCATAAGTTTGTTCCATGAAGTCCAATCATTTTCAGCAAAAGGATCTTCAACTGATTTGATTTTATATTTTTTAATGATTTTTTTATATTCTTTAATAGATTTATCTACTGAGATAAGATTTTTTGAATGAATAGAATATTTGTTGTTTTTAAAGAGTTCATTTGCTGCTACATCTAAACAAATTGAAACATCCTTACCATTAACAAATCCAGACTTTCTTATAGCAGAAACTATCAAATCTAAAGCTTGATTGTTATTATTTATCATTGGTGCAAAACCACCTTCATCACCAACGGATGTGGACAACCCTTTTTTTTTAATCAAATTCTGAAGATTTTTAACCACTACAAAACATATTCTCATTGCATCAGAAAAACTTTTTGCTCTATCTGGTCTAATCATAAATTCTTGAATTCTGAGACCATTATTTGCATGAGCACCACCATTAATTATATTCATCATTGGGTAAGGTAATTTAAAATTCTTCTTAATAAAAAATGTTTTATATAAAGACATTTTTTTTTCTTTTGCTGAAAGTTTTTTTGTTGCAATAGAAACAGCTAAAATAGAATTAGCTCCTAATTTTTTTTTTTGTTTAGTTCCATCTAAATTAATCATTATTGCATCAATTTTTTCTTGATGATGTATATTTTGACCTTTTAATTTTTTTGAAATTTTTGTGTTTATTAAATTAACAGCATTTAAGACACTCTTACCTAAATATTTTTTATTATTGCTATCTCTCTTTTCAAAGGCTTCAAAAGTTCCTGTAGAGGCACCAGATGGACAAATAGCTTTGGCACTATTATTTTTGGTAAAAACCTCAGCTTCTACAGTTGGGTTCCCCCTACTATCGAAAACTTGACGGCCCTTTACTTTAATAATTTTGCTCACTAATTTTTTATTAAATTATCTATCTCTATTAATTGTTTTAATAAGTTTTCTAATTTATTTAATGGTAGCATATTTGGACCATCTGAAGGCGCATTATCTGGATCTTGATGTGTTTCTATAAATAAACCAGCTACACCCACAGCTACAGCAGCTCTTGATAAGTGTTCTACAAATTCTCTTTGACCTCCACTTTTTTCACCAAGACCTCCTGGTTGCTGAACTGAGTGAGTAGCATCAAAAATCACTGGATAGCCGTTCTTAGCCATTATTGGTATTGATCTCATATCTGAAACCAAAGTATTATAACCAAAACTTGCTCCTCTTTCAGTTACTAAAATATTATTATTGCCTGAATCTGAAATTTTTTTTGTTACATTAATCATATCCCATGGTGCTAAGAATTGCCCTTTTTTAACATTAATTATTTTATTTGTTTTCGCTGCAGCGACTAACAAATCTGTTTGTCTACATAGAAAGGCAGGAATTTGTAAGATGTCCACATGTTTTGCAACAACTGAACATTGATCTATATTGTGTACATCAGTTAAGATCGGTACGTCTAAATCTTTTTTAATTTTATCAAAAATCGGTAATGAGGCATCCAAACCAATACCTCTCTTTCCTTTTAAACTTGTTCTGTTGGCCTTATCAAATGAAGTTTTATAAACAAAACCAAGGTTAAATTTACTAGTAATTTCTTTAACTTTTCCTGCTATATCCAATGCGTGCTGTTCTGACTCAAGTTGACAAGGACCAGATATTAGACAAATTTTATTTTTATTTGAGATTTCTATTTTTCCACAATTGACTTTAATATTACTCATTTAAGATTTTTGGCTGCCTTGATAAAAGAAGAGAATAATGGATGAGGTGATAAAGGTCTAGATTTAAATTCAGGATGAAATTGAACTCCAATAAACCATGGATGATCATTAAGCTCAATAATTTCAGGTAATTTACCATCTGGAGATAATCCTGAAAAAATTAAACCTTTTTTTTCAAATTTTTCTCTAAAATTTATATTGACTTCATATCTATGTCGATGTCTCTCTTTAATTAAACTTTTACCATATATCTTTTTAATTAAAGAATGGTCTTGTAACTTAGCGTCGTATGAACCAAGTCTCATTGTACCACCTAAATTTTTATCTGTACCTTTAATTATCTTTCCATCTTTATTCCACTCATTAATCAGTCCAATCACAGGTAATCCTTTTTTATCAAATTCACTTGAAGTAGCTCTTTTTAAATTAAGTTTATTTCTTGCAAATTCTATTATTGCCATTTGCATTCCATAACAAATACCTAAAAATGGTATCCTATTTTTTCTAGCAAATTTTATTGCCTCAATTTTACCTTTTGTTCCTCTTTTGCCAAAACCTCCAGGAATTAAAATGCCTGATATATTTTTTAACTTTAATTTTATCTCATTAATTTTAAGTTGCTCAGAGTCAATTCTTATTAAGTTCACTCTCACTTTGTTATCAAAACCGCCATGAGTTAAGGCTTCATCAAGTGATTTATATGCATCTTTTAAATCAACATATTTTCCAATTATAGCAATATTTACTTGTTTTTTTGTATTTAAAATAATCTTAGTGATCTTTTTCCAAGGGCTTAAACTGACAGATTTTTTTGATTTTAATCTGAAGTAATCTAATACTCTTTTGTCTAATTTTTCTTTAAAAAAACTAATTGGTGCTTCATAAATTGTTCTAACGTCAACTGTTTCAATTACATTATTAATATGAACATTACAAAATAATGATATTTTTTTTCTATGTTCTAAAGGTATAGACCTATCTGATCTACAGATAATAATATCTGGTTGAATTCCAATACTTCTTAATTCTTTAACCGAATGTTGTGTTGGTTTTGTTTTGATTTCATCTGAAGACTTCAAATATGGCACTAATGTTAAATGGATAAATAATGCATTTTTTTTTCCAATATCATTAGCAAATTGTCTTATAGCTTCAACAAAAGGCAAACTCTCTATATCACCTACTATTCCACCAATTTCACAAATAATAAAGTCTTCCTTAGAAGAGTCATTTTTTATAAACTCTTTAATACGGTCCGTTATATGAGGTATTACTTGAACTGTCTTACCAAGATATTTTCCTTTACGTTCCTTTTTTAAAACATCATCATAAATTTTACCTGTTGTAATATTGTCAGATTTTTTTGCTGATACTTGAGAAAATCTTTCGTAGTGTCCTAAATCTAAATCAGTTTCTGCACCGTCATCTGTTACGAAAACTTCACCATGCTGAAATGGACTCATCGTCCCTGGATCAACATTTAAGTAAGGATCTAATTTTCTTAATCTAACTTTATATCCTCTCGATTGAAGAAGGTATGCCAGAGATGCTGATGATAATCCTTTGCCTAAAGATGAGACCACGCCGCCAGTGACAAAAATAAATCGCGCCATGGAATTATCTTATAGCGAATAAAAAAGAAAATGAAAAGTCTTAATTATTATTTTCAGGAATAGATGGTGTATCTTCAGTTTTTTCCTGAACAGTGTCTAAAACTGAGCTTGTAGGTGTTAGTTCGCCTCTAGAAACAATCGTCAATGCAAGACTGCATATTATGAATAGAGTTGCAATTATTGCTGTAGCTTTTGTCATGAAATTTCCTGCTGTTCTCGAAAACATATAAGACTCTTGAGAAACACCTATACCTAATGCTCCACCCTCAGATTTTTGCATTAAAACTAATACAACTAAAATAAATGCAAAAATAATGTTTAAAATTAACAGTATATTTTCCATGGGGGTTAATTATACGTTTTTTTCACTATATCAATAAAATTTTTAGCGTTTTGTGATGCACCACCAATTAAAAAACCATTTAAGCCTTCTATATTTTTTAATTTATTTATATTGCTGGTATTTACTGAACCACCATATAGGATTTGTGGTGATTTCTTTTTAAACTTACTTTTTATAAATTTAATAACTTGATTTAGTTCTGACGACTTAAGAATTTTACCTGTGCCGATTGACCAAACAGGTTCATAAGCTATAAAAAGATTTGTGTTTATTTTAATTTTATCTAATCCATATTTAATTTGCTTAGACAAAACTGATTTTGTTTTACCACTTCTTTTTTCTTTTAGAGTTTCCCCGATGCAGAAGATTACTTTAAGTTTTGCATTAATTGCGCTTTTAATTTTTTTATTGATAAGTTTATCTTTTTCTCCTTTATTCCTATTTTCTGAATGGCCAATAATTACATAGTTTGCACCTATATTTTTTATCATTTTAGAATTTATAAAACCTGTATGTGCTCCATACTCTGAACTTTCGTGACAATTTTGTGCACCAATATCTATTAAACAATTTTGCAATTTTTTATAAAAGGAACTTAATAGCGTGTATGGTGGACAATAAATTAACCGTCCTTTCTTAATTTCTTTAGATTTTGAAAATTTAATTACCTTATCTAATGTATTTAATGAGTTTTTATTTCCATACATTTTCCAATTAGCCACAAAGTACATATATTTATTTGTCATATGGTAAATTTTAATCTATAGGTTTGCTTTTTATAGTTCAATAAATTTATAAAGTAATGATTGGAAGTTTTAGAAATTTTTCAAAATCAAAGTTTGCTGGAGTATTGGTTTTTATAATGATCATTCCATTTGTTTTTTGGGGAATGGGCGGTATGTTTAGTAGTGGTAATACTAATAATATTGCCAAAATAAATGACACCAATATTTCTACAGAAGATTTTTTGAACCATGTTAACACTTTGGAAATATCACCAGACTATATTAGAAAAAATCTGGATAAAAATGTAATTGAGGAATTACTTTCCACTTTAATCACGACAGAAATATTAAATCTTGAAGTAGAAAGTTTTAATATTTCTTTAAGTGAAAATTCTTTATTAAAAAAAATTAAAAATAATAAAAGTTTTTTAGATGAAAACGGAATTTTTCAAAGAGTTAAATATGAAAAATTTTTATTAGAGAATAATATTTCTGCTCCAGTTTATGAAAACCGACTAAGAAATAGTGAAACTCAGAAAAATTTATATGATTACATAGGATCAGGAATTATTACACCAAAATTCTTAGCTAAAAAATTTTATCAAGAGCAAAATAGAAAAATTGAATTAGAATTTATAAATTTGAATAGTTTTTATTTACAAAAAGATCAAATAACTCAATCTGAAATTGATCAATTTTTGAATGAAAATGAGGATACTTTAAAGGTAGATTATATAGATTTTAGTTATGCAAAAATTAATCCAAAAAACTTGATTGGTGTTGAAGAGTATAATCAAGCCTTTTTTGACAGTATAGACCAAATAGAAATAGATATTTCAAATGAAGTTGATTTTAATAATATTGTTCAAAAATTTGATATTGAATCGACAAGTATTTCAAATTTTAAATATTCTGAGAATGCGGATGAAATTGAAAAAAAAATATTTGATTTAAGGGAAAATTCTTTTGATATAATTGAAACTGAAAATGAATATATTTTGTATAAAATAAATCAAATTAATCAAAGAAGTCCAGACATAAAAGATGAGGAAACTAAGAATGAAATTTTAGAATTAATTTTCCAACAAAAAAGATTTGATTACAATAAAGACTTACTATCCAAAATTAAAAATAAAAACTTCTCAGATATAGATTTCTCGAAAATGCATAATGAAAATTTTGAAACAATAACATTAGATTCAATAAAGGATGTCGATAAATTTGATCTTAATTCAATCAAATTATTGTATTCACTTCCAGAAAAATCTTTTGCTTTAATTTATGAGAATGACAATATTTATTTAGCAAAAATCAGAAAATTTATAAGTGTTCAATTTAATAGTAATAAATATAAAGATATAATGAATGAACAAAAAACCAATACAAAACAAAGATTATTGAAATCTTATGATGAACTCTTGAATGATAAATATAAAGTTACTTTAAACAAAAAAACAATTGAACGTGTTAAGAATTATTTTCAATGATAATTAATCGAAGCTTCAATGATTTTAAGTTTCGACATAGAGGCAAAAAAAATCAAATAATATACACATCCAAAAAAGTTAAAAACGATGATGATATTTCAAATTTAATTAATAATTTTTTACTTGAAAAAAATACTTTTATCTTTGAGTCTGTTGAAAAAGGCAAAATAAAAGGAAGATATACAATTTTTGGTAAAAATCCTGATAAGATCTGGGAATTTAATAATAATAACTCTTTTTTAATTAAAGGTAATAAAAGATTAAAATTAAGGAATAAACCAAGCGAATTGATAGAAAAAATTATTGAAGATTTTAAATTTGATATACCAAAAAATTTGCCTTCAATTTCATCACTAATCTCAGGTTATTTTTCTTATGATTCTATAAGGTATATAGAAAATATACCGAATAATTGTAAAGATGATTTGAAAATTCCTGATGTTAGGTTGTTAAGACCACAGACGTTGATTGTTCACGATAATTTAAAAAAAAAGATTTTTTATATTATAAATATTTTTGCTGATCAAAATATAAAAGATTATAAAAAAAGATATTCAGAAATTAAATCAGAGCTTAATCTTCTTTTAATTCAATCAAAAATAAAAAAAGATTATTATAAAAATTTCAATATTCAGAAAAATATAAAAGTTAAGTCAAATACCCCTAAAAAAAGATTTTTGAATATGGTAAAAAAAGCAAAAAATTACATCAAAATTGGTGATATTTTTCAAGTTGTGCTTAGTCAAAGATTTGAGGCAAAGTTAACTAAATCACCCCTCGAGATTTATAAAAAACTAAGAGTAACAAATCCTTCTCCTTTTATGTTTTTTTTTAATTTTAATGATTTTCAGATAATTGGAGCAAGCCCTGAAATTCTAGTTAGATTGAGAGATAATAAGATTACTATAAGACCAATTGCAGGAACTAGACCAAGAGGAAAAAATATATCTCAGGATAAATTTTACGAAAAAGATTTACTTAAAGATAAAAAAGAACTCTCGGAACACCTAATGTTACTTGATCTTGGTAGAAATGATGCTGGAAAAGTATCAAAAATAAATTCTGTAAAAATTACAGAAAGCTTTGTTATAGAAAAATATTCGCACGTTATGCACATAGTTTCTAATGTAGTGGGTAAATATAATAATAAATTCTCTAAGTTTAAATCTCTTTTAGCTGGTTTTCCTGCGGGAACAGTTTCAGGTGCTCCAAAAATAAGAGCTATGGAAATTATAGATGAATTAGAAAAGACAAAAAGAAAAGTCTATGCTGGAGGAATTGGGTATTTTTCAGCTAACGGAGAATTTGATACATGTATAGCTTTAAGAACAGCAGTTGCAAAAAAAGATAAATTTTATGTTCAAGCTGGAGCTGGTATTGTTGCGGATAGTAAACCTTTGAAAGAATATGAGGAAACAGTTAACAAAGCAAAAGCTTTGATTAATGCACTAAAATGAAAAAAATAATTTTGATAGATAATTATGATAGTTTTACTTTTAACCTCTATCATTATCTATCTTCACTGAAAGTTTATGTTGATGTAATTAGAAATGATAAAATTACATCCAAAGAAATATTAAAAAGAAAATATAATAAAATTGTAATCTCGCCTGGCCCCGGTAATCCTAATCAATCTGGTAACTGTCTTAAGATTGTAAAATCTTTGTACAAAAAGATTCCTATACTTGGTGTCTGTTTAGGCCACCAAATTATTGGACAGGTATTTGGGTCAAAAATTATTCAAGCAAGAAAGCTAATGCATGGAAAAACTAGCAAAATCAGAAATAAAAAAAACGGTATATTAAAAAATCTTCCTAAAACTTTCGAGGCAACTCGATATCATAGTTTGATAATTGATAAAAAATCACTATCCAGTGATCTTGAAATCACTGCAGAGACCAAAGGTGGTTTAGTAATGGGTGTTCAACATAAAAAATATGAAGTTCATGGAGTGCAATTTCACCCTGAAAGTATTAAAACTAAACTAGGTATTAAAATTTTGAAAAACTTCATTAGAATTTAAATGAAACAATTTATAGAAAAAATTAAAAATAAGGAAAATCTATCTTTTGATGAAAGTAAGGCTGCTTTTGAGTTGTTAATGGATGGTAAAGCGGAGGACCAAGAAATATTTGATTTTTTGACGCTTTTATCAGCTAAAGGTGAAGCTTCAGATGAAATAGCAGGTGGCGTTTATGTTCTCAGAAATAAGTCTAAAAGAGTGAATGTAGAAAATTGCATTGATACATGTGGAACTGGTGGTGATGGTATGAATACTCTTAATATATCAACAGCATCTGCACTATTACTATCAAGTATGGGAGTTAAAGTCGCAAAGCATGGAAATAAGGCTGTATCTTCTAAGTGTGGATCAGGCGATGTTCTAGATGCTTTGAATATAAAAATTAATTTGGAACCAAATGATATAGAAGCACAAATTAATAAGAACAATTTTGGATTCATGTTTGCACCTAATTATCATAGTGCAATGAGATTTGTAGGTCCAACTAGAAAAAAAATTGGAAAAAGAACTATTTTTAACATGATAGGACCTCTAAGTAGCCCTGCTCTTGTTAAACGGCAAGTAGTTGGAGTTTTTGATAAAAAGCTTTTAAAGATATTTGCAGATGCTTTAAACAATTTAGACATAAAATACGCATGGATTGTAAATAGTGAGGATGGTTTAGATGAAATTTCCCCTTATGCTAAAACAAATGTAATTCAATTAAAAGATAATAAGATTTCTGAAATTATTATTGATCCCAAAGAATTAAATCTCAATGCAGATAAGTTTGAAAATCTTGTTGGGGATGATGCAAAATTTAATGCTGATAAAATGATTAACATATTTAAAGGTGAAGATAACGATTTTTCTAAAGCAGTATGTTTAAATGCCGCTGCAGGTTTGATTGTGAATGAGACTTATAACAATTTCGTAGATGCATATAATGATGCAAGAAAACATATTTTATCAAATAAAGTCATTAAACATTTAGAAAGAATTCGAAATGACTGAAAATATTCTTGAAAAAATAATCAAAAATAAAAGTGAAAAAATATTAAATTTAAAAAAAACTATTTCACAAGAATCATTAAACAAATTAATTAATTCAAATAGAATATTTATTAATTTTAAAGAAAAAATAGAAAATAATGTAAAAGAAAACAAATTTTCTATTATTGCTGAAATAAAAAAAGCTAGCCCCTCTGCAGGAGTAATTATTAAAAATTATGATCCTGTTAAGATAGCAAATATATACAACGATAATAAAGCAACTTGTTTATCAGTTTTAACTGAAGAAGATTATTTTTTAGGTAATTTAACACATATAAGTAAAATTAAACAAAAAATTGATTTACCAATCCTTTGTAAGGATTTTTTTGTAGATAAATTTCAAATACCCCTTGCTAAAAGTTATGGAGCTGACGCCATACTAATAATTCTTGCTGCTGTTTCTGACAAACTTGCAAATGAATTATATGAAGAAGCTTTAAAATTAGATATGTCTGTAATTGTTGAAGTTCACACTGTAGATGAGGCCAAACAGGCTCTTAAATTTAAAGATGCCTTGATAGGAATAAATAATAGAAACTTAAAAACTTTAAAAACTGATATAAATACAACTTTTGATATTCATGATATATTAGTTAATCATCAAGGTCCTTTAATTTCTGAAAGTGGAATTAAAACAAAAGATGAACTTTTAGAACTTTCTAACAAAACTTCTATTAAAACTTTTTTGATTGGTGAATCACTTTTAAAAGATCTTGAAAATAATTCTATTTTTTCAGTTCTTTAGTCAAATTATCCCCTATTTTATTGGTTTTTTAACTGTTGTTAATTTAAGAGAACTTTTATAGAACATTATTTGTACGATATTTGTTCTTATGCTTACAAAAAAACAAAAAAACTTACTTTTATTTATCAACAAGAAGTTGAGAAGTTCTGGTGTATCCCCTTCTTATGAGGAAATGAAACAGTCTCTCAATCTAAAATCTAAATCTGGTATTCATAGACTTATTAGTGCTTTAGAGGAGAGAGGTTTTATAAAAAGACTAGCACATAAAGCTAGAGCATTAGAGGTAATTAAATTGCCGGAAACAGCTTCAGCTAATGATATTTATAATAATTTTTCTCCAAGTGTAATAAAAGGAGGATTAGATGAGGAGAACCCATTATCTGATGATTCAGAAGTACCTGTTTTAGGTAAAATAGCAGCCGGTACTCCAGTTGAAGCAATACAAAACGAAGTCTCGAGGATACCGTTACCATCAAATTTAGAAAAAAACGGTGATTATTTTGGCTTAAAAGTTCAAGGTGATTCTATGATTGAAGCTGGTATCTACGAGGGAGATACTGTAATAATTAAAAGAACAGATACAGCTGATAATGGAAAAATAGTTGTAGCATTGATTGATGAGCATGAAGCAATGCTAAAAAGAATTCGAAAAAAAGGTAAAGTAATAGCATTAGAAAGCGCTAACAGAAATTACGAAACTAAAATTTTCGGACCTGATAGAGTAAAAGTTCAGGGAGTTTTAGTATCTTTATATAGAAACTTCTAAAAAAATAGTCTAAACCATTTTAATGAAAAAAGTAGCAACTAGATTTGCTCCATCTCCAACTGGGCCTTTGCATATTGGTGGTGTAAGAACTGCCCTATTCAATTGGCTTTATTCAAAAAATCAGAAAGGTAATTTTTACTTAAGAATTGAGGATACAGATAAGGAAAGATCAAAAGAAGAATACAGGAAACAAATAATAGAATCTCTTCAATGGATAGGTATTAATCATGATGGACAAGAATATATACAATCTCAAAAAATTAATGATCACATAAAAGTAGCTAATGAGCTATTAAAAAAAGGAAATGCATATAAATGTTACTGCTCAAATGAGGAAATAGAAGAACAAAAAAAGAGGGCTAAACAAAAAAAAATTCCGTATGTCTATGATAGAAAATGGAGAGATAAGAATGAGAGCGAAGCACCAAATAATATAAAACCAATAATTAGATTTAAAAGCAAAATTACAGGAAAATCTGTTTTAAAAGACTTGGTCCAAGGCGATGTAGAAATTGAAAATAATACAATAGAGGATTTTGTAATTTTACGAAATGATGGTACACCAACTTATAACTTGTCTGCATCTGTTGACGATCACCAAATGAATATGACACATGTAATCAGAGGGGATGACCACAAGATAAATACATTTAAACAAATTCAAATCTATGAAGCGATGGGTTGGGATTTACCATCATTTGCTCATATACCACTAATACATACAATAGAGGGTAAAAAACTATCAAAAAGAGATAAAGCATCAACTTTAGAGGACTATTCTAAAATTGGTATAATACCTGATGCTTTAAGAAATTACTTACTCAGGTTGGGATGGTCTTTTGAAGATAAGGAAATTTTTACATTAGAAGAAAGTATTAAATATTTTAATTTAAAAGGTATCGGAAAATCTCCATCAAAGTTAGATATGAATAGAATTCTATCTATGAATGAACATTATATTAAGAATATTGATGAAAACGATCTTTTTAATCAATTCGTAAATTACTGTGAGATCTTTAAAAGTAAAATTAAAACAGAGAAAAATGATAAGATTAAAAAGTCTTTATCATTTCTTAAAAATAAAGCTAAAACACTTGAGGATATATTCAACAATAGCCAATATATTTTAAACGAAGATGTTAATTTCAACAAAGAGGACCTTAAATTAATTGATGATAAAGCTAAAAAGATAATATCCGAATTTAATGATAGAATTAATAAAATAAAGGAATTTAGAAGAGAAGATTTAGAACCACTTGTTCAAGAACTAATAAAATCTAATAACACTAATTTTAAAGGTGTTGGTCAACCTTTAAGAATAGCATTGACAGGTTCAAAGTTTGGGCCTGGTATTTATGATATAATTATATCTTTAGGTAAAGATGAAGTCGAAAAAAGACTAACCAATAAGACTATTGCTCAAAATTGAGGCTACCTCACTCGATGATGAAGTTTTAGATCTAATACCCTTTAAAGTTTGATTACAATCTTCCAATTGTTTTTTTCTAATATCTGGATTTTTTAGCATATAAACAACTGAATTATAAATTTCTTTGGCATTGCACTCATTTTGAAGCAATTCAGGAATAACTTCTCTATTGTTAATAATATTTATAATGTTAGCAAATTTTACATTAACCAATAATTTAAAAATCATAAAATTTATAAAGTTTAATTTATAAAT
Source organism: uncultured Pelagibacteraceae bacterium (assembly GCA_902597575.1). Taxonomy (GTDB): domain Bacteria; phylum Pseudomonadota; class Alphaproteobacteria; order Pelagibacterales; family Pelagibacteraceae; genus Pelagibacter. The sequence goes on along the minus strand of CACJYF010000006.1, from coordinate 33,616 downwards.
AATTATTGAAGGAACATTCGCATTACAAACTTGTAAGGATACAGTTCCAGATTTACATACAGCAAAAATAGAGTTCGATAATATTTCTCTTTTCATATTTTCATCTGAAACCACATCAATATTTTTTATGTTTTTAACTTTAATGTAATTAATTATTTGTTCTTTATTTTCATTTGTTGCGTGAAATACAAAATCATAATTAGGATCCTTTTCGTTCATCATAATAATAAATTGAACTAATATTGGTAAAAGAACATTTGTTTCTGAATTTCTACTACCTGCAAAAATTGATATTATTTTTTTATCTTTAGAAACAAGGTTGTTTATATCAGTTTTATTAGGACCTGTATTTTCAATTAATGGGTGACCAACAAAAGTATTTTTTATATTTTCATTATCAAAATATTTTTTCTCAAAATCAAATAATAAAAGTATATGATCAATGAATTTTTTTATTTTTTTTACTCTATTTTTTCTCCAAATCCATACCTGCGGTGCCACGTAATGAATTATTTTTATTTTAGGATTTCTTTTTTTTACTATTTCAGCAACTCTTAGTGTAAAATCAGGACTGTCGACACTAAATAATATGTCAGGCTCAAATTTTAAAATTTCATCCACTGTCTGATTAATCCTTTTTTTAATTTTGAAAATATTTAATAAAACACTCGTAAAACCTAGATAAGTAATTTCTTTCAATTCGAAAATAGATTTAATACCAATCTTCTCTAAATTTACACCACCTACAGATAAAAATTGAATATCATTATTATTTTCTTTAATTTTGGAAATAGCAGTTGAGGCAAGTTTATCACCAGATGGTTCACCCGTTAATACGAATATTTTTTTCATCTTACTGAAATAAAAATTTTATTTTTATTGGCAAATTTAATGCATTGAATTTGATCTAAAAAAATATTTTTTTTAGACTTTATAACTATACCTTTTAATCCGTATTTTTTGCAGTCTTTAAACGTTTGAAGCCCTATCGTTGGCAAGTCCATCCTTAAATCCTGTCTTTTTTTTGGAAATTTAATCAAAATGCCACCTGAGTTTTTTTTTAATTTCGACAACATTTTTTTTGTACCTTTTCTGCCTTCCTTGGCAATAACTTTATTATCTTGTACCACTAATGCTTGAACATGATCTAAAGAATTTGACTTATTTAGGAATTTTATTCCTTGATTAATCGATCTGTTATCATTAATCGATGGTTTTATCTTCGTAAAAATCCCTTTTTTAACATTTAATTCAGGATTGAAATAAGTTGAACTTATGACTTTAATTTTCTCATTATTGAGAATTTTAATTATAGCTTTTATAATAGCTGCATCACCTAATTTAGCAGCTTTGATAACACTCGGCATATAATATATGCCTTTCAAATCTAATCTTAGAGACGAAAACTTAGGTTTTGCAATTTTTCCTGCAAAAAGAACCTTATTCGATTTTTTTTCTTTTATCAGATTTATAATTTTTCCAAATTTACCAATACTTATTCTGTGAGAATTTTTTTCTTTTGCAAATTTATTATTTTTTGAAAAATCAATTATAAAATAATTTTCATTTAATTTTTTTACCTTTTTAAGAACAATTTTTGAAAAATCAGTATCGCCTAGAAATAAACCAAACATTTTATTTTGAAAAAGGTGTGCATATTGGTCTTTTTTTATCTTTCTCTAAAAATTCAACAACATCTTTTACTAAGTTGTTTTTTTTGAGTTCAGATTTTAAATTTTTTAAATTCTCAGTTAAATTTTCACTTTTGAATATCTCTTTGTAAGCTTCAGTTAATGCAATAATCTCTTTATTTGGTATTTTTTGTCTTCTTAATCCAATTAAATTTAGTCCTTGAAGAATACTTCTGTTACCATGAACCATTGCATAAGGAATAACATCTCTTACGACACCACACATGCCACCAATCATTGCAAATTTACCTACCCTAGTAAATTGTTGCACAGCTGAATTTCCTCCAATTATTACATTTTGTTCAATGTGCGCATGTCCACCAAGAGGCACGTTGTTGGCTAAAATAACATTATCCTCGACAATACAATCGTGCGCCACATGCGATGAAACCATAAATAAACAATTATTTCCAACCTTTGTTAAACCGCCTCCTCCAATTGTACCAGTATTAATTGTTACATATTCTCTAATTTTGTTTGCATCACCTATTTCAAGTCTTGTATCTTCACCATTATATTTTAAATCTTGAGGTTCATTTCCAATTGAAGCAAATGAATAAATCTTATTTTTTTTACCAATTTTTGTTCTACCTAAAACATGAACATGAGACTGTAGAATTACCTCCTCATCTATTTCAACATTTGGTCCTACTACACAATAAGGACCGATTTGAACATTTTTGGAAATTTTTGCTTTTGGATCTATCGTTGCAGTTTCATGAATCATTATTTATTTTCTCTTAAAAACTCTCTTAAATTTTTTGCTGGATACCCCATCACTCTAGAATTATCTGGTATATCTTTGATAACTCCACTACCTCCAGCAATATCAACATTATCGCCAATTTTTAAATGACCAGAGATACCAGCCTGTCCTCCAATTCTAACGTTATTGCCAATAGTTGAACTTCCAGCAATACCTACTTGGCCCGCAATAATTGTATTTTCACCAATTTTCACATTGTGTGCTATATGAATTTGATTATCTAAAAAAGTATTTTTTCCAATTTCAGTGTTAGACATTGAGCCACGATCGATTGTTGCTCCACATCCGATTTCACAGCCCTCATTAATAATTACAATTCCGATATGTGGATATCTAAGATTTTTTTTTTTACTCGGAAAAAACCCAAAACCTTTTTTTCCAATGGTACAATTATCAAGTATACTTACATCATTTCTTATAATTGAATTTCTTAAGATTGTATTTGAACCAATCTTACAATTATCTCCGATGTGAACATTTTTTTCTATAATAGTATTATGACCAATCAAACAATTAGTTCCAATTTCAACATTTTCTCCTATTAGAACGTTTTTGCCATGAATTACATTTTTATAATCACTGTCTTCTATATTTAAAACTTTAATGTCAAATTCGTCCTCTAGTGATTTTGGATAAAATTCTTTTGTAATTCTAGCAACCGCGGTAAGGACATTATTTACAATAATGGGCTTACAATCTTTTGGTAAAAAATCTTTTAATAAATCTGAAGTTAAACAAAATGATGCTTTAGTTGATTTTGCCACTTCCTTATATTTTTTTGAGTGAAGAAAAGTTATAGTGTCTTTATTGGCACTATATAAATCTTTTATATCATAAAATTTAAAATCACTATTTTGTTTATTATTTATTTTTAAAAATTCACAAATCTTATTAAGACTTATTGGTCCTTTGTTTAAGAAGAAAGGATTAGACATAATTGCTTTTATCAAAGCAAAGTAACTTTTGTAGTAAAGAAATATTGCTGATTATTTCCTATCGACAATAGTGGCTGACCATATTGCATCAGCAACTTTGGTGTTATTTACAAATGCATCACCTTTATATTTCCAAACTCGTCCATGAGATCTAATTGCCTCTATTTTTAGTTCAAGTTTGCAGTCAGGTATCACTGGATTTCTAAAACGAGCCTTTTCTACACTCATCAAAAAAACTAGTTTATTTTCATAAGTAGATTTATCTAAACCATGTGCTGTTAAAGCAGCAGCCCCTTGACCAAAAGACTCTACGATTAAAACACCTGGCATAACAGGCTGACCTGGAAAATGACCATTTACAAAGAAACTATCTTTTTTAACATTCAAAACTGCTGTTGCTGATGTTAATTTTTTTATATCATATAATTCATCTATTAATAACATAGGTTCTCTGTGAGGTAATAATTCCTCTATTTGTTTTCTATTTAATTTTTCCATTACTTAATCTTAATATTTATAATTTCCAGAATATCCTTTGTTATATCATTTTTAGATTTTGCCATGAATATGTTTTTTTTATCTATTATCATATCAATTGATTTTTCTTTCATATATTCTTGGATAATTGGGTTTATAAGTTTTAAAAATTCTTTAAGTTCTTTATTTTTTTTAATATTTAATTCTGTAATTGTTTTTTTTCTTAATTCTTCAAATGACTTTGCTTCTTTTCTTAAACTTAAAATCTTTTTATCTAATTCTTCTTTTGAAATTAAATTTTTAGTTTTAGCTAATTCTTCATTTTTCTTTTTTAGATTATTTTCAATTTTAATTAATTTTTCAGTTTCTTGATCACGAATTTTTTCTATTTCTTTAATTATCGATAAAGCAGGTTTAGATTTATTGATTATAAATTCAACATCAAGAAAGGCAATCTTTTCAGAAGACGAGACATTTGAAACCCATAATAAAAAAAAAATAATTATAAAAAAAAGATTTTTTTTAAATATCAAAATGTTGTTCCTAAGTTAAATTTAAACGTCTCTGTTTTATCAGAGTCGACTTTACTAATCGGGTGTGAAAATGATGCACTTAATGGACCAATTAAAGTAAACCAATCTATTCCAAAACCTATTGAGGATCTAATTTTATTCGTATCATCTAAACTAGAGTCGTAGTCAACACCCCATACGTTACCAGCATCTAAAAACATTGAAATATCCATATTCTGTATATTGGGTAAAAGTTGTGGTAACGATGTTTGGATATTTACAGACGTTGCGTAGTTTCCTCCGATAAAATCATTTCCATCTTTCGGACCAACACCACCACTTACAAATCCTCTTAATCTGCTGCTAGGCATATATATTCTTTCTGATAATTTGATATTATCATTTGTCAGTGAATTAGAAGATTTTGCAAAAAAAGAAAATTTAGTAACATTATCTTGATATAGTTCATCATAATATGTGAAAACATATGCGTTTGTAAAAGAATTATTTTCACTAATCACTGGTAAATTAACAGAGTAGCTACTCTTAAAGCCATCTGTTGGTCTGAATTTTTGGTTTCTTTTATCATAATTTAAATCGAGATTTACAAAGGTATCCCAGTAATTACCTGCTTGAGATTTTTGTCTTGTAGATGCAGAGCTATTTGTTTCAATCTTTTCATAGTAAGAATCTTGACCCAAGCCAATAAATACGTCATCTTGATATTCAAAATTAGTTCCGAAACCAAAACCTGTTTTGTTAGTTTTGTAGCCTGAGTCTGTCAATTTATCAGTTTCTAAAGACTGAACATTGAGATTGATTGATTTATCAGAATTTCTAAAATTAGGATTATTAACATTAAATTGGCCTTTGATGGTCTCCTCTGAAACAGTTAATTCACTTTTCAACTTAATGCCGCGACCAAGATAATTATTTTCCTTTATTGCAAAACTTATTGTACTACCATCTGTTCCAACACCAGCGCCGGCCATTATCTCTCCAGTCGCTTTTTCTTCAACAGTAATATCAATTATTTTGCTATCACTCTCATTATTGATTATTTTACTATCCACAGACTTAAAAATATTAAGAGCTTGTATGTTATTAATAGATTTTGAGGCTAATATTGCATTAAATTCATCTCCTTCATCAATCAATAGTTGATTTCTTATTACATTTTCTTGAGTAATATTATTTCCATAAATGTTTATTCGTTCAACAATATACTTTTCTCCTTCAACGATAGAAAAGGTTAAATCGATTTTGTTTTCGAAAATATTTTCGTCAACTTCTGTTTCTAAAGTTTTATATTCTTCATCAAGAATAATCTTATCGATTTCATCTAAAATATCTTCGATAATGTTTAAAGAATATTTTTTTCCATTCAACTTTTTAAATAAATTATTTAGATCTTCAAAATTAGACTGATTAAAGTCAATAGGTAAATCTAATGAAATTTTATTGAAAAAAAATCTGTTATTAGGAACAATATTATAAATTAATTCAAACTCTGTTTCGTTCATCATTTTTGCAAAAGAGGAATTAATTTTTACATTATAAAATCCTCTATTAAGATAAAAATTTTTCAAAAGTTTTTCATCTAAATTAATAAGATTTTGGTTTAAAAATTTCTTACCCGATATAAATTTCCAAAATTTATATTCTTCACTAACTATAACTGATCTGAGTTTTCTATCTTTGAAAATTTTATCACCTATAAATGAAATTTTTTTAATTTTTGCTTTATCACCTATTTCAACATTGTATACTAAATTTATTTTATTATCGGATAATTTTTCAATTACTACATCAACCTTTGAGAAAAAGTACCCTTTTTGTTTTAAAGACTCAATGATATTTTTTTTGTCTTCTAAAAATAAGATTTCATTATAAGACGATCTTGACTTAACTTTTAACCCTTTCTCTAATTCACTAATTAACGTTTTAGATTTTGGTCCTTTTATAATAACATTTTCAACTAAAGAATTTTCTTCTACAAGAATAAGCAAAATATTATTTTCGAAAGTAACTTTTACATTTTTAAAAAAATTTGAATCATAAACATTTTTAAGTATCCGATTTAAATCATCATTATTAATATTATCACCAATATTTATGTTAGAGAACATTTTGATACTTTTATCAGAAACTCTTTCATTTCCTTTTACTTTTATGTCTTCGACAGTTTCTGCAAATAAAACTGAACATATTGAAAAAAAAATAATCAAAGCTAAGGATATTAGTTTTTTGAAATCAATCATTTTTAATTATCAATCATACTATTTAGTTTAAATTCAACTTTGTTATTTAAATTCATTATATCATCAATTTTATTTACTTTTAATTTTTTGAATCTTTTCAAATCATTTAATTCTAGAATAATATTCATTTTTTTAGAAATATCAGTAAATTTAATTCTATTAGCTAAAAATAATTTTACTAATTTATCATTTATCGAAACTAAAACTGTTTCAAATAAAGAAGATTTTTCAGGTAACTTACTCAATATTTTTATAATTGGGAAACGCATTAAATCTATATCTTGGAAATTTAGATTATTTAAAACCTTTAAATCTAATTTGTTTGAATTAATTGTTTTGTTCGATGAGTATAAAGAATTAAATATAGGAATTTTCATATTTGTATCATGTACAATTATTTTTGTCAGACCATTTTTAAACTTTAAAATTGCATGAACATATGACTTTGGATGAATAATTATAGATAATTTTTTATACGGGATATTAAAGATTTTTTTTGCTTCGATAACTTCGAATACTTTATTCATCATTGTTGCAGAGTCTATGGAAATCTTCTTTCCCATTTTCCAATTTGGATGACTGACAGCTTGTTTCATCTTTATTTTATTAAATTTTTTTTTTGGGTATTTCAAAAATGGTCCCCCAGAAGCTGTTAAATAAATCTTTTCAATAATTTTCTTATCAATACCCTTTAAAGCGTACCAAATGGAGAAATGTTCGGAGTCCACAGGTATAAAATTTGTCTTATTTTTTTTTAATTCTTTTTCAATTAAGCTCCACCCACAAATAATTGCCTCTTTATTGGCAATAGCTATATTTTTTGTGTATTTAATCATTTCAATCGTAGGTTTTAATCCCTCAATTCCAGAAATTGAACTCATCGAATAATGTATTTTTTTTTTAAAAATTTTTTGAAAACTTTCAAAATTGTTAAAAATTTTTATTTTTTCTGAAATTTTTTTTTTTCTAATTTTTTTGTAACTTTCTTTATTAGTTACAATTAAATTTTTTACTTTAAATAGCCTAGCCTGTTTTAATAATTCTTTATAATTTTCATCTGCAGATAATAATACGATTTCAAAATTTTTTTTGTCTTTTTTGATTATATTAATGAGAGTTTTTCCAATAGAACCTGTCGAGCCAAGAATTGCAACTTTTTTTTTCATTTAAATAAAATTTAATAATAATTTAGAAAACGGAATAGCAAATATAATACCATCTGTTCGATCTAAAAGACCACCATGACCTGGTAAGATATTTCCTGTATCTTTTATTTTTGCTTTTCTTTTTAAGAATGAAATAAATAAATCACCAATTTGGCTGACTAGAGAAATCAAAAGACATAAAATTACAGTGTTAATCTCTAATTTTAATTGAAAATTATTTATATTAATAAAAATTATTAATGGAATAATACTAAAAAGAAAAGAACCTATCGAGCCAGATAAAGTTTTATTTGGACTAATTTTAGTTAATTTTTTTCCACCAATCGTTTTACCAACAACATAACCTCCTATATCAGTAAAAAAACATATTGAAATTATAAACAAAAAAAAAGTTGGTCCACCTATTTTATAAATATCAAAAGTTGATAGACCAAATATAAAGAACATATAAAGAAACGGTACGCACATAAGAACAAAAAACTTTGAATTAAATTTTGCCGAAGGTAAATATAAATCACCTACTATTTTAATAAGGATATTTTTGAATTCTATACAAATAATAAAAGCAAAGATCAGCAACGAAATACCAAAAACCGAACTGTGACTATAAATGATTAATAAAAAAATAACAAATGAAATCACTGAAGTGATAATTCTTTTATTTAATTCGTTAATCATTATATATTACCAAAATTTCTTTTTATATCTTTGTACTCTATAATTATCTTATTGAAATCTTTTTCAGTAAATGCTGGCCATAATTTTTTTTCAAAAAAAATTTCTGAATATGCTATTTGCCATAATAAAAAATTACTTAATCTTCTAGTGTTACCAGTTCTTATTAATATATCTGGATCAGGTATATGCTTAGTTTGAAGATATTTTTCTAAGTTTTTTTCATTAATCTTATTGTGGCTTCTTTTTATCTTTTTGAATGCATCAATTAACTCTAATTTAGAACCATAATTCAAGGCAAGATTAATTTGTAATTTAGTATTTTTAGAAGTTTTTTTTTCCGAATAATCCAAGAGTTTATTTAGTTTATTAGAAAACTTTTTTGATCCTAAAATTTTAAGTCGAATATTCTGTTTGTGAAGATTGTCTATTTTATTGATTAAAAAATTTTCCAATAGGTTGAATAAGTAATCTACTTCTTTTTTTGGCCTTTTCCAATTTTCTGTTGAAAATGCAAATAATGTTAGAAATCTTATCTTATTTTTTATTGTTTCTTTTATAATTTTTTCTACAGTTTTTAAGCCAGCTTTATGCCCAGCATTTCTAGAATTTTCATATTTTAAACCCCATCTCCCATTACCATCCATGATAATGGCTACATGTTTCAAAGGGTTCATATGGTCATTATTTCTTTTTCTTTAGTTGAAACTTTTTCATCTACTATTTGAATATGCTTATCGGTAATATTTTGAACGTTTTTTTCAAAGGTCTTTTCGTCATCTTCACCTATCTCTTTTGATTTTAAAAGTTTTTTTAATTCATCATTTGCATCTCTTCGAATGTTTCTAATTGATACTTTGCATTTTTCTCCCATTGACTTGATCAATTTTTTTAGACCAGTTCTTCTCTCCTCATTTAATTCTGGAATTGGTAATCTTATCAATTGACCATCTATTTGTGGATTAAGACCCAACTCAGATTTTTTAATTGCTCCATCAATTAATGCTACATTGTTTTGATCCCAAACCTGAATATTAATCATTCTTGGCTCTGGCGTTGTTATACTACCAATCTGATTAATTGGCATTTGTTGTCCATAAACATCAACTTTTATAGTATCAAGCATAGCTGCATTAGCTCTGCCTGTTCTTAATGAAGACAATTCTTTAGAAAAAACTTCAATAGCTTTGTCCATTTTGATGCTATGTGACTTTTCATCAAACATTTATTCGCCTATTTTAATTCTACTAAACTCTCTTATCTTTAAATCATTAATCGAAAGTTCTTTAATAATATCTTTAACTTTCTTCTTTGGCTCCATAACCCAGTCCTGTGTCAAAAGACTATTTTCCTCTTTAAATTTATTCATTTTACCAATGCTTATTTTTTTGGCGATATCCTCAGGTTTTCCAGAATTTTTAAGTTCCTCATTAACTAATTCTTGCTCTTTATCTAATATATCTTTATCAATTAAACTTGAGTCTAATGCTAAGGGATTTGATGCAGCTATATGCATAGATAACTGTTTACCAAAATTTTTTACAGTATCAGACTCATCTTTAGTTTCTAAAGAAACAACAACAGCTAACTTTGCTAAATTATCTTTTACAACTGTATGAAGATATTGATAATTAGTTGAAGAATTATTGGAAATCGTTTTTGTTTTACCGATAGTAATTTTTTCACCAATTTTAGCTATTAAGGCTACAAGATTATCATTTACAGATTTTCCATTCTGCATAAGTGAATTGTTTAATTGTTCGATATTAGAATTTTTTTCATTATTTAGTTCACTAAGCTCTTTAACAAAATTTATAAAATTTTCATTTTTTGCAACGAAATCAGTTTCACAGTTAACTTCAATTATTGATGTTTTTTTATTGTCACCACTTATAGCTACAACACCCTCCTTAGCCTCTCTTGACATTTTTTTTGATGCTTTTGAAATTCCTTTAATCCTTAAAATTTCGACTGCTTTATCTAAATCTCCCTTGGACTCCTTAATAGCTAAATTACAATCTTTAAATCCAGCTCCTGTCGCTTCTCTAAGTTTTTTTACCTTTTCAATATCACTCATTTTAATTCAATTTTTCTTTATTTTTTTCAGAAAATTTTTTATCGAGTTTCTCTCTATCAAGTTCTTGTCTTGTTTTATCCGATTTTTCCTCATTACCTTTATCAGCAGGCTTTTTAATCTCTGTTGCAGGAAAATCTTTCTTAGCGCTAATAATCGTTTCTTTTATCAATGAGCAATAAAGATCAATGGATCTTCTAGCATCATCATTTCCAGGTATAGGAAAATCTATACCATCAGGGTTCGAGTTGCTATCAAGAATAGCTATGATTGGAATTCCCAATTTTGAGGACTCTTGAATTGCTAAGGACTCATAATTAGTGTCTATAATAAAAACGAGATCAGGGATTTTCGTCATCTCAGAAATTCCACCTAAAGATCTTTGTAATTTATCTCTTTTAACACTCATTTTTAAAAGTTCTTTCTTTGTAAAACCTCTATTCTCTGATGTTAAATCAATTTCTAGTTTCTTAAGTTTTTTTATTGAGTTTGATATGGTCCCCCAATTAGTGAGCATTCCCCCTAGCCATCTGTAATTTACGAAATATTGATCAGTTTCTTTTGCCACCTCGGCAATAGCTTCAGATGCCTGTTTTTTTGTTGAAACAAATAGGATTTTCCCATTATTTGAAATCGTTTCATAAACTTTTTCAAGAGCGATTTTAGTAAGTTGTAATGTTTGAGTTAAATCAATTATGTGTATTGAATCTCTTTTTCCAAAAATATATTTTTTCATTTTTGGATTCCATCTTAGAGTTTTATGTCCTAAGTGGACACCAGCCTCTAGCAATTGTTGTATTGTAACGTTAGGTATCTTCATAATTTTTTCCCGGTTAAGCCACCACAGTAATTTCCAATTAAGGACCGGAGGTATAAAACCAAAAACTGTGTGCGTGTTAATTAATTTGCGAATATTTACAAATATTTTTTACAATAAACAAGCATAATTTAATGAATTATTGCTGATATTTCCTTGTTTCTTAATAGATTAACTGTTTTTCTATCTAATTTTCTGCCGTTTTGTAAATGAAAATCCAAACTTTTATTATTTTCGTTAATCTTAATTTTGATTTTTGTGTCTCCAGGATCAACTAAAAATTTTGATAATTCATTTAAATCTTTCAAAGAATTAAGGTTAAAAGTAATATTTTTAATAGGATTATTTAATAAATCTTTAAGAGAGGCAACTTTTTTTACATTTATTCTTTTAAATCTATTATTTTCATCAGATAAAGATTTACTGACAGTTAATATTAATGAATTTCCCTCTTTTAAAATGTTCCTATTAGATTCTAGAGTTTCAGAAAATATAAATAATTCAAATACGCTTGAAAGATCAGTCAATTTCAATATTGCATAAGTATTACCTTTGGATGTTTTTCTTTCTTGAACTTTAAGTAAGGTGGCGGCTATGTTTGACTCATTTGTCTCATCTTTATTATTAAATTTTTGATAATCAATTATATTATAATCATTAAAAATTTCTTTAAATTGGTTCAATGGATGATCGGATATAAAAAAACCAACTGCCTCAAATTCTCTCGATAATCTTTCTTCGAATTTCCAATCTTTTATATTGGATATTAAATCGTCATTTTTATTTTCACTTTCTCCGAAAAGATCAATTTGATTTGCTGATTTATTCTCGAAAATGTTTTTTGATTTTGTTATAAAATTGGGAATAGAGTTAAATAGGGACTGTCTATTTTCATTTAAGCAATCAAAAGCACCAGCTTTTACCAATCCCTCTAACTGGAGTTTATTTATATCTTTTGGGTTAATTCTATTTAAAAAATCATTAATTGATTTAAATTTTCCATTCTTTATTCTCTCTTTAACAATATTTGAAACTGCTTCATAACCAACTGCTTTAATACCTCCTAGTGCATAATAAAATTTTTGATCGTCATTTCTAAAATCTGCAAAACACTCATTTATATCTGGCCTTTGAATCTCTATATTAAGTCTCTTAAGTTCTTCATAAAACTCACTTAATTTGTTTTGATTTGAAATATCCATTGTCATTGAAGCAGCTATAAATTCTTTAGGAAAATATGTTTTTAGATAAGCTGTTTGATAAGAAATTATTGCATAGGCTGCAGCATGACTTTTATTAAACCCATATTCTGCAAAGGGCTCTATCTTTAAAAATATACCAGCTGCTACTTCTTTGCTAATACCATTTTTTACAGCACCAGAGATAAAACTTTGTTTTTGTCTTTCTAGTTCAGCTCTTTTTTTCTTGCCCATTGCTCTTCTTAATATATCTGCTTGGCCTGCGGTATAGCCTGATAATTTTTGTGCTATTTGCATTACTTGTTCTTGATATATTATAACGCCGTATGTTGGCTTAAGGATTTCCTCTAATAGTGGATGAAGATAATCTGGTTTTTGTTTTCCATGCTTACAATCATTATAAATTGGTATATTGCTCATAGGACCAGGTCTATATAGAGCTACCAATGCGATTATATCCTCAATGTGATTAGGCTTCATTTGGATAAGTGCCTCTCTCATTCCGGCACTTTCAATTTGGAACAATCCTACTGTTTTACCTGAAGATAAAAACTCAAAAACTTTTTGGTCATCATAATTAATATTTTCTATTTCAAAATCTTTATTTTTTTTTCTTATAATATTTTGCGTATTATTTATTACTGTCAAAGTTTTTAGACCTAAAAAATCAAATTTAATTAATCCAGCGTTTTCAGCAGAATACATATCAAATTGTGTTGAAGGCAAAAGTAAATCCGCTGTGTTGTCTTTATATAACGGTACTACATCTGTTAATTTTTTATCGGCTATGACAACACCAGCTGCATGAGTAGCAACATTTCTATTTAGTCCCTCTAGTTTCAAAGATAAATCAATTAATTTTTTAACTCTGGGATCTTCATTTATCAACTTTTGAAGTCTTGGCTCTCCAGCTATACATTCTGTTAAATTTTGTGGTCTCGAGGGATCAAATGGTATCATTTTTGAGATACTATCAACGAAACCATACGACAAACCCATTACACGACCCACATCTCGTATTACCATTCTAGCTTTTAATTTTCCAAAAGTAATAATATGTGCAACGCTGTTTTTATATTTTTTTGTAAGATACTCAAAAACCAGATCTCTTTTTTCCTCACAAAAATCAATATCAAAATCAGGCATAGATATACGATCAGGATTTAAAAATCTTTCAAATATTAAATTAAATTTAATTGGGTCAACATCTGTAATTGAAAGACACCAAGCAACTAATGATCCGGCACCCGATCCCCTTCCAGGACCAACAGGTATATTGTTTGTTTTTGCCCATTTAATGTAATCTGATACGATCAAAAAATAACTTGAGTATTTCATTTCAGTAATAATATTTAATTCATGATTAAGTCTATCAAGGTATTTTTGATAATCATTGTCTGAAGTTAAATTATTAATATCTTTTTTAAAAACTTTAATGAATTTATCTTTTAGCCCAATGAGTGAATTTTTTTTAAGAATATCATCTGCATTTCCTTCTTTTTCAGAACTAATATTGGGTAAAATAGGTTTTGAGAATGATGGTTTATAGCTACACCTATAAGGAAAATTGTAATTATTTTCAAGTGCCTCAGGAATATCAGAAAATAATTCATACATTTCTTTATCATCTCTCAAATAATGCTTATTACTAAATCTAACTCTATTTTTTTCCTGTATATATGTCTTATTCTTAATACAAATTAACGCGTCATGCGCCTCGTGCATGTCTTTATCAATATAAAAAGTCTCATTTGTTGCAATCAAAGGAATTTCTAAATCATTAGATTTTTTTAAATTCATTTTTTCGAAACTATCTTCATTACGATCTCCATGTCTTTGTAATTCAATATAAAATCTATCTTTATAAATTGATTTGAGTTTTGAGTATAATTTTTCAATATCCGAATACTTACCTTTATCAAATAAATTTCCAAATAAGCCAAATACAGTTCCAGAAAAAATAGCAACACCTTTATCTTTTTTTAGCAATTCGTCAAAAGGAACATTGGGCTCAGAAAACTCATTATTATCCAAGTAAGATAAAGAGGAAAGTTCAATAATTCTTTTATAACCTGTCTCATTCATTGCAAAGAGTGGAATTAAACCTGTAGTTTCCTCATACTTAAAATTTATTTGGGTTCCTATTATTGGTTGAGTACCAATTTTAGATAGTTTATCTGAAAATTCTAGCGCGCCACATAAATTTGATGTATCGCATATAGCTAAAGATTTAATTCTATTTTCTTTTGATGATTCTTTTATCTCATCTATTTTTATTGCGCCTTCGCAAATAGAATATTGAGTATGTAGTTTTAAATGATTAAATTTTTGAAATTTAGATTCGAGCATTAATGGTTTTTATATTACCATTAGTTATTTCCAATAAGCAATCAGCCTTATTAGCAAAAAATCTATTATGAGTTGCAAATATTATTAATCTTTCTTTATTTATCTGATTTTTTAAAAGTCTAAAAATTTCTTTTGCTGTTTGTAAATCTAAACTTCCAGTTGGCTCATCAGCTAAAATTACTTGAGGATTATTGACAACTGCTCTTGCGATTGAAATCCTCTGTTTTTCACCGCCAGATAATTGTGAAGGATAATGATCTGATCTATTAGTCAGCCCAACTTTTTTCAATAAATTTTTTGCCTTATTAACTGCAATTTTTTCATTAATACCTCCAGCTAATGCAGCTAAATAGATATTCTCCAATGAGGTAAAATCTGGAAGTAAATTGTCTTGTTGGTAAATAATACCAATTTTATTAGCTCTTAAAATATCATTTTCATTAGTATCATAATAATTTATCTTTTTATTTTCAAATGTAATTGAACCTGAAGTAGGTCTATCAATTAAAGATAGCAAATTTAGTAATGTTGATTTACCTGAACCCGATGGGCCCATCAAAGAATAAATTTTACCTTTTTTAAAATTATAAGAAATACTTTTCAGAACATTTATCTTTTTTATACCTTCAAAAGATTTATTTAATTTAGAAATTTTAATTAAATTATTCATATTTAAGGGATTTTATAGGATCTAGTTTTGCAGCTTTAAATGCTGGAAATATTGATACCAAAATAGTTATCAAAATTGAACAAGCAGAAATAATTAATATTGATATAGGATTAATTTCTGAAGGCATGGAGCTTAAAAAATATATTTCCTCAGGAAATAAGCTTATATTAAAAAATTCACTTAGAAATTGTCTCAAATTTTCTACATACATAGAAAAAGTAATTCCTAAGATTATACCAAAGATTGTTGCTGAAGTTCCAATAATTACACCAATTAAGAAAAAAATTTTTACAATTGATTTATTAAGAACACCAATAGATTTAAGAATAGCAATTTCTTTTGTTTTATTTTTTACTAGTATTGTTAAACCAGAAATTATATTAAAAGCTGCAACGATTATAATTAATGTTAAAATAATAAACATAACATTTCGTTCAACTTTTAATGCAGAAAACAAAGATTTATTCATGTCAGACCAAGAATAAATAAATTCATTATTAAAAATTTTTTGAACTATAGTTTTTTGATATTCAATGTTTTTAGGGTTCTTTAAATAAATCTCTAAATTACGTTTTTTTGGTTTTAAATTAAAAAATTCTTCAAGTGTTACTAGATTTATAAAGGCAACATTATTGTCAAAATCAATTACACCACTATCAAAAAGTGAAACTACTGTAAATTTTTTTTGCTTAGGAAGATTGCCAATAATCGTTTGTACACCAGATGAGGACATTAATGTAATCTCATCACCAATCTCTAAATTTAGAGAAAAGCTTAATTCTTTACTTATGGATATAGAATTATTTGATAATTTATTTTCACTACCTAAAAAATTTCCATTATTAACAATGTCTAATTTAGAAAAATCTTTCGCAAAATATCCTCTTAAAAGAATACCTTTGGTAATATCTTTTTTGATCATAATTCCTTCGCCTGAATTACTAAAAATTAAACTTTCAGAAATTGATTTTAAGTTTTGATTATTTAATTTTTCTTTTGCAATTTTGTTTTCATAAGGCTTAACTGTCATGTGGGCATTAAAACCAATTATCTTATTCACCAATTCTGTTCTAAAACCATTCATAACCGACATAACTACAATTAGAACAGCTACACCCAACCCAATTCCAATAAATGAAAAAATTGAAATTATATTTAAAAAACCATCTTTTTTTCTGGCTTTTAGAAATCTAAATGTAATCTCTTTTTCTAATCGAGAAATCAATTGTTTACTTTTTGTTTATTTATTATCTTAATTATGTCTTTTAATTCTATTTTTTGAGTTACTCCACCAACTTCTTTAAACTCCAATTTATCACCCTCAACCTGTTTACCAATTATAATTTGAAAAGGTGCACCTATTAAATTCATCTTTTTAATTTTTGATGAGATATTTTCATCAGTATCATCAATTATTGCTTCAATATTATTTCTTTTAAGTTCTAGTAAGATATTATTTGCTTTATCTAATTGTGAATTATCATTTTTGTTGATCATTGGAATTATCGCAACATGATAGGGAGCAATAGAAATTGGCCATTTCATGAGTTCATTTTTTTCATCATATTTAGCCTCTATTATTGCGCCTACTAATCTAGAAACTCCTATGCCGTAAGAACCCATTTTAACAAAGTCTTTTTTTCCACCTGGTAAATCAACCGACGCACCCATTGGTTTAGAATATTTATCTCCAAAATAGAATATATGACCAACTTCAATTCCTTTTGTTATTAATCTATCTTTTTCAGAAACTTTCTTTTCAAATTCACTCTTATCAAATTTTTCATCGGTAACTGCATAATATTGTTCATATTCTTTTCTCATATTCTCTAGAGATTTTTTCTCTAATTTTGCATTGTCTATACTTAAATCAAAAATTCTTTTATCAGTAAAAATTTTACTTTCACCAGTTTCAGCTAAAATAATGAATTCATGAGATAGATTTCCTCCAATTGGACCTGTATCTGCTGCCATTGGTATAGCTTTTAAATTTAATTTTTTAAATGTTTTAAGATATGACAAGAAAAATTTATTATAAGAAAAAAGTGCTTCTTCGTCAGATATATCAAAGGAATAAGCATCTTTCATGTAGAACTCTCTACATCTCATTATCCCAAATCTTGGTCTAATTTCATCTCTGAATTTCCATTGAATATGATATAGAAGTTGTGGAAGAGATTTATAAGATTTAATCGAGGTTCTAAATATATCTGTTATCAATTCCTCATTTGTAGGGCCATACAACATCTCACGATTTTGACGATCTTTTATTCTTAGCATTTCCTCACCGTAATCTTTATATCTTCCACTTTCTTTCCAAATTTCACTAGATTGTATTGTTGGCATTAAAATTTCTTGAACTCCAATCCCATCTTGTTCCTCCCTTACAATTTGTTCAATTTTCTTCATAACTTTGAAGCCAAGTGGTAACCAGGAGTATATACCTGCTGATGATTGTTTTATCATACCAACTCTTAACATTAATTGATGAGATTTAATTTTTGCCTCTGAAGGATTATTTTTTAAAATTGGAATAAAAGATTTTGAAATATGCATGTTAGATGATTATATTTCTTAAGTTTAAATATTCAAACCTCATTAACAAATATATAATTGTGAATAAAATAGTTGTTATTCCAGTGCAATAAATGAATTTTTTTAAAATCTTAGGATTTTCTGGTGATCCAGGATCCTCACCTTCAATTTTTTCAATCTTTATTCTATCAACGTCAATAGGTAAAATCGCAAAAAAAACAATCCACCAAATGATTATATATATTATAGCAAGTCCGGTAGCACTCATTAAATATCAACTAAATTAATATTGGTGAAAGGTCTTTTGCCTGTTTTTTCTTTTGTAAATTTTCTAGCTGCAATTTTAAGTGCATCTATAAGATTGTGTCTTTGACTTTTATTTCCCATATTGAATGTTTTTGCTGTTTTCTCTATTTCTTCTTCTAATAAGTAAATAAATTCATCTGTTTCATAAATTGGTAATCCTCTAAAGTTTATTATTGGATTATTGTGAATATTCCCTTTAGGTGTGATTAAAATAGTTATTTCAAGATAACCGTTAGATCCTAAGTTTTTTCTATCTTTTATAGATTGAGAGTTTTCCTCAACACTTACATTGCCATCCAAATATAGTCTTCCACTAGGAGCTTTATCATAAACCTCTGGATATTCTCCTGGAGCTAATTTTACTATATCGCCATTTTCTACTTGAACAGGATAAGGTACCTGCATTTCTTTAGCAAAAGCAATATGCTCAATCATATGTCTGTGTTCTCCGTGAACTGGAATTACACATTTTGGTTTAACCCAATCATACATATCTTTTAAATCTTCTCTATTTGGATGCCCAGAAACATGAATAAATTCAGTCTCCTCTGAAACAACCTCTATCCCGTCCTTGACTAATTGATTGTGAAGTTTGTAAAGTTTTTTTTCATTTCCTGGTATTATTTTTGAGGAAAAAATTACTGCATCTCCTTTCTCAATAAATACATCGGGATGTGTATAATTTGAAATTCTCATCATTGCTCCCATCGGTTCACCCTGGCTACCTGTACAAAGATATACAATTTTTTCTCTAGCAAAATTTTTTGCTTCTCTTGGATCTATTGGTTCAATGGTATTTTTAAGATATCCACATTGTCTAGCTGCTTTGTATATTCTATGCATAGATCTACCAACTAAAGAAATTTGTCTTCCTGTTTTTTCTGCACAATAAAAAGCTGACTCCATTCTTGCAACGTTTGATGCAAATGAGGTTATTATAATTCTTTTTTTCAGCCTACTCATTATGTTCAACATACTTTTTCTTACATCTAATTCAGAACCTGAACGCCCAGCACTAAAGACATTAGTAGAGTCACAAATCATTGCCAGAACACCTTCATCACCAATTTCTTTCAATCTCTTTGAATTAATCTCGTCACCTATCAAGGGATTTGGATCAACTTTCCAGTCACCAGTATGTAGCACAATTCCTGCTGGTGTTTGAATTCTAAGGCCATTAGGTTCTAAAATAGAATGGGTTAAAGTTATATATTCAATCTCAAAAGGATTTAAACTTACCTTTCCGTTTAGTTCTACAATTTGTAAGTCATTTGTAATATCGATATTTTTTTCTCTAAATTTTTCTCTTATTAAAACAGCTGTGAAAGGAGTAGCATAAAGTTTACATTTAAATTTTGGCCATAAATGAGCTACGGCACCTATGTGATCTTCGTGAGCATGCGTTAAGACAATTCCTAATAGATTATCTTTTCTTTCCTGAATAAACCCTGGATCTGGATAAATAAGATCAATACCTGGAACTGTGTCATCAGCAAAAGTAACACCTATATCAACCATAATCCATTTATGGTCTCCTGGCTGACCATAACCAAATAAATTCATATTCATCCCTATCTCACCAGAGCCACCTAATGGACAAAATAAAAATTCATCTTTCATATTATTTAATTAATTTTGAAGCCTTAATTAAGCCGTTAATTGTTATATCGCTATTCCTTTTAACTTTTGTACTAATAGAGTTTTTAAACAATTTAGAAAAACCTCCAGTAGTAATTATATTAAAAGACTTTTTTGTCTCTTTCTTAATTAAATTTACAATATTGTCAATTAATCCAGCATATCCCCAGAAAAAACCTGAGCGGACAGCTGATATGGTATCTTTTCCAATTACTTTTGTAATTTTTTTTAAATCAATCTTTGGAATTAAAGATGCTTTGTCTGAAAGTGTGTTAAGAGAAATTTGAATACCTGGAGATATAATTCCACCTTTGTAATTATTGCCAATTAAAACATCAAATGTTGTTGCGGTACCAAAATCTAAAATAATAAAATTTTTGTTTTTCTGCGTAACACTTATTGCATTTGCTAATCTATCTGACCCTACTTGCCTATAATTCACATCAATCTTTAAAATTTTCTTCAAATTAAGCTCTTTTAATTCGTAACACCTAACTTTTGTTTTATTGTAGAAATATCTTTTTAGTTCCTTGTAGGTTGATGGTACAACACTACAAAATAAAATTTTATCTATTGAAGAAAAATCTAGTTTTTTAAAATATTTGTTCAATAAATTTAGTTTTTTACCTTTTGAAGGAATTATAATTTTTTTTATAATTTTGTTATTGTTATTAACCAAACAAATTTTTGTCTCAGTATTTCCTATGTCACCTAAAATAATCATCTATTTAGTTGTATAATATTTTGACAAAAACTTACCGAAAGATATTTTTAATTGTTTCATAATTATTTCAGTTTTTATTTTTTTTTTAGTAATTTCAAATAAATTAGTTGTATGATAATTGGGGATTATAGGACTTTTAATCAAATTAAATCCAATACCAACAATTAGATAATCGTTTCCTGATTTATTAATTTTTTCTTGCAAAATACCACAAATCTTTTTTTTATTAATCAATAAATCATTTGGTGATTTATAAACTATTTTACGTTTATAAAATTTTGAAATTACATCTTTAACTAAAAAACAATTTTTTCTTGATAGTTGTTTCATTGATAAATTTATCTTTTTTAGTTTATAAAAAAAGGATATTAAAATATTTCCTTTATAAGAAATCCATTTTCTCCCATACTGACCTTTGCCACCAGTTTGCGTTTCGGATATTATCATTCCAAAATTATGATTTGTTTGTCTTATTATTCTTATTGCTGTGTTGTTTGTACTCTTAACTTTTTTATATCTAAAAACTTTAAACTTCATCAAATAATATTAATTCTAGAAACTACCTCAATAAGTTGGCTTGGGAATATGAAGTAAACTAAAATTAATAATGTTGAGAATGTTAATGAAAATTTTAACCACAATCCATGATCCGTGTCATATTTTTCTTTTTCTTTATCAAAATACATAATTTTAATTAATCTTAAGTAATAAAAAGCGGCAACCACTGTTGATAATAAACCCACGATTGCTAAAAAATACATTGATTGTTCTATTACTGATTTGAAAACATAAAATTTAGCAAAAAATCCAGCTAAAGGTGGTATGCCTGCAAGTGAAAACAATATAATCATCAGCGATAAAGCTAACATCGGATGATTTTTAGATAATCCCGATAAATCCTCTATTTTTTCGTAGTATTGATTTTCTCTTTTCATCATTAGCAAACAAGAAAATAATCCTAAATTCATTATTATATAAATAATTATATATATTACTGAACTTTGCATTCCTTCATTTGTGCCCGTTGCAACACCTGCTAAAGCATAACCCACGTGTCCTATAGAACTGTAAGCAACTAGTCTTTTTAAATTGGTTTGACCTATTGCTGCAATTGCTCCAAAAAGCATCGAAGCAATAGAGAGAAATATCAATATCATTTGCCACTGATCAATTAAATTTAAAAAAGGTACATATAAAAATCTAATAAATACAGTTAAAGCTGCAACTTTTGGTACCATTGTGAAAAACAAAGTTACAGAAGTTGGTGAGCCTTCATAAACATCTGGGGCCCACATATGAAACGGCACAGCCGAGATTTTAAACGCTAACCCAACTAAAATGAAAACAATTCCAAAGGTAATAGCATATTCACTAGAGCCTAGTTGATTTGCAATCACATTGAAATTTGTTGATCCAGTAAATCCATATATTAGTGAACATCCATACAAAAGTAATCCGGAAGATAGCGCGCTTAGTACAAAATATTTTAGTCCAGCTTCTGAAGATTTTATTTGATCTCTATTAAAAGTGGCCAAAACATATAATGCTAGAGATTGAAGTTCTAGACCCATATAGAATACAATCAAGTCATTAGAATTAATCATAATCATCATACCCAAAACAGAGCTTAATATTAAAATTGGATATTCAATCTTAAAAATTTTAAAAGTTCTTAAATAATTTGATGAAATGATTAAAACTAAAAAAGTGGCAAGCAGCGTAACAATTTTCATCAATGACGATAAATAGTCTATAATTATACTATTATTAAATAATTTAACTTCTTTAATACCAATTGTTTCATTAAATGTTATGACTGCTGTAACAAGTAAGACTACTAATGAAAGATTTTGGATTATTTTTGAGCTATTTTTTTTAAAAACACCTAATATAAGTAGAAACATTATTGATAGAGATAAAAAAATCTCTGGAAAAACTAATTGAAGATTTGTCATTATATCTTGCTCGCTAATCTAAAGTTGTATGTTTCTATCAAATCTGAAATAGATACCTCTATTGTATTTATCAAAGGATCTGGATAAAAACCAAAAAACAAAGTTGGTATAGCCAAAGAAGTTAATATAATTGACTCCGATCTATTCAAATCTATCATTTTTTTTAAGTCATTATTAATTAATTTTCCAAATATCACTCTTTTGTATAACCAAAGCATGTAAGCTGCGCCAATAATAACTCCGATGCTAGCAATAACAGCAACTAAAAAATTATCTTTAAATGCTCCCATCAATATTAAAAATTCACCTACAAACCCACTAGTGCCAGGAAGACCTAAAGCTGCCAAAGTAAATAACATGAATAAGACAGAATACTTTGGAATGATACTTACAATTCCACCATAAGTATTAATAAGTCTTGAATGCATCCGATCGTAAACAACACCAACACACAAGAATAGTGCGGCCGAAACTAATCCATGACTTATCATTTGAATTATACTTCCCTCAATACCCTGTTGTTGGATGGTAAAAATACCTAAAGTAACATATCCCATGTGAGCAACAGATGAATATGCAATGAGTTTTTTCATATCCTCTTGCATTAAGGCGATAAAAGATGTGAAAATAATTGCGATAACGCTCAATGTGTAAATTAGTGGAGTAAAAACTTCAGATGCAGCAGGAAATAATCCCAAAGAAAATCTTATAAATCCATAACCTGCCATTTTTAATAAAATTGCAGCTAATAAAACTGATCCTGCTGTTGGAGCTTCAACATGAGCATCTGGTAACCAAGTGTGAACTGGCCACATTGGAGTTTTGACTGCAAAAGAGCTAAAAAAAGCAAGCCATAACAAATTTTGATATTTAGTTTCGATACCTAAACTATAAAGTTCAATTACGTCTGTTGTCCCGGTCAACCAATATATAGTAATAATAGCAACCAACATTAATACTGACCCAAGTAAAGTGTAAAGAAAAAATTTAAATGCAGAATAAACTCTTCTAGCCCCTCCCCATATCCCAATAATTAAAAACATCGGTATCAGACCAGCCTCAAAAAATAAGTAAAAAATTACAAGATCTAAAGAACAAAATACTCCTATCATGAAAGACTCCATAATTAATACTGCTATTAAAAATTCACTTAATCTTTCTTTGATAGAATTATTAACTGACAAGATACAAAGCGGGGTAATAAATGTTGTCAGTAAAATAAATAAAATTGAAATCCCATCAACACCCACTTTATAATTTATAAAATCCTTAATCCAAATTCTTTGTTCTACAAATTGAAACTCTGAAGTAGTATGATCGAAAAGTATCCATAAATAGATAGATAGAAGAAAATTTACAAAAGAGGTGAACAATGCAACATATTTTACAGTAAAATTATTTTTCTTATTACCTCTTGTAAAAAATAAAAAAAACGCTCCTACTGTTGGTAATAAAATTAGTGAAGATAAAATAGGAAAGTTCATTATTTCACAATTAGAAAGGTTAATAAAGCAGAAAATCCAAGAAGCATAACAAAAGCATATTGATAAATAAATCCACTTTGAAATTTGTTTGCTTTAACCGAAAATCTTTTGATAATAGCAGAGATACCATCGGGCCCAAAACCATCGATTATCTTTAAATCAAAAAACTTCCACAAAAATAATCCAAATTTTTTTGATGGTTTCACAAATAGTGCATCATATAACTCATCAAAATACCACTTGTTTAATAAAAATTGGTATAAAGGTTTGTTAATTTTTACAATTTGTTCTGGTAAATTTTTATTTTTAACAAATAAATAATATGCCGTTGGTATAGATAAAATTACTAGTATTGGAGTTAATAACAAAAACCATAATGGAGGATGTTCATTGCTTAACGGTTTTAAAAAAAATATTGAGTCTTTCCAAAAATTGTTCAAACCATAATTACCAATAAACAAATCTTTAAAAATAAATCCAGCAAATATTGCACCCAAAGAAAGTAGGACTAGAGGTATCAACATAACTATAGGAGACTCATGAGTATCCTCAATTTTTATCTCTTTATTATTATAATCGCCGTGAAAAGTTTTGAATATTAATCTCCAAGAATAAATGGATGTTAAAAATGCTGTAAAGATCCCAATTACAGCAGCATAATAACCTGTCGTATTACCTCTTAAGTACGCAAATTCAATTATCGCATCCTTAGAATAAAAACCTGATAACAAGGGAAAACCGGTTAATGCTAAAGTTCCTATAATCATAAGTGAGTAAGTGTAAGGTAATTTTTTCCATACTCCCCCCATTTTATTTATATCTTGTTCATCTTTGAATGCATGAATGACCGAACCAGATCCCAAAAATAGTAAAGCTTTAAAGAAAGCATGAGTGAATAAATGAAACATTGCTACGTTATAAGCACCAACTCCTGTAGCAAAGAACATATAACCTAATTGACTACATGTTGAATAAGCTATTATCTTTTTTATATCATTTTGAACCAAAGCAACAGTTGCAGCAAAAAAAGCTGTGCTCATACCAATTACAGTAATAATATTTAATACAAATTCAGAATATTCGTAAATTGGTGAACATCTAACAACAAGGAAAACACCTGCTGTAACCATAGTTGCTGCATGAATTAAAGCGGACACAGGTGTTGGACCTTCCATAGCATCTGGCAACCAAGTATGAAGTAGAATTTGAGCTGATTTACCCATGGCGCCGATAAACAAAAGTAAGCAAATCAAATCTATCGCATTAATTTCGATACCTAAAAAAACTAGATTTTTTTCTGTAATGTTTGGAATTTGCTGGAAAACCTCAGAATAATTTACTGTTCCAAATAAATAAAATATTAAAAAAATACCTAGAGCAAATCCAAAATCTCCAACTCTATTAACAACAAATGCCTTAATTGCTGCTTTATTTGCAGACTCTTTTTTAAACCAAAAACCTATTAAGAAATACGAACATAGACCAACTCCCTCCCAACCAAAAAATAATTGAATGAAATTATCTGAAGTTACCAACATTAACATCGCAAAAGTAAATAATGATAAATAAGCCATGAACCTTGGCTTATGAGGATCATGAGACATATAACCAATTGAATAAATATGAACAAGTGCAGAAACAGATGTTACTACAACCAACATTACAGCTGATAACGCATCAATCTTCATAGACCAATTAACATTTAATGATCCTGAGCTTATCCATGTAGCTATTGTGATGTTATCTTGATATTGATTGACTATTACCTCGTATAAAACTAGAGCTGATAAAATAGCCGATATCGATACCAATAAACTTGTAATTATTTCAGAATTTCGATCACCGATAAATTTTCCAAAAAATCCAGATATTATTGAGGCTATCAAAGGTAAAGCTATTATTGAAATTTCCATTTTACCCTTTTAATTTATCTATTTCCTCAACACGAATTGTTCCTGAGTTTCTGTAATAAACAACTATGATTGCAAGGCCAATTGCTGCTTCAGCAGCAGCAACAGTTAATATAAATAAAGTAAATACTTGTCCAGTCAAATCACCCAAATACATTGAGAACGAAACTAGGTTTATATTAACAGCTAATAATATGAGTTCTATACTCATAAGTATTACAATAATATTTTTTCTATTTAAAAAAATTCCAATTATTCCAATACTAAAAATAACTGCACCCAATGTTAAGTAATGTCCTAAGCCTATTTCAATCATCTATTTTAACTCCTCTATTAGAAGCAACCTCTACAACCTCTACACCTTCAGCTCTTTCTCTAGAAATTTGTTTCAAATAACTTTGTTTTTTAACGCCCTCTCTTTGTCTAAAAGTAAGAACAATAGCTCCTATCATTGCTATTAGAAGTATCATTCCACTAATTTGAAAGATGTGAATATAGTCTGTATATAAAACCATTCCTAATGAATGAGTATTACTAACATCGTTTACTATTGATAGATTACCTTGGTCAAATAAGTCGGGTTTGTATTTCCATCCACCTATAACAATTATAAGTTCAAAAAAGATTATAACACTTATTAATAATCCAATTGGTATGTGATTGGAGTTCTCTATAGATATAAACCATTGATTTTTTTGTTGAGCAACATTTAGCATCATTACAACAAATAAAAACAATACTGCCACAGCCCCCACATAAACAATTAGCATTATCATTCCTAAAAATTCAGCGCCAATCATGATAAAAAGACAGGATATACTTATAAAATCTAAAATTAAAAAAAAAACAGAATGGACAGTATTTTTTGATACAGTAACCATGACCGCTGAGACCACTGCAATTATAGAGAATACGTAAAAAAATATTGCATGCGCAATCATAAATTATCTGTAAGGATTATCTGACTTAATATTAGCTGCCAAAATATTCTCCCATCTATCTCCATTATCAAGAAGTTTTTCTTTAGTATAATAAAGCTCTTCACGAGTTTCTGTAGAAAATTCAAAATTTGGTCCTTGAACTATTGCATCTACAGGACAAGACTCTTCACATAAACCACAATAAATACATTTCATCATATCGATGTCATAACGAGTCGTTTTTCTGCTTCCATCTTCTCTTTGAGAAGACTCAATAGTAATAGCTTGAGCAGGGCAAACAGCTTCACATAATTTACATGCAATACATCTTTCTTCTCCATTAGGATATCTTCTTAAAGCATGTTCACCTCTAAACCTTGGACTTATTTTGCCTTTTTCAAATGGATAATTTATTGTTTTTTTTGATTTAAATAATTCTTTTGTCGCAATAAAAAGCCCTCCAATAAAATCTGTCATAAATATCGTTTTTAAAAATCTAGAAATTTTCATTTAATTAGTAGGTAAAAGGTTAAAATAAAAAAGATAACTAGCAGTTAGAACAACGTAAGTTAAAGATAATGGTAAAAATATTTTCCAACCTAGTCTCATGAGCTGATCATATCTATATCTTGGTACAATAGCTTTTACCAACGCAAAAAGTATAAATAAAAATAATATCTTAAAAATTAGCCAAAGAGCTCCTGGAATTAAGTTAAATGGATAAAGCTCTATTGGAGATAACCACCCTCCTAAAAATAAGATTGATCCTAAAGCGCACATTAAAAGAATGTTTGCATACTCTCCTAACCAAAACATTGCATACATCATCCCAGAATATTCTGTTTGATAACCCGCAACTAATTCGGCCTCTGCTTCAGGTAAATCAAAAGGTGGTCTATTTGTTTCAGCTAATGCTGATATAAAAAAAATTACAAACATTGGAAACAATGGAATAACAAACCACATGTCTTTTTGAGCAAGTACTATGTCACTTAAGTTTAATGAGCCTACACACAATAAGACATTTATAATTATTATACCTATTGATACCTCGTAAGAAACCATTTGTGCCGCTGATCTTATTGAACCTAGAAATGGGTATTTAGAATTTGATGCCCATCCACCCATTATTATTCCATAGACACCTAATGACGAAACAGCAAATATATACAAAATTCCGACATTAATATCAGCTAGAACTTGATCAAAACCAAAAGGAATTACAGCCCAAGCTATTAAAGCAAGTGTCATTGTAATAATTGGTGCTAAAATGAAAATTATTTTATTTGAGCTAGCAGGTATAATTATTTCTTTAAAAATATATTTAAGCGCATCAGCCAGAGATTGTAGTAAGCCAAATGGACCTACTACATTTGGACCTTGTCTTTTTTGAACAAAAGCCCAAACCCTTCTATCTAACCAAACAATCATCGCGACAGATACTAAAACTGGCACCAGTAAAAATAAAATCTTATATGTTTCCTGAAAAATTAAATCTAAATATTCCATTTATTATCCCTCTGTCCCTGTTTTTTTTAAAACTAACTTTGAATTATTACATTCAAACATTGTTTTTGATGCACGGGCAACTACATTAGAAAAATAGTAATCTTTAAATTCAACTTTTATTTTTTCATTTTCAAAAGTTTTTTGTTCAATCTTTTCAATAAAATCAGAATTTTTTTGCTCCTGTTTTATTTTTAAATAATTAAACATACTGCTTTCAAGCTCCTCTTTATCATTAAAAAGCTTTCTATTATTCATTGCCTCTGCGAGATCATTGATTATCTGCCAATCCTCCTTTGCATCACCGGGTGGATATGATGCTTTGTAAGCTTTTTGAATTTTTCCCTCTAAGTTTGTATAATGTCCTGATTGCTCCGTGTAGGCAGCACCAGGTAAAATAATATCTGCAATCTCTGCACCTCTGTCACCATGACTACCTTGATAAATAATAAATTCATCTTTCTTCTTAAAATCTAGATTGTCCTGTCCAAGCAGATAAATGATTTCAAATTTGTTTTCTTTCACTTCATCAAGTAATTCATTATTTTTATCAATTATATCTAAATCCAAATTGCCAACTGTTCCTGCATCTACTGATAATACATTAAGTGGATTCCATTCACTTGAAATTTTATCGTTCTTTTTTAGAAAATCTTTAAGTGAACTAAATAAGTATTCGGCAGATCTAATTCTTAAAAAAGACTCACCAATTATAATTAAAGGTCTTTTTGAATTAATTATCCTTTTTGACAATTCGTTTTTGTTCTCAAAAATATTCTTTATTGTTTGCGTATTTCCATCTAAACTTTCATATGGATAAGTAAGATCTCCAACATTATTCAGGGATATAATCTTTGTATTATTATTCAAAAATGCTTTTCTAATTCTTGCATTTATCATTGTTGCTTCATATCTTGGGTTGGTTCCAATCATTAAGATTAAATCCGACTCCTCAATTCCGTTAATTTTTGAGTTAAATATGTAATTTTCTCTAATTGAACTATCGATAAAAGTTTTTATAGATCTAGACTCGTAATTTTTTGTATTTATTGTTCTTTCCAAAAATTCTTTAAAAATAAAACTTGCCTCCATATTTGAAAGATCTCCAACAAAACCACATATCTTTTTACTATCAGTATTTTCAATTTTTGATTTAATTATTTTGTAAACTTCATCCCAAGAAGCTTTTTCAAACTTATTATTATATTTTATATATGGAGTATCTATTCTTTGATTTAATAGTCCATCACATGCGTATCTTGTTTTATCTGAAATCCATTCCTCATTTATGTCCTCATTTATTATTGGTAATACTCTTTTAACTTCCCAATCATATGTATCAACTCTTATATTAGATCCAACTGCATCCATCACATCTATGGTTTCAGTTTTTTTTAGTTCCCATGGTCTTGCTTCAAAAACATAAGGTTTTGAAGTGAGAGCCCCGACTGGACAAAGATCTATAACATTTCCTGATAACTCTGATTGAACAGACTGTTCCAAATATGTAGTTATCTGCATATCTTCCCCTCTTCCAATAGCACCTAATTCTGGAACACCTGCTATCTCTGTTGCAAATCTCACACATCTCGTGCAATGGATACATCTTGTCATTTGTGTCTTTATTAATGGACCCATATTCTTATCTGGAACTGCTCTTTTGTTCTCTTTAAATCTTGACTTATCAATCCCATAGAACATTGATTGATCTTGAAGGTCACATTCTCCACCTTGGTCACAAACAGGACAATCTAATGGGTGATTTGCTAATAAGAATTCCATTACACCTTTTCTGGATTTTTCTATTTTTGGTGTATTTGTTCTTATCACCATTCCATCAGCCGCTGGCATTGCACATGAGGCTACTGGTTTAGGAGATTTTTCCATTTCAACTAAACACATTCTACAATTTCCTGCTATTGATAATTTTTCGTGATAGCAAAATCTAGGAATTTCGGCCCCTGCTTTTTCGCAAGCCTGTAGAACCGTTAAACCCTCCTCAACCTCAACTTCTATATCGTTTACTTTTAATTTAAGCATTTTTATCCAGTAAATGTTGGTCGACCAAATAAGGAATATTTTTATTTTCTTTAACAATTGGGTCAAATTTATTTCTCTTCTTAATTTCATCTTTAAAGTGTCTTAGTAACCCTTGAACTGGCCATGAAGAACCTTCACCAAAAGCACATATAGTGTGTCCCTCTATTTGTTTTGTAACGTCTCCTAACATTTCTATCTCATCTTTTGATGCCTCTCCCTTTGCCATTCTCTCTAGCATTCTCCACATCCAGCCAGATCCTTCTCTACATGGCGTACACTGGCCACAGCTCTCATGTTTATAAAATCTAGCTATTCTGGCCATACATTTAATAATATCTTGATCTTTATTAATAACGACCACACCCGCGGTCCCTAATCCACTTTTCTCAGCTACTAATGAGTCAAAATCCATCGTTAAAGTTTCACATTTTTCTTTTGGTATAAGTGGCATTGATGATCCACCTGGTATCACTGCCTGTAAATTATCCCAACCACCAACTACACCTCCGGCGTGTACTTCAATTAATTCTTTTAGAGGAATATTCATTTCTTCTTCAACATTACATGGAGAATTAACATTTCCAGAAATACAGAAAATTTTTGTACCTGTATTTTTTTCTCTTCCTAACGATGCAAACCATTTTCCACCTCTTCTAAGTATAGTGGGAACTACAGCTATAGTTTCAACATTATTGATTATTGTGGGGCAACCATAAAGTCCTATCAATGCTGGGAAAGGTGGCTTCAATCTTGGTTGACCTTTATTTCCTTCAATACTTTCTAGTAATGCAGTTTCTTCACCACAAATATATGCTCCAGCACCATAATGAATATAGATATCAAGATCCCATCCAGTTCGAGAAGCATCTTTTCCGATTAATTTCTTTTCGTATGCCTCATCAATAGCTGCTTGAAGTTTTTGTCCATCAACGAAATATTCACCTCTAATATAAATATAACAAACATGTGCTTGAACTGCATAGGATGCAATCAAACAACCTTCAATTAATTTATGAGGCTCAAATCTTAAAATATCTCTATCCTTACAAGTACCTGGTTCTGATTCATCAGCATTAATCACTAAATAATGTGGTCGTGATCCAACTTCTTTAGGTGCAAAAGACCATTTTAAACCTGTTGGAAATCCTGCACCACCTCTTCCTCTAAGCTGAGACTCTTTAACCTCATTAATGATCCAATCTCTTCCTTTGTTTATAATTTCTTTAGTATTAACCCAGTCACCTCTTTTTTGAGCTGAAACTATATCAGAGCCCAAATCGTTATATAAGTTTTGAAAAATTCTATCTTTATCCTTAAGCATTTTTAAATTCAATTAGTGTTTTTCTATTATTCTCTGGCTCATTGTTTACTCTTCCTCTATATGATGCAGCTTTGGGAGTATCACCTTTTAAAATCTTATCTAAAATCTCAAGTGTTTTTTCTTTATTCAAATCTTCATAATACTCATCGTTAATTTGCATCATTGGTGCATTAACACAAGCACCTAAACATTCAACTTCCATCCAAGAACAGCTTTTATCTGGTGAAAGCTCAGACTCATTTTCAGATATCTTTTCTTTACATGCCTCTACTAATTTATTTGCTCCCCTTATCATACAAGGTGTTGTTGTGCATACTTGAATGAAATATTTACCGACTGGTGATAAATTATACATGCTGTAAAATGTTGCAACCTCATACACTTTTATGTAGGGCATATCTAAAATTTTCGCTATATATTTCATAGCAGCAAGGGGTATCCAATTATTATTTTGTCTTTGCGCGATGTAAAGTAAAGCCATTACAGCACTTTGTTGTTTGCCTTTTGGATATTTAGCAATAATTTTATTTGCCATATCTAAAGAAGAAGAACTAAACACAAAGTTTTCAGGTTGTTCTTTTGCAGGTCTTTTTAAACTCATCTATCCACCTCGCCAAAAACTATATCTAAAGATCCAAGAACGGCTGGTACATCTGCCAACATATGACCTTTTATTAAATAATCCATCGATTGAAGATGTGAAAATCCTGGAGCTCTAATTTTACATTTGTATGGTTTGCTTGATCCATCAGAAATTAAATATACACCAAATTCTCCCTTTGGAGCCTCTACAGCTGTATAAATCTCATCCTTTGGAACTCTATATCCCTCTGTGAATAACTTAAAGTGATGTATTAAAGCTTCCATTGACTGCTTAATCTCTTTTTTTGATGGAGGCGATATTTTGCCATCAAAAGTTTTGATTGGACCCTTTTCCATTTTAGCCAAACATTGTTTGATAATGAAAACACTCTCTTTCATTTCCTCTATTCTGCATAAGTATCTATCGTAACAATCTCCATTTTTACCAACAGGTATCTTAAATTCTAATTGATCATAACAATCATAAGGTTGTGACTTTCTCAAATCCCAAGGTACACCAGAGCCCCTTATCATCACACCACTGAAGGAATAATCAAGCGCATCCTCTTTAGTTACAATCCCAATATCTACATTTCTCTGTTTAAATATTCGATTATCAGTTAAAAGGTTTTCTAAATCATTTATTACTTTTGGAAATGTTTCACAAAATTTTAGAATATCTTTTTCTAATCCTACTGGTAAATCCTGATGAACACCGCCAGCTCTAAAATAATTTGCATGTAACCTAGATCCAGAGGCTCGTTCATAAAATGTCATTAAAGTTTCTCTTTCTTCAAATCCCCATAGGGATGGAGTTAAAGCACCAACATCCAACGCCTGAGTTGTAACATTTAAAATATGACTTAAAATTCTACCAATCTCACAAAACATTACTCTTATAAATTGGGCTCTTATAGGCACATCAATTCCTAAAATCTTTTCAATTGCTAGAGCAAAAGCATGTTCTTGATTCATTGGAGCAACATAATCAAGACGATCAAAATAAGGCACGGCTTGCATATAAGTTTTATTTTCTATAAGTTTTTCAGTTCCTCGATGCAATAATCCTATATGTGGATCAGCTTTTTCTACTACTTCTCCAT
>CACJYF010000005.1 GCA_902597575.1 uncultured Pelagibacteraceae bacterium | reverse complement strand
GAAGGCCCAAGTTTAATTTTTTTTGCACAATCTCAGAAAAAATTTTAATATCTCTTAAAGTCATGTTAAAACCTTGTCCCGCTAATGGGTGGATTTTGTGCAACAAATCTCCAAAAGCTAAAATATTTCTATGATAATAATTTCTCAGATTAGACATTTTTAGTTCAGATCTTGAAAAATTATCAATATTCACAATTTTATAGAATTTATTATAAAATTTAACCAAATCTTTAAAATTAATTTTTTGATCTCCTTTTACAGAATAAACTACTGACGTCTCAAATTTAGAAACAGGTAAAAATGCCAATGGCCCTCTCGATGTAAAAATTTGAATCGCTTTATTATTGATAGTTTTTGAATGTTTAATAATTGTTGTGTAAGCATAATTATTATAATTTTTTATAATCCTTTTAGAAAAAAATTTTTTAGTTATAAAATTTGAAAATTCACAATTTATAATTAAATCGTATCGCTGTTTTAATATATTTTTATTTACCGAAATTTTTTTAAAATTACATAATTTTTCCTTTTTTAAATTTTTCGTTAAACAGTCAATTAATTCACGATTTCTTATTACAGAAAAAAGCTTTTGACCATTATTTTGAAAATTCAATATTTTTTCATTATTCAAATTTTCACTATAAATTTCAATTTTATCGATATCCCATGATAATTTATTAATATATAAAATTTCTTTATTAAAAAATTCTAAGTTAGCTTTTGAAATTCCTATTGTACGATTATATTTAGTTTTATTTTTCTTCTCGCTGGAAATAATGTCAACATTTAAGCCTATATTCGTTAAACTTTTAGCAAGTGTTAAGCTTGTTAATCCATTGCCTAAAATACATACATTCATAATAAATTTTAATTTTAACAACAAAAATTAGATGATACAAAGATATATATTTGATTCACCTGCTATGGATATAAAAAAACTTGGTAATTCAATACTAATTTTTATCACTAAGAGATTAATAGAGATCTCAGGAATAATCATTACAATTTTAGGTGTTTTTCTTTTTCTGGCTCTAATATCTCATTCACCAGAGGATCCAAATTTTATATTTCCTGAGAATTTAGAAATTAAAAATTTTCTAGGTTTTCAAGGGAGTTATACCTCGGATCTTTTTTTTCAATCTGTAGGTCTTATTTCTTTTTTAATACCCATAACGTTTACTTTAACTGGAATTAGTATTTTTAGAAAAAAAGAAATCCTTTTATTTTTAGAAAACTTATTCTTTATTATTGTTTATTGCATTGTCGGCTCACTTTTTTTTAGCTATTTTTATTCAGACTCTTTTGATCTTTATATAAATGGCAATGGAGGTTTCATAGGTAAATACCTAAATGGTACTTTTTTAAATTCATTCATAAAATCTAATGAATTAATTTCTTACTATACTTTAGTTTTAGTTATCTTTTTTCTGTTTTTAATAAGTATAAACTTTAATATTAAAAAATTTTTTGAAATTATCAAAAAAATTTATAGTATTTTGTTTAACAGACGAGAAGAAAACTATACTAACAAAAATGAAATTATCAAAGAATATATACCTCAAGATGAAATAAAGAGTTTGATTCAGAAGGATTTGCCGTTCATAAAAGCTGAAAACTCTCTCCCAAATGATAAAAATAATTATAAATTACCCTCTTTAGAATTGCTTAAAACTCCCTCAAATAATGAGAGAAAAAAATTTAGCAAAGACGATACAATAGACCCAACGTTCCTAGAAAAAATACTTTTAGATTTTGGTGTAAACGGTAAAATAAAAAAAGTAAGTCACGGGCCAGTTGTTACCTTAAATGAGTTTGAGCCAGCTGCAGGGGTAAAAGTTTCAAAAATTGTAAATCTTTCAGATGATATTGCAAGAAATACAAGTTCAGAATCTGCAAGAATATCTACTGTCCCCGGCAGTAATACTATCGGCATAGAGTTGCCAAATATGCAAAGAGAGAATGTTTATTTAAGCGAAATTCTCAATAGCTTAAATTTTAAAAAAAAAGAAATAAAATTACCGATCGCATTAGGTAAAAATATTTCTGGAGAACCAATCTTGAGAGACTTAACATCAATGCCTCACCTATTAATTGCCGGTACCACAGGATCAGGAAAATCAGTTTGTATAAATACAATTATTCTCTCATTACTTTACCGACACCATCCTGATAAATGTAAATTTATCTTAATTGATCCAAAAATGCTTGAACTATCTACTTATGAGGGTGTGCCTCATTTACTCTGTCCTGTAATCACTGAAGCAAAAAAAGCAGCCTCAGTGCTGGGTTGGGTAGTTAAAGAAATGGAAAGCAGATACAGATTGATGACTAAAGAGGGCGTAAGAAATATTGATGGATATAATTCAAAACATAAACTTCCAATGCCTTATATTGTGGTTGTTGTCGATGAAATGTCTGACCTAATGTTAGTTGCTGGAAAAGAGATAGAAAATTATATACAAAAATTGTCTCAAATGGCTAGAGCAGCTGGTATTCATATAATAATGGCAACCCAAAGACCAAGTGTTGACGTTATAACGGGAACTATTAAAGCAAATTTCCCAACTCGTATTTCTTTTCAAGTAACTTCAAAAATAGATAGTAGAACAATTTTGGGTGAACAAGGTGCGGAACAATTGTTAGGCAAAGGAGATATGCTGTTTATGTCGTCTGCAAATAAAGTTGTGAGAATTCATGCACCATATGTTTCTGAAAAAGAAATCGAAAAAATAAACAATTATTTAAGGTCCCAAGCAGAACCTGATTACATTGATGAAATTTTAAATTTTGTTGA
The DNA here is from genome assembly GCA_902597575.1 of uncultured Pelagibacteraceae bacterium. GTDB lineage: Bacteria > Pseudomonadota > Alphaproteobacteria > Pelagibacterales > Pelagibacteraceae > Pelagibacter. The sequence goes on along the minus strand of CACJYF010000005.1, from coordinate 51,011 downwards.
TGAAAAAGAAATGGTTGAGAATTCAAAGAATCAGGGGGACAAAGATGAATTATACAATGAAGCTATAGAAATTATAAGATCAGAAGGTAAAGCTTCGACATCATTTCTACAAAGAAAATTACAGATTGGATATAATCGAGCAGCAAGAATTGTTGATATGATGGAAGCAGAGGGAATTGTGAGTAAAGCTAATCATGTCGGAAAACGAGATGTTTTGAAATGAAAAATATTTTCCTTTTTTTAATAATATTTTTTTTTTTTTCAAATCAGAGTTCAGCCTCAATTAAAAAGAATATAATTAAGAAACTTAATTTTATAGAAAATATATCTTTTAATTTTGAACAGAACATAAATGATAAAATTGAAAAAGGAAAATGTATTCTACAATACCCAAAGAAAATTTTTTGTGAGTATGACTTAAGTAATAAAAAAATTTTAGTCTCCAACGGATCATCTTTCGTAATTAAGACTATTTCCAGTTATTATATATATCCTCTAAAAAAAACTTCTCTAGATCTTATATTAGATAAAAAATTTTTATTAAACACGATCAGTAAATCGGAAAGTTATTACTCAGATAAAAATATTGTGGCTTTCAAATTTTTTAAAGATGAAAATGAAATAAACCTTTTTTTTGATAAAAAAACACTAAATTTAAAGGGTTGGCAAACAGTAGATTTATATCAAAATCTTAATATTGTTTTTTTATCTTCTATTTTGATCAATCAAAAAATTGAAACAAAAAAATTTGAACTACCAAGTTCTGACTAAAAATTAATAATATCTAAATATGTATCGTCTCTGTCATAAAAACCTTCATACCTCGAGATAAATAGTTGTTTAAAGCATTTTTATGATCTAAAGAACAGGTATGTACCCACACTCTTTTGGGCTTTTGTGAAAAAGATTCTTTAATTGCAATAGACAATAAATATGATCCAAGTTTTTTATTTTGATATTCTTCTAATAACCCAAGGTAAGCTATTTCGACCTCATTATCATTTTTATGAAAAATTAACTCAAAATAACCAACAAGATCATTATCGGTTTTTAAAATATAAGTTTTAAGATTTTTATTTGTTGTATAACTTATCCACTGATTATCACTCCATGACAATCTGTCAGTCCAACGATGATTTCTGCCTATGCCTTTGTAAAAAAACTTATTTAGTTGAAAGTTTGGTGGATCAGTTAGCTCTATTTTAAATTCTTTTGGTGTGATTTTTACATCAATTAAATCATCAATTGAATAAATCTCTAGATAGTTTCTTTTAACTTTTAAGCTCATTGGACCATTTTACCGACAATCTCGCCCCCAAATAAATGAAAGTGTAAGTGAGGTACTTCTTGTCCGCCATGCTCGCTTATATTTGCGAGTGCCCTGTAACCTTTTCCAGTATCGACAGAAATATTTAATTTTTTAGCAACTATATTTATGCCTTTTATCAATCCTACAATTTCATCATTAGATGCATTAATCGCAAAATCATCTAAATCAATGTATTTTCCTTTTGGTATAACAAGTGCATGAATTTTCTTTTGTGGATTGATATCATAAAAAGATAAGACAAACTTGTCCTCATAAATTTTTTTACAAGGAATTTCATTTCTTAAAATTTTTGCGAAAATATTATTATTATCATAAGTCATTATAAAATCTCTAACTCTGCATTTATACTAATAATTTTTCCACCTTTTAAATTAGCGTCAACAACAGCACATTCATAATATGCAAAAGATGTTTCCTCCGCTATCTGCTTCATTTCTAAACATTTGGACTCTTTTTCAACTAACAAATGTTCTTTTAATTCTAATGGATCGCCTAAATACATCAAAAGTGCTATGACTTCTCCTTCTTTTTCTATATCTTCATTCCATTCTAGCTCTGCAACTCGATTGGAAACTCCTATTTCAAATTCAGAAAAAGAAACATAGCCTTTATAAAGACCAAAACACAATAAAAAGACTAAAACAATTTTAATCTTACTCATTTTATTTTCTTCTTTTTTCTAGTTCTTTTTCTATATCTTCAATTTTAATATTATGCGCCTCAAGATAAATTATCAAATGATAAAATACATCAGCAGCCTCATGAATTTTATTAGTGTCCTTATCTGCTGCCTCAATCAACTCATTTATTTCCTCTAAAACTTTTGATTTGCTTAAAGATTTATCTGATAATAATCTGTTGGTATAAGATCCATCAACTGGTCTTTCTTTTCTTTCACGGGCTAGTTTAAATAAGTTTTCTAGAGTACTTAGCATACTAAATTCTAACAGGAATTCCTTTTGAGTCCAAATATTCCTTAGCCTCTCGCACTGAATGTTTTCCATAGTGAAATATTGAGGCAGCTAAAACTGCACTTGCATTTCCTAACTTAATTCCATCAACCAAATGATCTAGATTACCAACACCTCCTGAGGCAATTAAAGGTATGTTTACTTTTGATGCAATTTTATTCATCAAATCCACGTCATAACCTATTTGTGTTCCATCTCTATCCATTGATGTTACAAGTAATTCTCCTGCCCCACTATCTTCCATATTTTTTGCATACTCTAACACATCAATTTCACTATTATTTCTTCCCCCATGTGTAAAGACTTCCCACTTATCTCCATTTTTTTTTGCATCAATAGCTACAACAATGCATTGAGATCCAAACTTTTTTGAACTATCTAAAACAACTTTTGGATTTTCAACAGCTGCGGTATTAATAGATACTTTATCAGCACCACAATTTAATAATTTATTAATATCATTTATACTTCTTACTCCTCCACCAACAGTTAGAGGGACAAAACATTTTTTTGATGTTCTCTCAACTACATCATAAATTGTATCTCTATTTTCGTTTGAGGCAGTAATATCTAAAAAACATATTTCATCTGCTCCACCATCAGAGTAAATCTTTGCTTGCTCAACTGGATCCCCAGCATCTTTCAATTCAACGAAGTTAATACCTTTAACTACACGACCATTTTTAACATCTAAACAAGGGATAATTCTATTTTTAAGCATCTTCTTTTACTAATTCATCTAACTTAATATCTCCATCATAAATAGCTTTTCCTACTATTACACCTTCAATATTATTCAAAGTTTTGGCTTTTTTAATATCATCTATTGATGAAACTCCACCTGATATAACTACTGGACAATTTGATATCTCTGCAACTCTTGATGTTTCATCAAAATTTGGGCTTTGTTTCATACCATCTCGATTTATATCCGTATAAATTAATCTATTAACACCATATTCGTTAACTTCTTTTAAATAATCTAAAGTTAATTGATTTGAATTTTCTTTCCAACCTGAAACCGATAAATATCCATCTTTTGCATCTAAACCTAAAGCAATTTTATCAGGAAATTTTTGACAAGCATCTTTTAGAAAGTTTTTATCTTTTATTGCAGCACTTCCTAAAATTACTTTCTCAGCACCTGCATCGACGTATTTTTGGATACTATCAAAATTTCTAATTCCACCACCTATCTCGACTTTTAAATTAAATTTACCAACTATACCTTTGATGATGTCTAAATTTACTGTCTCACCAGTTAAAGCTCCATCTAAATCAACTATGTGTAAATTTTTAAATCCATAATCTTTATATTTCCTTGCTTGTTCAACTGGAGAAAGTTCATACTCGGTTTTATTATGAAAATTTCCTTTAACTAATCTTACACACTTTTTATCTTTAATATCTATTGCAGGAAATATTTTCATTTTTGAATTATTTGATTAACTAAATATTTAAATTTAATTAATTCTTAATAACAAGTAGTAATTCCAAGTGAATTTGTTGAGCAAGAAAAAGAATTGCCGCCCACACTTCCAGATGTAATACCTAAAGAATTAGTCGAATAAGAAAATGTTTCGCTCCCAATCGAACCTGATGTAATTCCAAGTGAATTAGTTGACGATGAGAAAGATTGACCACCCACACTTCCAGATGTAATACCTAAAGAATTAGTCGAATAGGAAAATGTTTCGCTCCCAATTGAACCTGATGTAATTCCAAGTGAATTAGTTGACGATGAGAAAGATTGACCACCAAGTGTACCAGATGTTATGCCCAAAGAATTAGTGGACCAACTATCGGCATTAGCAATATTAAAAGTGAATATAATTGATGCGAGTAAAATTAAAGTTTTTAAAGATAATTTCATTAATTTATATTAACAAAATTCTGTGAACGTTTCAATTTATAAACTTAAAAAATTATCAATAATTTTCAGTCCAATTTTATCACTTTTTTCAGGGTGAAATTGAGTTCCAAAAATATTTTCCTTCTCGACTGAACAAACAATGAGTGAAGAATAATCTGTTGTTGCTGAAATTACATTTTTATCATTAGGTACAAATTCGTAACTGTGTACAAAATACATATGTGAGTTATTTTCAATATCTTTAAAAAGTTTACTATCCTTTGCAATATTTATCTGGTTCCACCCAATGTGAGGAAGTTTAAATTTACCATTTTGGTTATCTATTTTAGAAACTTTACCCGAAATCCATCCTAATCCTTTCGTTTCGGTTTCTTCATACCCAACATCAGCAAACATTTGTAAACCAACACAAATTCCAAGAAGAGGTTTTTTATTATTTATTGCAAATTCGTTTAGAGCTTCCGTTAAACCATCAATTTTATTTAGAGCATCTACACAACTTTTAAATGAGCCCTGTCCTGGTAAAACTAATTTATCACTCGATTTAATCTTTCCTAAATCTGAAGCAACCTCAATATTCACTTTGTCTTTGGCAACTTCTTTAAAAGAGTTTATCACCGAGCTAATATTACCCGAATTATAATCAACAATTGTGACTTTCATTAAACTTATAAAGAACCCTTTGTAGAAGGAACTGTTTTTTTATTCCTTGGATCTATTTCTAATGCGGCTCGTAATGATCTTGCTAAACCTTTGAAACAAGACTCTATTATGTGGTGACTGTTATCACCATAAATATTCTCGACGTGTAAAGTAATTCCAGCAGCTTGTGAAAATGCTTGAAACCATTCTTTAAAGAGTTCAGTATCCATTTCCCCTAGTTTTTCTACTTTAAGATTAACATTCCAAATCAAGTAAGGTCTATTAGAAATATCAAGAGCTACACGCGATAAGGTTTCATCCATAGGTATCATTGCATGAGCATATCTTCTAATACCAACGGATTTTTTCAAAGCTTTCTTCAGAGCCTCACCTATCGCAATACCCGTATCTTCAGTGGTGTGGTGAAGATCTATATGAGTATCCCCTTTGGCTTTGATAGTCATGTCAATAGAGGAATGTTTAGATAACTGTTCTAACATGTGATTTAAAAAACCTATGCCTGTATCAATTTTATATTTACCTTTTCCATCAATATTTAAATCAACACTGATGCTGGTCTCTTTAGTTTTTCGATTAATTTTACCTTTGCGCTTCATAATTTAAAAGAGATATACATATATTATTCAATTATGGCAATAATACTAAACTTGGGCTTGAAGTATCAAAATTAGTATCCATTTATAAGCTATGACAACTATAGTATTAGTGAGAAAAAACAAAGAAGTAGTAGTTGCAGGGGACGGGCAAGTAAGTATGGGAAATACTGTCGTAAAAAGTACTGCCTCAAAAGTAAGAAAAATTGATAAGAGAGGTGTGGTAGCAGGATTTGCAGGATCCACAGCAGATGCCTTGACTTTATTTGAAAGACTAGAAGCAAAATTAGAAAAGCACGCTGGAAATTTATCCAGAGCAGCAGTCGAATTAGCAAAAGATTGGCGAACCGATAAATATTTAAGAAGACTTGAAGCATTAATGGCAATAGGTGATAAAGAAAATAGTTATATAATCTCTGGTACAGGGGATGTTTTAGAACCTGAAGGAGATGTAATTGGTATTGGTTCTGGGGGAAACTATGCACTAGCAGCAGGAAAGGTTTTAATTGGAACTGAAATGAATGCTGAGCAAGTTGCAAAAAAAGCAATTGAAGTCGCAGCAGAAATTTGTGTTTTCACTAACAATAATGTTAAAATTGAAAAAATATAATGGATAAATCAAACGTTACACAACTACATCCAACAGATAAAAAAGGCTCACAAGAGGAGTTTTTAGGTAGTTCTCTTTCCCCGAGAGAAATTGTATCTGAATTAGACAGATTTGTTGTCGGGCAAAATAAAGCAAAAAAAGCAGTCGCAGTTGCATTAAGAAACAGATGGAGAAGACAGGCTCTTAAAGGTGAAATGAAGAATGAAGTTTTACCTAAAAATATTCTAATGATCGGTCCAACTGGAGTAGGAAAAACTGAAATATCAAGAAGATTATCCAAACTAGCTGAAGCTCCATTTGTCAAAGTCGAAGCAACAAGGTTTACAGAGGTAGGATATGTTGGCAGAGATGTTGAACAAATAGTTAGAGATCTAGTTGAAATAGCAATTTCAATGGAAAAAATAAAAAAAAGGAAAGAAGTAAAGACTAAGGCACAAAAACTCGCAGAAGAAAAAGTTTTAGATGCTTTAGTTGGGAAAAAAGCAAGTGCTGCAACAAGAGAGAGCTTTAGACAAAGATTAAGAAATGGTGATCTGGATGATAATGAAATTGAAATTGCAGTAAGTGATACAGGATCTAATTCAACTTCTTTTGAGATTCCTGGAATGCCTGGAGCAAATGTAGGAATGATTAATATTGGTGAAATGCTTGGAAAATCAATGGGTGCTAAAGAAAAAAAGAAAAAAATGACTGTAAAAGAGTCCCATGAAATTTTAATTAACGACGAATCTGATAAATTAATTGAACAGGATAAAATTATTAAAGCTGCAAAAGTTTCAACTGAAAATAATGGTATAGTCTTTTTAGATGAAATCGACAAAATTTCTGGAAGAACAGATAGAGTTGGCGGTGATGTATCAAGAGAAGGTGTGCAAAGAGACCTGTTACCCTTGATAGAAGGAACCACAGTAAATACTAAATATGGCCCAATTAAAACAGATCATATTTTATTTATTGCCTCTGGTGCATTTCAACTTGCTAAACCATCAGATTTATTGCCTGAATTGCAAGGACGATTACCTATAAGAGTTGAATTGGAAGCTTTAACAAGTGAGGATTTTAAAAGAATTTTAAAAGAACCTGATTACAGTTTAATAAAACAATATGTTGCTCTCTTAAAAACTGAAAACGTTGAACTGGAATTTTCTGAAGATGGGATAGATGCAATAGCTAACATTGCTTCAGAAGTAAATGCCACAGTTGAAAATATTGGAGCAAGAAGATTACACACGATTATTGAAAAAATTTTAGATGAAATCAGCTTTACTGCAACAGACAGATCTGGAGAAAAAATTACTATTGATAAGAATTATATAAACAAAAATCTGGATAATCTTGTTAAAGATACTGATTTGTCTAAATTTATTTTATAAATAACCCAAATCTTTCATCTCATTTTTAAAACTAACTTCAATCTCATCTTTAATACTTTTATCCAATAAATCTCTCCAATTATTTTTGGGTCCTAGATGAAAAAATTTATTATTATTTTTTGGAGCTTCTTTAAACCCTCTTGAATCCTCTTGTTTTTTTAAGTTTTCAAAACTTGTATTTTCAATGGCTTTTAAAATATTTTTTTTATCAAATTTAATTGGAGCTATTTCTTTTATAAATTCTGCAATTTTTCTAAATTCATCAATGGGGTTATTAATTAAATTTTCATATTTTATTAAAATATATTTACTTTTAAAAGAAGTAATGCTTTTCCAAGAATTATAGTGAAATTTCCAAGATGAAACTATTGTTGGTAAATCCTCTCCCCTTTTAGATCCTCTTACTCCAATCGTGTTATCTTCATCTTTTATAAATTTAAGAGCTTTTTCATAACTTTCATGATTATAATGATTTTTAATAGACGTAATAACATTTCTTGGGTCTCTTACAATATGGATTGTTCCAATTGTATTTTTATCATCTGTAAAACTATATTTTGATATTTTCCAAAATGCACTGTGAGTTTTAAAAAACTTTATCTTATTATCTAAATTTATTTTTGATTGTGCATTATTCGTGTTCTTTATTATTTCTGTTACGTCGTCAGTATTTTTTGTAAAATTTTGAAAATATTTTCTAGTTGGGAATTGTCCTATTTTTATTTCATTAATATTTACAGTTGCATCTTGAGTAAATACCAATGAATTTAAGAACAGTCTGACCCAAGTATTCCCACTCTTAGGATATGAGGCCAGCCAAATAATCATAATATAAAAAATTTATAAATAACCTAAATCTTGCATCTCATTTTTAAAACTAGTTTCTATATCATCTTTTATATTCTTATCTAATAAACTCTGCCAATTATTTTTAGGTCCTAAATAGAAAAACTTATTATTATTTGGACTTTCTTTAAATCCCTCTTTTTCCTCTTGTTTTTGCAAATTTTCGAATTTTGTATTCTCAATGGATTTAAGAATATTTTTTTCTTTAAATTTGATTTCAGAAATCTTTTCTATAAATTTAATAATTTTTGAAAATTCACTATATGGGTTATTAATTAAATTTTCATATTTTATTAAAATATATTTACTTTTTAAGTTAATAGGATTTTTCCATGAATTATAGTGTAATTTCCAAGATGAAATTGGGGTTGGTAAATCCTCTTCCTTTGTGGAGTTTTTAACTCCTATAATATTGTTTTCATGCTTCATAAAATCTAAAGCTTCCTTATAATTCTCATACCCGTAATGATTTTTAATAGACGTAATAACATTTCTTGGGTCTCTTACAATATGTATGATCCCTTTAGTATTCTCATCATTAGTAAAACAATCTTGTCCTATTTTCCAAAAAGCATTATGTGTTTTAAAAAATTTAATTTTATTATCTAAATTAATCTTTGATTGAGCATAATTACAATTCTGTATGAATTCTTTAACATCATCAATATTATTTGTAATATCTTTAAAATATTTTCTAACTGGAAATTGTCCTAACTTTATATCATTAATATTAATTGTTTCATTTGGTGCAAATATCAAAGAATTTAAAAATAGTCTGACCCAAGTATTTCCACTCTTAGGATATGAGGCCAGCCAAATTATCATTTTACTAAATTTTTTTTAAGAAAAATATAAAATGCCCCACTACCTCCATCAACTACATCTGCCTCTTTTATTTCATTAATTAATTTCATCAACTCTGGATCATTTTTTATATATTCTGGCATAGAATATTTTAGAATACCAAAATCCTTTGAGGTATAAGGATTTTTTAAATTATCGGAATGTATACCTTTACCTGTGACAATAACTAATTTTCTAATCCCATTTTTAAAAGAATCTTTAATTACTTTATTTATTGTTTTATTTGCCTCATCTAATGAAAAACCATGGAAATCAAAGTTTTTTGTCCCTTCAAGTCTTTTTTTAGAACTTGAAAAGTCTTTATCTGGTAAAGACTCTTCTTTATTAAGAAAGTCTTCCCAATCTTTTTTATCTTTCTTAGAAATTTTTGTAATCAATTAAGTTAAAGTATCAACAAGTTGCCAATTTGGATTGTTTGATTTAGTATCTCTTGAAAATACCCAGGTATCATAAATCTTTTTTATTGTCTCTGGATCACCTGAAACTATTTTTTTCTCTTTGTCTTTTACGCATGTTATTACTTCAGCAACAAAATCTACTGTTACTTTGAGAATAGAGCCGATTTTGTTATGTTCTTTTATTTTTGCTGAATTGATACCAATGAATGTAATCTCAGCAAAGTGTCCTCTTTTACTTCTATCAACTAGAGCGGTTTTAAATTGAGAATAAATTTTTTCACTTAACAACGGTTTACTATTAGTAATTTTATTATCTTGATCACTAAAGTCAGTAATTATAGTTTCATATGCGATTTTTGCTCCTTTTAAAAATTCTTTTTGAGCTTCTTCATCAAAATTTTCTTTAATTTTAACTGAATGTTCTGCCTGAGCTTTTTTTAAAATGTTCTCAAATTGTGGGTTAACTTTACCCTCAAAGCCTGTTCTTTTACCTAAAATTCCTCTTAATCTTAGAAAGATAAAGCCTGCTATCATCGCTAAAAGTATAATGTCTATATATTCAAAACTATAATTCATTAGCTAATTGTAATTACTATGTTGAATAATTTCAACTAGCAATTACATTAAAGACAAATGAACTCAGTTCTAATAGCAATAGTACTTATCCCAATTATTGAAATATACCTATTTATAAAAATTGGGTCTCAAATTGGAGCTTTAATAACGATTACATTGATATTTGTAACTGCTATTCTTGGGATTTTTTATGCCAGATATGAAGGTATAAACACTTTAAGGTCTGGTTTTATGCAATTGATTAAAAATGAATTACCCGTTTATGAAATAATATCAGGTGCGGCTATTACTATTGCGGCTGTGTTGCTAATTATTCCAGGCTTTGCAACAGATATAATTGGTTTTCTTTTAATATTCCCCTTTACTAGAAATCTTATTTTGAAAATGCTGTCGTCTAAAATTCAAGTTAAGAAAAGTAAAAATGAGAAATTTATAGATGGCGAATATGAAGATTTAAAAAATGAAGATGACAAAAAATTATAAAATTTTAGCTAAATACATAAAAGATATGTCTAGCGAGACACCAGATGCTGAAACATATATGTACGTCAAAGATAACATATCTCGTTATCAATTGGGTATTGATATAAATTCGAAAGCAATCAAAAGTAGATTAATAGAAATCAATACTTCAATAAAATTTCATGATAAGAGAGAGAATGTAAAAAAATCAATTTTTGAATTTGTATACACATCTGTTGTTCAAGTTGATGAAAATCTTAAGGATAAAAAAGTATTGGAAAGAATTATTTTAGTTGAAGTTCAAAAAGAAATTTTCTCTGATATAGAAAAAATATTAATTAACTTACTTCATAATTCAGGTTACCCAGCAATCAAAATAGAGAAGAAAGTAGATTTTGAGGAACTATATAAAAAAAATTTCAATTGAAAAAATTTTTTTTTATTTGGGACTTTAAATAATGACTATGACTTTCTAATTCTTCTTTAGATGGGGCTATAACTTTCTTAAAATATATTATTTCTTTATGACTTTCTTGATCAGTAATTTTTTCCTGATTACTAAAATCTAAAGTAGGTTCTTTTTGATCTATTAGATTTATATAAACTTTCGCTAATAAATCACAATCTATCAAAGCTGAATGTTTAGTTCGTCTTGAATTATCAATCCTGTATCTTTTACACAAAGCATCTAAATTGGAGGGAGCTCCTGGAAATTTATCCCTAGCTAAAACTAATGTGTCTACAATATTATTTTTGATAGATTTTTTACCTGAGATTTTTAATTCATTGTTTAAATGAGATAAATCAAATTCTGCATTGTGTATAATTAATCTTTTACCATCTATAAATATTAAAAATTCATCTACAATTTGTGAAAATTTTTTTTGTTTTAATAAAAATTCATCACTATAACCATGAACTTCAAAGGCCTTCTGTGAAACTTTTCTTTCTGGATTTAAATAATAATGAAATTTTTTCTTAGTTGGAATTAGATTATCAAGTTCAATACAGCCGATTTCAACAATTCTATGACCCTCTTTAACAGAAATACCAGTGGTTTCCGTATCTAAAACAATTTCTTTCATTGTAAAATATTTTTTAAAATAGTTTTCACATTTTTTCTAACATACTTTTTTGTATAATAATTTTTAATAATAAAATGAGATTTTCTTCTTTTATAATCAAGCGGTAGTTGAATTTCTTTCAGTTTTTTTAAAATTTTTCTATTTAAACCTCTCCTTTTATTAAGCCTAATTAAAATATCAGACTTTTTGGAGTCTACAAAAACCAAAATCATATTTTTAATTTTAATTTTATTTTCTAATAACAAAGGCACATCTAAAACTATAACTCTTTTTTTTTTATTTTTTTTGAGGAATGAATTCATCTTTTGTCTAACGAGCGGATGAACTATTTTGCTGATTTTTGCAATGTTTTTTCCGTTACTTAAGATTGAATTTGTCAGCTCATTTTTATTTATTGGAAATGACTTTATATAATTTGGTAGTTTTTTTTTTAATTTTTTAAAACAAGTCTTGCTATTTCTATATATCTTAGCTACCTCGGCATCTGCATTGAAAACTGGATAGCCAAATTGACTAGCTACATAGCTTTTTCCTGATCCAATGTCTCCTAAAATGCCTATAACAATCATTAATCCAATAGATCTATAACTTCTTTATTAATTTCTGGGCTTTTGCCTGTCCACATTTTGAAGGCTAATTGCGCTTGCCCTAAAAACATCAATTTACCATTCATGGTTCTATTTCCTCTCAATTTGGCATCTTTGAGAAAATTTGTTTCTTTTGGATTGTATATCAAATCGTAAAATAGAGTATCTTCGTTATTATCATAATCAGTAAAATCAAAATTTATATTCTCATCTTTCAACAAACCAACACTTGTTGTATTAATTACTAAATCACACAATTCAATTTTTTTACCCCAATCAACTATTTCGATTGTATTCTTATTCATGCCAAATAAATTAACCGTTTTATCCCATAGCTCCTTCAATGCCTCTGCTTTATCCCGAGTTCTATTACATAAATAAATTTTATTATCACCATTTGCTTTAATAAAAGTTGATAAAATCGAAGGTGTAACCCCTCCTGCGCCGAATATTAAAATTTTTTTGCTCTCTGGTTTCCAATTATTTTTTTGTAAACTAATTTCAAAACCACCCTGATCTGTATTATATCCAACAACTTTGTCACCCTCTTTTAGTAAAGTGTTTACGGATTTAGTTAGCTGAGCTTCGCTAGAGGAGGCATCTAAACAATCAAACATTTCTCTTTTAAATGGAACTGTTACGTTAACACCCTTTAATTCCCCATTTTTGACTTGTTCAATAATTTTTTTTAAATCTTTTTTGTCTACCTTCTGTTTTTCATAAATAGAATCTAATATTCCATATTTTTTAAACCAGTAGTTATGCAACAAAGGTGACAATGAATGCTCGATTGGATTACCAATAACTAAATACTTATTCATAATTTCTTAAATAATCCTTAATCTCATTTATTGGAAGGCCCATAATTGTATTTTGGTCTCCTTCTATCTTGGAAAACAAAGACCTTCCCTCACCCTCAATTTGATATACATTATAAGCGTAAAGTGCTTCATCGCTTATTTTAGATAGATAGTCTTGTAATTGTTTTTCACTAAAACTTTTCATAGTTAATTTAGCTTTATCAGTATAATTCCAGATCATCATCCCATTTTTAGATATACACACAGAGCTTATCAAGTAATGAAATTTACCATTAAGTTTTTTTAAAATCTTTAGAGCAACATCTCTGTTTTCTGGTTTTGAAATTAACTCTCCCTCTAAATCTATAACACTATCTGCGCCTAATACTAATTCGTCAGGATTATTCATGCTTATTTTGTTTGCCTTAAGCTCTGCAAGATTTTTTGAGATAGTTTCCGGACTGGCTTTTTCCTTCAACAAACTTTTTTTAACAATATCTTCATCAATATTTGAAGGTTCTGCAGCACAAACAATATTATTCTTGTTTAAAATTTCTTTTCTTACTTTGCTCTTAGATGCTAAAATAATTCTTTTATCCATTTTTTTTAGTAGAAAATATTTCGTAAATTTTAATTATAGATGCGGCAGTTTCTTCGACAGATTTTCTTGTAACATCTATAGTTGGCCATCTATATTTTTTAAAAGTATTTTTTGCTTCTTCAACTTCTTTTTTAATTTTGTCTAAATTAGTATAATCTTGATTTTTATTATCTCTGATTGAGTTTATACGATTTTTTCTGACTTCAACTAGTCTTTCAGCTTCGGTTGTTAGACCGATAATGCAAAAATCTTGAGGCCTTATCTTTAAACTTTTTGGTATTGAATTGTCATTTACTAAAGGTATGTTGGCTGTTTTAAAGCCTTTGTTCGCTAAATATATAGAAGTTGGTGTTTTGCTGGTTCTACTAACACCCAATAAAATTATATCAGATTTGTTTACATCACCAAGAAGATTGCCATCATCGTGGTTCATTGTATATTGAATAGCCTCGATTCTGTTATAATACTCCTCATCTAAAACATGTTGTCCACTGGGCTCATGAGATGCTTTTTGATTAAAGAGTTTTGAAAAACTTAAAATTAAACTTCCCAAAACACCAAAACAAGGGATTTTTTTTTTATTACAAGTCTTGGCTAAACTTTTAGCAAGATTATTATCTACAATTGTATACAAGATAATCGGGTTTTCTTGTTTCTCAGCTGTATCCAGTATTTTAGATATTTGATTTTCTGTTCTTGTAAAAGAGTAAGAATTAACTTTGTAATCAATATTTTTAAATTGAGCTTTTAAAGATAAAAAAATTCTATCTAAAGTTTCCCCTGTAGAATCTGAGATTAAAAAAACTTGGTAAGTATTAATCATGTATATTTATGTTAACATCTTTGTAATATTTTAATAAAATTAAACAAATTTATTTTTTATATAAATAGCTTGTAAAACAAGGATTTTGTTAACATTCTTTATTAGGTGGAAAACAGATATACAAAAAGTTAAATAATTCGCAAATTAGTTAGAAATAAATGTTAAATTTGTGAGTAAATAGTTAATAAAATGTTAAAAAAAAATAGTTACCATTATTCACATTACCAAATAATACTACAATCTTATAATATATATTTTATTTATGACACTAATTGATAAAGTTTTAAAAAATTACGATACTTCTGTAAAGCCAATATGGATAATGAGACAAGCTGGTAGATATTTACCGGAGTTTAGAGAAATCAGGGCTAAAAATCCCAATTTTATAAAACTCTGTTTAAATGAAAAACTATCAACTGAAATAACTTTACAACCTCTTAAAAGATTTGATTTAGACGCTGCGATAATTTTTTCTGATATTTTAATGCTTCCATATGCGTTAAACCAAAAAGTTGAATTTAAAAAAGGGATTGGACCTATATTAGGTGATTTAAATTTAGAAAACATTTTAAAGTTAAACGAAAGTGATTTTATCGATAAACTACAGCCAGTTTATAAGTTGGTTAATTTAATTAAAAATAATGATCTTACAAGAAACAAAAATACTATAGGTTTTGTTGGTGCTCCTTGGACCCTCTTAGTCTATATGATAAATCAAAAATCCCCAAAGTCTGGATTAAAAAGCGATTTTTTTAAAAATATAAATTTAATAAGAAAGACTCTAAAAATTATTGAAAAGTTTTTAAAATTACACATAAGAAATCAAATTGAAAATGGAGCACAAATCATTCAAATTTTTGATAGTTGGGCTAATCTATTAGACGAAAAAAGCCTACCAAGTTATGTTTATGAACCTACGATTAAGTTAGTTGAATATACTAGATCTTTAAATGTTCCGACCATATGCTTTCCTAAAGGTATAAAAAAGTATAAAGAGTATTGTGAAACTGTGAAACCTGACGCGATTTGTATTGATTATGAAGCTGATCCTAAAGAAATTTTAAAAGATGTTAAAATTCCTGTTCAAGGAGGAATGGATCCAAAAATTTTATTAACGGATAAAGAAAATTTGAGAAAAGGAGCAAAAAAATATTTAGAAATTTTTAAAGACCATCCTTATATATTTAACTTGGGACACGGGGTTTTGCCTGAAACTGATCCAAAAATGATGGATTATCTCGTCAAAATAGTGAAAGACTATTAAATGGAAAATAGCAAAAATCACCCACAGGTTAACTTTGGTAAAACTGGAGTCTTAATAATAAACTTAGGAACACCCGATTCAACAAGCTGGCTGGATATTAGAAAGTATTTAAAGGAATTCCTTTCAGATAGAAGAGTAATAGAAGTCAATCCTTTATTATGGAAAATTATATTAAACGTTTTTATATTAAATTTAAGACCATCTAAAACTGCTAAAGCTTATAAAGAAATTTGGATGAAAAAAGAAAATATCTCTCCATTACTTTATTATACTCGACAACAAGCAAATAAATTATCAAATTTAATATCTGAAAAAAATGTAATTGTAGATTTCGCAATGAGATATGGAAATCCAAGTATTAAAAATAAGGTAAAAGATTTGCATGATAAAGGTTGTGAAAATTTAGTCATACTTCCATTGTATCCTCAATATGCTGCAGCAACTACAGCCACTGTTTGCGATGAAATATATAGAACACTTATGAAAATGAGGTGGCAACCTTCAATTAAAATTATCCCACATTATGAATCGCATCCTCAATATATAGATGCTTTGGTAAATTCACTGAATAAAAAGATAAAAGAAATAAATTGGAAACCGGATTTAATTTTAGTGTCTTATCACGGTATACCACAAAAATATTTTGATAAAGGAGATCCATATCATTGTTATTGTCAAAAAACTACTAGACTGATTTCAGAAAAATTTAATTCCATAGAACTTAAAACAACTTTTCAATCAAGATTTGGCCCCCAAAAATGGCTTGAACCTTACACAGATAAAACATTAGAAAAATTACCTGGCGAGGGTAAAAAAAATGTTCTTGCAATATGTCCAGGTTTTTCCTCAGATTGTGTTGAAACTTTGGAGGAAATTTTAATTCAAGGCAAAGAAACTTTCCTAGAATCCGGTGGTGAAAATTTTGATATGGTTCCGTGTTTAAATGATAGCGATGAACATATAGCTTTATTAAAATCATTAGTTCAAAAAAGCTTGTAATTATGAATACTTATTTGCTTTTCAAATCTTTGCATTTAATAGCGGTTATTTCTTGGATGGCAGGACTTTTATATTTACCACGAATTTTTGTTTATCATTCCGAAAATAATGAAAAACCGCTAGTGACAGAAGTATTTAAAGTTATGGAAAAAAAACTTTTCTTTTACATTATGACCCCAGCAATGACACTTTCATGGATATTTGGATTAATACTAATACATGAAATAGGTTTTCAGCAGTTAGGTCAAAAGTGGATGATTCTTAAACTTCTTTTTGTGACCACTCTAACTTTATATCATTTTTATCTTGGAAGAATTTTAGGACAATTTAAATTAGATATGAATAAACATTCCTCTAAATATTACCGATACATTAATGAAATTCCCACATTATTGCTTATTTTGATCATATTTATTGTGATTTTCAAACCTATCTAGGGTTGAATAATCTAAATTAGTATATATATTAAGTTTATTATTAAGTCCTTAATAATCTAAATCATGAACATCCAAGAACTAAAACTTAAATCATCAGAACAGCTTATAGCCCAAGCGGAAGAATTGGGCATAGAAAATGCAAGCACGCTTAGGAAGCAAGAAATACTGTTTGCTATATTGAAAAAAGTTGCTGAGAAAGAGGAGATTACTGGGGCAGGAGTTCTACAGTTATTGCAAGATGGGTTTGGTTTTCTAAGAGCGATGGAATCAAATTACCTTCCGGGACCCGATGACATTTATGTAAGTCCGAGTCAGATCAGAAAATTTGGATTAAGGACTGGAGATACTGTAGAAGGACCAGTGAGAGCACCAAAAGAAGGTGAAAGATATTTCGCCTTACTTCAAGTGAGTAAGATTAATTTTGAGGAGCCTGAGAAATCTAGACATAAAATTGCATTTGATAACTTGACTCCACTTTATCCTGACAAACAATTAATTATGGAGGTGGAGGCTACAAAGCCAGATAAGAAACAAGATTTAACGCCAAGATTAATTGATTTGGTAAGCCCTATTGGAAAAGGTCAAAGATCAATAATTATTTCACCCCCAAAAGCTGGGAAAACAATGATTTTACAGAGCATAGCTAATTCAATCGCTAAAAATTATCCCGAATGTTATTTGATCGTTTTACTTATTGATGAAAGACCTGAGGAAGTTACTGATATGCAAAGAACTGTTAAAGGAGAAGTTATTAGCTCAACTTTTGATGAGCCTGCACAGCGCCATGTTGCGGTTGCAGAGATGGTTATTGAAAAAGCTAAAAGATTAACTGAACATAAAAAAGATGTTGTCATACTATTAGACTCAATAACAAGATTAGGAAGAGCTTATAATGCAGTTATACCAAGCTCAGGAAAAGTATTAACAGGAGGTGTAGATGCCAATGCACTTCAGAGACCAAAAAGATTTTTTGGTGCTGCCAGAAATATCGAAGAAGGAGGATCTTTAACTATTATATCTACTGCATTAATTGACACTGGAAGCAGAATGGACGAGGTAATTTTTGAGGAATTTAAAGGCACTGGTAACAGTGAAACTGTGCTGGACAGGAAGATTGCAGATAAAAGAATATACCCAGCAATCGATATTACTAAGTCAGGGACAAGAAGAGAAGAACTGCTTTTCGAAAAAAACGATTTACAGAAAATGAATGTTTTAAGAAGAATAATAGCACCTATGGGAACGATGGATGCTATTGAGTTTATAAGTTCAAAATTAAAAGATACAAAAAATAATTCTGAATTCTTTAATTCAATGAATAAACCTTCATAATTCGAGATTATATAGTTCAAATATCAACAAATATAAAAAAGATCTATTTTTCTTTTAAAAAAATAATAATGTTACAAATTAGAATATATATTGAACATTATGATTGAGGAAAAAACCAATTTTTTAGAATTGTTAAAAGAAAAAAAATATTCTTTAATTGTAACAATAATTGAAAAAAAAATTAGTGAAAAAGACAAAACATCAGGATTACTGAATCTTTGTGGCGTTGCCAGAATGTTGTCGGAAAAATCTAATGACGTTATAAGACTTGCTATTAAAGATTTTAAGAATTCATGTTTGAAGGAGACGGTCACAGAAAAATTGTTTGATCCTTTAAAAAATTTAATTAATGCGTCCGTAATCCTTTTTGATAATGAATTCAGACAAAATGAAAAGGAATTAGAAAAAAATTTTTTTGATGATATTTATTTTTTTTATAATAAGAATAAATCTTTCTTTGAAAAAAACTCTGATTTGATGCATAATTTTTCGAAAGTCATTGCGCGTACTTCAGATCCACAAACAGTCGCCGAACATCATAAAAAAGTTTTTGAATTAGATTCAAATACTGATGCTTTTATATCGTCTATTTTTTGGCGAAATTATAATTACGGATGGAGTCAAGAGGAATATTTCAATAATTTAAAAAAGATCAATGACTTAGTTCCTCTCTATAATAAAGATGCATTTGAACAAATTATAAATGTTAAAAATGAAAAATTAAATATTGCATTTATATCGTCCGACATTAGGGGAAAACATTCCGTAGTATATTTCTTAAAATCTTTAATTAATTTTTACGATAAAAAAAAATACAATATTTTTATATACAATAATTATAATAGCTTTCCCCAAGAAAATAAGACGATTAAAGAATTTGAGAATAAAGTTTTTAAGATATTAGATATCAAAACTCTTAAAGATACTGAAGTTATCAATACAATTAGAAAAGATAAAATTGATATAATTATTGATCTAAACGGACTTTCATCTGATCATAGGCTTTCTCTGTTTAAAAATCGTGTAGCTCCTGTCCAAGTTTCTTGGTGTGGGTATGTCAATACTACTGGTTTAAATGAAATGGATTACTTGATTGCTGATAAAAATTTAATTAAACCCCAAGAGGAGAAATATTACACAGAAAAGATAATTTACCTAAATGATATTTGGAATTGTCATTGTGGTTATGATGCTGTGAGAGAATTTAATTTAATGCCATTCTCTAAAAAGAAATTTATTACATTTGGATCTTTTAATAATTTTAGAAAAATAAACGATGATGTTATAGAAGTTTGGTCAATGATATTAAAAAAAGTTAAAAATTCAAAATTGATGCTAAAAACTTCATTTCCTATCTTGACTGAAAGATTTAAAAAAAGATTTGATGAATATGGTGTGCTAGACTCAGTAACAATTTTGCCATTCAAAAAGAAGTTTGCTAATCATTTAGAGATTTATAAAGATATTGATATAGCTTTAGATACTTTTCCTTATAATGGTGTAACAACCTCATTTGAAGCAATTTGGATGGGTGTTCCAGTAGTTACTATGAAAGGCTACAATTTAAATTCAAGATGTGGTGAGTCTATCAATAAAAATGCAAATCTTTCCTCACTAATTGCGGAGGATAAAGAGGATTATGTAAAAAAAGCTGTGTCCTTAGCTCAAAATGAAAAAGAATTACTTACAATAAGAAAAAATCTTTTTGAAAATGTAATTGAGACACCTTTATTTGATGGAAAAAAGTTTTGTGATAGTTTTTTTTCTAGCCTTGAAAAAATTTATAATTAAATAACTTTATCTATGACTATTTATGCACTGTCTACTGGTCCTGGCGTATCTGGTGTCGCTATAATAAGAGTTTCTGGTCAAAATACATCTGAAGTAATTAAAACTTTAACTCGAAGTCAACTCCCTAAAGCAAGAGTTGCAACACTTCGTAAAATTCAGAATATTGATAGTTTAGAATTAATCGATGAAGGACTAATATTGTGGTTTCCTGGGCCGCAGAGCTACACAGGTGAAGATATGGCCGAGATTCATATCCATGGTGGAAAAGCTGTAATTTTGGCTGTTCAAAATGAGATAGCTAAAATTGAGAATTGTAGACTTGCCGAACCTGGTGAATTTACAAAGCTTGCTTTTCAAAATGGCAAGATAAATTTGTTAAAAGCTGAAAGTATAGCTGATCTAATCTCTGCCGAAACTGAAATTCAAAGATCGCAAGCTATTAAAATAATGAGAGGAAATTCGTCAGATAAGTTTAATTATATTAGAGAAAAACTACTAAAACTTTTGTCATTCGTTGAAGCAAAGATAGATTTTCCTGACGAAGATCTTCCTGAAGAAAATCTAGAAAAAATGAGAATCGACTCTTTAGATGTAATTAATGAAATTGAAAAAATTTTAAAAAATCAAAAAATTGGAGAAATAATTCGTGAGGGTTTTAAGATTGCTATTGTGGGGCCAACGAATGCTGGAAAGTCGAGTTTATTAAATAATTTGTCAAATAGGGAAGTTGCCATAGTTTCTGAAATTGCAGGTACCACACGAGATGTTGTTGAAACTCGCTTAAATATAGATGGTTATCCAGTTATTATTTCAGATACGGCAGGAATAAGAGACTCAAAAGATGAAATAGAAAAAAAGGGGATAAAATTATCTCTTAAAAGAGCTGAAAATGCTGATTTAAAATTAGTAGTGGTTGATGCCAAAAATATTGATTTAAGCCCTTTTTTGAAGGATTTGCTTAAAGGAAATGCTATTTTAGTTGTTAATAAGTCAGATCTAGTAAAAAATAAGATTGATCAAAATCTATCAAAATTTGATAACATATTAATTTCATTAAAAGACAATTTTAATATAGATAAATTAATTTCAAAAATAAAAAATAATCTAAAAAAAAGATTTATTTCTGAAGAAGATATTCTGATAACGAGAGAGAGACATAGACAACATTTGGTACAATGTGTAGATCATTTAAAAAATTTTCTAAATAAAAATGATAAGAAAGATTTTGATAAGGCTGCCGAGGATCTTAGATTGGCAATCAGGCATCTAGGTATGATTGTTGGAAAAGTTGATGTGGAAGAAATCTTAGGTAGTATTTTTAATGATTTTTGTATTGGAAAATAATCTAAATACTTATATTTTTAACCCTTTTTGTTCATCTTTGATTACCAACCTCTTGAAAAAAAATAACACACACCTTGTAAATAATTTAAACGAATATAAGTTTAAATTATGAAAAAAGATTTATTCTTTGATGTGGTAGTAATTGGTGGTGGTCATGCAGGATGTGAAGCTGCCGCCGCTTCTGCACGGCTTGGAATTAACACTGCACTATTCACACATAATAAAAAAACCATAGGAGAAATGTCTTGTAACCCAGCTATTGGTGGTTTAGGAAAAGGCCATCTTGTCAGGGAAATTGATGCTCTTGATGGGGTTATGGGTGAGGTAGCAGATAAGTCTGGAATACAATTTAAATTATTAAATAGAAGTAGAGGACCAGCCGTCCGGGGCCCCAGAACTCAGTCTGACAGATCGTTATATCGCAAATTTATGCAAGAAAAACTTGCAAACTATTGTAATTTAAGCATTTTTTCGGATCCAGTAATAAGTTTTATTTTTTTAAATAATGCAATAAACGGGTTTGTAACGCTAAAAGGTAATAATATAAAGTGTAACAAACTAATTCTAACTACAGGAACATTTTTAAATGGTTTGATACATATTGGTGATGAGAGAACACCTGCAGGAAGGTTTAATGAAAAACCTAGTACAGGTTTAAGTGAAGAGTTAAAGAAATATAATTTTAAAATTGGAAGACTCAAGACAGGGACACCTCCTCGACTAGATTCAAGGTCAATTAATTTTGATAATTTAGAAAAACAATTTGCTGATAGTGATCCTTACTTCTTTTCTTTTCTAACAAAAAAAATTTTTAATGAGCAGGTATCGTGTTCTATGACATACACTAATGAAAAGGTGCATAGGATTATTAAAAAAAATTTATCTAAAAGCGCGATGTATTCTGGAAATATACAAGGTGTTGGTCCACGATATTGTCCCTCAATAGAGGACAAAATTGTAAAATTTGCAGATAAGACTAGGCATCAAATTTTTTTGGAGCCGGAGGGCCTAAATGATTATACAATTTACCCTAATGGTATATCCAATTCTCTACCTGAGGTGGTACAGAAAGAAATACTCAATAATATCAATGGTTTAGAAAATGTTAAAATTATTAGGCCGGGTTATGCTATAGAATACGATTATATTGATCCTAGAGAACTTTTTTTAACATTAGAGACAAAGAAAATTAAAAATTTATATCTTGCTGGCCAAATTAATGGAACTACTGGATATGAGGAGGCAGCAGCACAAGGTCTTATAGCAGGCGTGAATGCTGCTCTTTCGTTAAAAAATATGGAACCGTTTATCTTAGATAGGTCTGATGCATATATTGGAGTAATGATCGATGATTTGGTAACTAAAGGAGTGGCAGAGCCTTATAGGATGTTTACGTCTCGCGCAGAATATCGGTTAAGTTTGAGGTCTGACAATGCTGATTTAAGACTTACAAATAAAGGAATTAAAATTGGATTAATTTCAGATTTCAGAAAAGATTATTTTGAAGACAAATTTAATAAACTTGGAAAAATATCGCTTCAAATGTCTACATTACAAATTTCACCTTCGAAAGCTGGTAAATTTAATATTAGAATTGCAAAAGATGGTGTTTTTAGATCTGCTGATGAAATTTTAACACAAAAAGGGGTTAACATGTGTAAAATTAGAGATATTTGGCCTGAAATTGAGAATTACGGTGATGAGATCGATGAGCAAATTGAAATTAATTCCCATTATAGAGGATACTTAAAAAAACAAAAAGCAGATATTTTAGCTTTTAAGAGAGATGAAAATCTAGTTATACCTGATGATATTGATTATGACCAATTTTCAGGTCTTTCTAATGAAGTGAAAGCTAAATTTAAAGAAATTAAGCCTAAAACAATGGGGCAGGCGTTAAGAATTGATGGGATTACACCTGCTGCCGTATATATTTTGTTGTCACATGTAAAAAGAAAGTCTATTAAGCATATAGCTTAATGGATAATACAATTTTAAATTTTTACTCAAAAATCCCAATTGCAAATGTTTCACGTGAAACTTGCTTTGATTTTGAGAGCCTGATTTCAATGATCAGGGAGAAAAATAAAGAAATTAACATAATTAGTAAAAAAACTGCTAAAATTGAGGAAATTAGGGAAAGACATATACTAGATTCAGCACAAATAATTGATTTTATTGATTTAAATCTAAATACAACCTCTGATTTAGGTACTGGAGGGGGGATGCCAGGACTTGTTATCGCAATAGTAATGAAAAAGTTAAAAAATTCACTGAGAATAAATCTTTATGAAAAAAGCTATCATAAATGTGCATTTTTAAAAGATGTCTCAAAAAAATTAAACCTAAATACAAAAATTATCCAAAAAGATATTTTTACAGTCAAGAACATTGAAACAGGAACAGTAATGTCGAGAGCTTTTAAACCTATGCCTATAATTTTAAATCTTATAAATCAGAATTTTAAAAAATTTAATAACATAATTTTATTTATGGGAAAAAGTGGAAAAAAGATTCTGAGCGAGACAATGAAAACTTGGGATTTAGATTATGAAAAAAAAAAAGTATAACTAATAACGACTCATTTATAATTAATATTAAAAAAATAAAAAAAAAAAAATTGTGAAAATAATTTCAATAATAAATCAAAAGGGCGGAGTTGGAAAAACTACAACTGTAATCAATTTGGCATCAGCCTTAACCCATCAGAATAAAAAAATTTTGGTTATCGATTTAGACCCTCAAGGAAATGCCACCACTGGATTAGGATTGTCTAATACTAATCAATCTGATCAGACAATTTATGGAATTTTAAATGGAACAGTGTCTATTTCAAATGTAATTAAAAAAACAGATTTTGAAAATCTGGATTTGATAACATCAAATGTAGATTTATCGGGCTTAGAGGTTGAGACAGCTGGAGATAGTGACAGAGCATTTATATTAAAGAGTAAATTAACCGCTTATTTAAACAATTCTAGAGGATTATATGATTATGTGCTTATTGATTGTCCTCCTTCCTTAAGTTTATTGACAGTAATGGCTTTAGTATCATCTAACTCCCTTTTGGTTCCTCTTCAGACAGAATTTTTTGCACTAGAGGGCCTTACACAACTTATGAAAACTATCGAGCGAATTAAAATCAATCTTAACCCGACTTTAGAAATCCAAGGAATACTTTTAACAATGTATGATAGAAGGAATAAGTTATCTTCTCAGGTAGAGCAAGAGGCAAGAAATTATTTTAAAGATAAGGTTTATCGAACAGTTATACCAAGAAATGTAAGATTATCCGAAGCACCTTCTCACGGTGTACCAGTGCTTATTTATGACAGAAGTTGCCCGGGTAGTAAATCCTATTACAATTTTACTGATGAATTTATTGCACAAGAAAATAAAATTGGGAGTGCTGCTTAATGAATTCCCAAATTAAAAAAGGTTTAGGCAGAGGTTTATCGTCTTTGATTGGTGAGACTAAAGTAGAGGTTAAAACTAATAAACTTTCATTAAGTGATATCATTCCAAATAAATTTCAACCAAGAAAAGTTTTTGATGAAGAAAATTTACAAGATTTGACCAACTCAATAAAAGAACGAGGAGTAATTCAGCCAATAATTGTAAGAAAATCAAATTCTGAAAATTCTAAATACGAGATTATTGCTGGAGAGAGACGATGGCTTGCAGCAAGAAAAGCTGGCCTACACGACATTCCAGTAGTTGTAACTGAAGCAGACGATTTAAAATCACTTGAGTTTGCAATAGTTGAAAATGTACAAAGACATGATTTAAATCCTTTAGAAGAAGCACAAGGATATAAAAGATTAATTGACGAATTTTCATATGATCAAGATAAAGTCTCAAAATTTATAGGTAAAAGCAGAAGTTATATCACCAATTCATTAAGATTACTCAATTTACCTGCAGATGTTTTAACTTATGTTGAGAAAAGAAAAATTACGCCTGGTCATGCAAAAATCCTAGTTGGACTGGAAAATGCAAGTTTTCTAGCTAGTAAAATTATAGATAAAAAATTATCTGTTAGACAATCTGAAAAATTTGTAAAATTTTTTAAAAATTCAAAAAAAAAGGTTTTAAGTAATGACCCTAATGTTAAAAATCTCGAAGAAATTATTTCAAACAAAATAGGGCTTAGAGTTTTGATTAAAAGTAATAAAAGAAACAAAGGTTCAATTACAATATCTTTTCACGATCATAATCAATTAAATAGATTAATTGAGATTATTAAAAATAATTATTAAAAATCAATTCGACTTCTCAAGAAGGAAATTTGTTGTAAAATTTATAGCATTAAAAGAATTTTTCTTAATTTGATACTCAATATCATTAATTTCTATAATTAAATTCTTCAATTTTTCAGCGGACCACAAATTTATTTGATCTTTAACGACATTTTTTTCTTTCCAAAAAATTGGAGGTTTTGCATTATTTATTGTAGCTTCAATATTTTTATTTGATTGATATAAATTAGCTAGATTTAAAAGGTTTTTACTTTTCTTAAGTAAAGTGCGGATAATGATAATACAGTCATCATTTGAAAAAATATTGTTATTTAAAATATTAAATAGTTTTTTTTGATTTTTAGCCAAACAACAATTTATTAATTCATTAATGCTATGGTTTTCTGCTAAATTAATTAGTCTAAAAATTTCTTCATTACTTATTTTTTTTTTATCTTTTGAATACAATTCGATTTTTTCTATTTCATTCAATAAATTTTTTCTATCATTTGCGCATTTGTTAACCAAAACATTAAGGCACTCATTCGATAATAAAATTTTCTTATCTTTCAAGGCTCGTTGGGCAATTTTTAAAAGTGTATCAAAATTGTCAGGATAAAATGCTATTGATACTAATTGTGTTTTCGATTTTTCAAAAAAATTTCTTAATTTTGATTTTTTCTCTAAAATTTCTGAGTTTAATATAAATATTGTATCATTGATATTCTTATCAATTAATTTTTCAATGATTTTGATTATTCCATCGGAACATCTATTTATTGATATTATTTTTTCATCATCGAACAACGATTTATTAAGATTGTTTTCAAAAAATTCATCAGTGTTCTCAATTATTTGTTTTTCATCATAATTGACAATTGTTCTTTTTAATCTCTTTGTGATTTTTTCAATTTCCTCATTTTTATACCCTTCATTTTTACCGTGCAGTAAGAGAAAATTTATTTTATTAAAATTTATTTTATCTAACTCATAATATTTCAGAATCATTACATTCGTGAAAGTTGGACTATTAATTTACTAATTATTAAATCAATTGAGTTTTCTTTTTTAATTTTTTCAAAGTTATTTTCTTCAAATTTATTACTAAAATTTTTGATCAAAAATTCTTCCTTAAATATAAAAGTTTTTATTTTATCCTCTCTTTTAATTTTGAAATTTGCCTTAATGGTTACCATAAAATTTGTTGTTTTACCTGAGAGATTTTTTGATTGTGAAATTTTTGCGTAAGATGTGGAAGCAAAGATAGAAAATTTTTTGTCACTTAAAGTTTTCTTATATTTCTTTAATTTTTTATCAATCAAATTATTAATTTCTGCATCTCCATTGAATTCGATTTTTTCAATTTTAAAATTATAATCATTTTTATCAGAATAGATTGGAGTGTAATCACAACTAATGAATAGAAATGGTATGAATATCAGGATGTAGATATATTTTTTCATTCAATTATATTATGATATTTATTAATTTATTTGGAATAAAAATTTTTTTTTTAAGTTCTTGATTTTTAATATATTTATTAATTTCGACGTTCTTTTTAATTAAATTTAATATATCCTTCTCAGAGATATTTCTGTTAACTTTTATTAAACCTCTTTTTTTTCCATTTATCTGAACAACAAAATTAATATTTTCTTCTATCAAGAGCTGTTTATCTACATCAGGCCATTTTATTTCTGATTTACTTTTAATTAATTCAAGACACTCGTTCGAAAAGTGTGGGATAATTGGTATCATACAGATTAATATTTTTTTATAATTATCAATAATAGTTTTAGACGAATATTTTTTTTTAACTAATTTTGATATTGAGGAGTGAACTTCATAAAAATTTGCGATAATTTTGTTATATGTAAATTTTGACAAATTATCGTTGACATTATTTATAAATATATTTGCAATTTTTTTAAATTCATCATCAATATCTTTTGGATGATCTTTTATGATTTCATCCAAAATTTGTGTATTTAAAATCCATAGTTTTTGAATAAATTTATGAGAGGCAGCCATTCCTTGTTCTGACCATTGTACATCTTTTTCTGGAGGGCTATCAGATAAAATAAATAATCTAACAGAATCTGCACCATAGGTATTAATAATCTCCTCAGGATTAATAACATTTTTTTTTGATTTTGACATGGACTCTGATGGGCCAACTTTAACAATTACATCAGGATTATTTTTTTTTACAACTTTTTCATTAACTTTTTCTATTTCTTCAGGGCTTAACCAATTGTTATCTTGATCTTTGTATGTTTCATGGCAAACCATGCCTTGTGTAAATAGACTTTGAAAAGGTTCGGTTATTTGAAAGTTTTGATTCTCAAAGTTGATAGCTCTCATAAAAAATCTAGAATATAATAAATGTAATATTGCATGCTCAACCCCACCAATATATTGATCAACTGGCATCCAATAATTTATGTCTTCTTTATTAAACCCATAACTCTCTTCTTTTGGAGAACAAAATCTTAAATAGTACCATGATGAACATACAAATGTATCTAATGTATCTGTCTCTCTTGTAAATTTTTTTCCATTTATTATAACTTCTTTCCAATCTTTTTGGCTATCTAGTGCGTTACCTTTAACGTTTAAATCAATATTTTCTGGCAGCTCAACAGGCAGCTTTTCTTTAGGCACTGGAAACGCTTTGCCTTTTTCATCATAAATAATTGGGATAGGACAGCCCCAATACCTCTGACGAGATACACCCCAGTCTTTTAACCTATAATTTGTTTTTTTTTTACCTAATTTTTTTTCTTCTAAAATTTTTATTGTTTCAATTACAGACTTTTTTGGAGCATCAAGGCCATTTAAAAATTTTGAATTTATGATTGTTCCAGGTCCAGCGTAAGCTTCTTTTGATACTTTGAAATCATTATTTTTTTCATAAGGCTTAACTACGGTATTGATTTCTAATTTATATTTTTTGGCAAAATCAAAATCTCGCTGATCATGTGCAGGACACCCGAATACTGCACCAAAACCATAATCCATTAAAACAAAATTTGCGAAATAAACAGGAACTTTTTGGCTTGGATTTAGGGGATTTTTAGCAAAAAGATTAGTTTTAAATCCAATTTTTTCTCCAACAGCGATTGCCTCTTCAGTTGTTCCAGTTTTTGAACATTCTTCTTTAAAGTCCAAAAATTCTTTATTTTTAATATAAAAATTAGAGATCTCATGATCAACTGATAGTGCCAAGAAAGAAAAACCAAATAAAGTGTCGGGCCTTGTTGTAAAACACTTAATATTTTTTACAGGTAAATCGCCCTCAATTTCAAATTCAATTTCACATCCAAATGATTTTCCAATCCAATTTTTTTGCATTGTTTTTACTTTATTGGGCCATGCATCTAAATTTTCTAAACCATCTAATAAATCTTGTGAAAACTTTGATATGTTGAAAAACCACTGACTTAACTTTTTTCTTTCAACTGTTGCACCAGATCTCCATCCTTTCCCATCAATTACCTGTTCATTTGCTAAAACGGTTTCATCGATCGGATCCCAATTAACATAATTTTCTTTTCTGTAAACAAGGCCTTTTTCCAATAATTCTAAAAAAAAAATCTGTTGGTGTTTATAATAATTCTTATCACATGTTGATATTTCTCGATCCCAATCTAAAGACAAACCCAATTTCTTGAGTTGGTTTTTCATTGTTTTTATATTTTTATTTGTCCACTCTTTAGGATCTAAATTGTTTTCGCGTGCTGCATTTTCTGCTGGCATACCAAAGGAGTCCCAACCCATTGGATGCAGCACATTAAAACCTTTTAAGGTTTTATAACGTGCTAAAACATCACCTATAGTATAATTTCTGACATGACCCATATGTATTTTGCCAGATGGATATGGGAACATTTCTAAACAATAAAATTTTTTTTTATCTTTATCTTTTTGAGTTTTAAAAAATTTATTACTTTCCCAATAATTCTGCCATTTTTTTTCTATTTCTTTAAAATTATATCTGTCCACTAGAAGGAAATCTAAAATTAATCGTTACCCATCTTAACACCTGGATAATAGGATTTATCTTTAGCTTTGGTTTGTTTTTGGTATATGGTTGCTCTTTTTAAAATTTCTCTTCTTAATTCAGCTTCAATATTTTTATTATCTTTTTGAACAACACATTTATAGTCTGCTTCACATTTTTTATAGAAGACATTAATGTCTACAGCATCAGATCTTATTTCATTACTTAAAAATCTAATGGTAATTTTAATGGTTTCATTTGGATTAGTATTGCTTGTGTACCAGTCTGTGATAATTATTCCACCACTGTAATTAGCAGATGTTAATGGCATAAATTCTATGATATCTAATGATGCTCTCCATAATTCATTCGAACTTGCAAATTCAAAATTTCCACCACCTATACCAGCTCTTTTTTTAATTACGTCATTGACTCTAAAACCTTTTCCCTCTTCCAAATTCTTTTTTACTCTTTCGCGAGGATCTGGAGGAACTTTTCTTGCATCAGCCCCTCTAAAAAAATTGTTTCCACAACTGTTTAAAGAGATTAAAACAATCATAAAAAAGGTTAGTAGGCTAAATTTCCGCGAAAACATATAATTTTTCATAAATAAGCTTATTTAGGATGTGATTTTTAACATAATCAAATAACACAAAAAACATATTAAAATAAACGAAAATTGTGTTGTAAAATTATCACACTTATTAATTTTATAGAGAAAAATATTGTATATTTAGCAAAAACTGGGCTCTTTTTGATAAATGTTTCCTGTTTAATATTAAACAATTAAAGGAGTAATTAATATGAACAAATTAACAAAAATCGGTGTATCAGCATTAGCTGGTTCACTAGCGATGACAGCTGTACACGCAGCTGAAGGAAGTGTTTCAGTTTCAACTGGTTTCGCTTTCGCATCGACAACAGATGAAAACGCACCAACTGGTCCTTATCAGTTTGACAGTGTAGTTTTTTCTGCATCAGGTGAAACAGAAGGTGGTATTACAGTTTCAGCAAAAATGGAACTTGATAACGACAACCCTGCAACAGGTGATGGTATGGATGATAGAAGTGTATCATTCGGAACAGACGCTCTAGGTACTGTGACGTTCCACGGACATGGTGGTTCTTCAGTAATGGGTCAGTGGGATGACGTAACTCCAAATGCTTACGAAGAAGTATGGGATACGACATCAGGTGCTGACAGCAGAATAGATGGTAGATCAGGTAACAACTTGTTAACTTATGATTCACCTTCATTCAATGGTGTTATGTTTAAAATGGCTCACCAAGTTGACCATGAAACAACTGCTGCAACAAACCAAAACTACGACTTAGGTCAGTACACTGACTTTGGTATTCAAGTTTCACCAGAAATGGTTGAAGGTTTGACAGTTGGTTATGCTACTGCAGAGTTAGAGGATACTACTTCAACATCAATTGATAACGAAACATTCTTCGTTAAATATGCTGTTGGTGGTTTCACTTTAGGTTACCAAACACATGAAGCTGATTCAAGTGTAGCTGCAGATAACGATGAATCTACTAGCTGGGGTATCTCATATGCTGTAAACGAAAATATGACTATCGCTTACGGTGAAAGAGACTACGATGACGATACATCAACTGCTGGTTCATCTTCATCAGAGCAACATGATTCAGGTTTCTCAGCATCATACACAATGGGTGGTATGACTATTGCTGGTCACATGAACACAAACGACAACGTTGGTGGAAGCACAGCTGCTACAAACGATAAAGAGTCGTATGAGTTCGCTCTTACATTTGCATTCTAATATAATTAGAAGCTAAAAATTAAAGGGCCCCTTTTTTAAGGGGCCTTTTTTTTTGGAAAAAAGATATTCCTGCATAACCATAAATATCTAATAGGCCTAATTTTTTTATATTTTTTTCGTTTATACCCCCTAAGGCAACAAGTTTTTTTTTTGTAAAATTTTCAAAAAACTTAAATTTATAAATTCCTAGATAATTTTTATTTTTTTTGAATAATGATGAAATAAAGAAAAATTCTACTGCTTGAAGTTTTTTGATATTTAATTCCTGAAGTGAATGTGCTGACCCTAAAATAATAAACTTTTTTTTTAAACTATAAGCTAAATGATTAAAA
The DNA here is from genome assembly GCA_902597575.1 of uncultured Pelagibacteraceae bacterium. GTDB lineage: Bacteria > Pseudomonadota > Alphaproteobacteria > Pelagibacterales > Pelagibacteraceae > Pelagibacter. The sequence continues at coordinate 19,023 of CACJYF010000005.1, read as the reverse complement.
CTTTTATTAAATGACGGTAAATAAACGCCATCTAATTTCAACTTTATTGCTAATTTAATATTATTTGACAAAAAGAAATTACATCCTTTTTTTTTACATAAATTGCTTAAAATCTTCAATTTTGTGGTGTCTAGGTTGTTATTATAATTTCTAAAAATTATATTGGTTTTTTTGTCTTGTTGTTTTATTAGATTTGTATCGTATTCGCTTATAAAGTAATATTTTTGATAATTTATCTTATGCATGACTCTGTTCAAAAATTAATACATATAGAAAAACTTGTAAAATCTAAAGAGGCAAATCTAAAAAAATCAGAAGCGTCTAAGATTATCGCTGTATCCAAAACCTTTTCATTAGATAAAATTATGCCATTAATAAATCATGGTCATTATGATTATGGTGAAAACAAAGTTCAAGAAGCTTTAGATAAATGGACACAAATTAAATCAGAAAAGCCTGAATTAAAACTTCATTTATTAGGCAAACTTCAAACAAACAAAGTAAAGTTAGCAATAAAACTTTTTGATTTTATTCATTCTGTGGATAGTAAAAAGCTTGCAAAAAAAATTTATGATGAACAATCAAATCAAGATAAAAAAGTTAAATTATTTATACAAGTTAACATAGGAAATGAAGAACAAAAATCTGGCATATTAAAAAATGATTTAGATGATCTTTATCATTATTGTAAGGAGCTAGAATTAGATATTGTGGGCTTGATGTGTATTCCACCATATAATTCTGACCCAAATCCTTTTTTTCAAGAGTTAAACAATCTTAATAAAAATTTAAGTTTAAAAGAATTAAGTATGGGTATGTCATCAGATTACCTAAAAGCAGTTGAATATAACTCAACATATTTAAGAATAGGTTCTGCAATTTTTGGTGAAAGAGCCTAATAGATTTTAATTTTTGTTTTTGTATTTATTAGCTTTAACATAATTAAGAAGTCTTTTTTGCATAACGCAATGCAACCTGCTGTTGGTTTGTAATTTTTAGTTAGGTGTAAAAAAATACAACTGCCTTTTCCTAATTTTTCTCCTTCCCAATTATATTTTATGGGAATTAACAAATCATATTTAAAATCTTTTCTATAAAGTTTTTCGTGTTTTGTTTTTTTTTTAGTATTGACCAATTTGTTATAATTGGCGTTATCCTTTATGTTATTACACCAACCCATGCTCTTATTGATTTTTACACACTTTAATTTTGTAAAAGGCTTATTTAATCTATCGCTTCTGTAATACAACTTTTCCAATTTAAAATTACCTTTGGGAGTTTTATTATCACCTTCAATTTTTTCTTTACTTATCCCATTTTTTCCAACACAACATTTGAATTTAAAGTCATCAACTTCAAGAGAATGTTTGTTTTTTAAAATAATTGTCATATTCTATTTATATATGAATAATCAAATTTTGTTTATTTATGAATCTAAGTCACTTTTTGATATATTTTCAGAAATCGAAGATAATTTAAATTTTAAAGTCATAAATTTAACCAAAAACGAAATATCTTCCATTAATTTTAAAAATTATAAAGATTATCTCATTTTATCTATTAAAGATCTTAAGTTATCTAATGTAATTCTGGTAGAAAATTTCCCAATAAAATTTTCAAAACTTTCAGAAACAATTAATATTGAGTTTTTGAAAAAAAATTTTAACGAACAATCTAATATAAATGTTAGCAAATATACTATTAACACAAATTCTAGAGAAATGATTCTAAATAATCAAAAATTAAAGCTTACTGAAAAAGAAATAAACATGATTTTATATTTAACACAGAGCAAAAAACCAATTAAAATTAATGAATTGCAAGAAAAGGTTTGGGGATACCAATCAAAGTTGGAAACTCACACAGTTGAAACACATATTCATAGGTTGAGAAAAAAGATTAAAGAAAAGTTTTTTGATGAAAATTTAATTATTAGTAAAAAAAATGGTTACGAAATTTCAGAAAAAAAATAAATTCGCTAAAGAACTTTTTACTAAAAAATTTAAACCCAGAATAGTCAAACCAAAAAAAGGGAAAGGAAGTTTTAAAAGAATTAAGAAAGGCTAAAATCTTGCCCCGATTTGTTGAATTATTTTAGAGGACATTTCTGTTGCTTTAATAAGACATTCTTTTTGAGAAAAATTATTTATTAATCCGTGTAAATATCCTGATGCAAACAAATCACCTGCTCCTGTTAGATCTATAACTTTGAGATCTTTTTTTGCATCAATTTCCTTTATTTCATCTTTGTAAATTGAGATGGCACCCTTTTCACCTCTGGTTATTACTAAATGTTTTTTTATCTCTCTACCAAAAGAAACAACTTCATCAAAGTTTTTTGCATCAATCAGTGATGTTATTTCCCCCTCATTTGCAAAAACTAAATCTAATTTATCTTTCACAAGATTTAAAAAATTAGGTTTGTGCCTATCTACACAGAATTTATCTGATAAAGACATTGCAGTTTTCTTTGATAAATTAATAGCTTTTTCAAATGCTTCTTTTGGATCTCCCTCATCCCACAAATATCCTTCTAAAAAAACCAAATCACTTTTTTTAATGACATTAGCATCAAGATCATTTTTGCTTATTTTTCCTGCAGTTCCTAAAAAAGTACACATTGTTCTTTCCGAGTCGGGCGTAATTAAAATTAAACAAGTTCCAGTAGGAAGAATTTCTTTTTTCTTTGTATAAAAAAAATTTACGTTTTCGTTTTTTAAACCTTCTTCATATTTGATACCAAAATCATCATCAGATATTTTACCAATAAATCCAACTTTATCTCCCAATTGTGACAAACCAACTATTGAATTTGCAACGGAACCACCTGAAATTGTTTTTTCAATTTTTAAATTTGATAATAAGTTTGAGAACTCACCCTGATCAAATATAAGTTTCATCAGACCTTTTGTAAGATTATTTGTTTTTATAAATTCATCATCAACTTTGCATATCACATCAACTATTGCATTTCCTATGCCTAAAATTTTCATTTATGGTTTTTTTGTTCTGATTGGTTTTTTTCTGTGAGGATAACAACTAGTACATATTTTACAAGTTATTCCATAACAATCTCTCGCTTTACAATACTCCCTACCGTAATAAATAATTTGTAGGTGAAGCTTGTTCCAGTATCTTTTTGGAAATAATCTTTTTAAATCTTTCTCAGTTTGAATAACATTTTTACCATTAGTAAGTCCCCACCTTTGAGCTAATCTATGAATGTGAGTATCAACTGGAAATGCGGGATGACCGAATCCTTGTGACATAACCACACTAGCAGTTTTATGGCCTACACCAGGTAACTGTTCCAATTCTTCAAATGTTTTTGGTACTTTTCCATTGTAGTTCTTTTCTAATATGCCGCAAAGATTATAGATACTCTTTGCTTTTACTCTGAAAATTCCAATTTTTTTAATAAGTTTTTCAATTTTTTTTCTTCCTAATTTTAAAAAATGACGAGGTTTATAATATTTTGGGTAAATATTTTTTGTAACATTATTTACATTTACGTCAGTGCATTGAGCAGACAACAAAACAGAGATTAATAAAGTAAAAACATTTCGACTTTTTAGAGGGACTTTTATTTTTGGATAAGTTTTGTTAAGATGCTTTAATATAATTTTCGCCCTTTGAACTTCGGTCATTATCTGAAATTCATAAGATCTCGCATTGAGTAAAGACCTGGTTTTTTTGTCATTAACCATTTACCTGCAGATAATGCACCCTCAGAATATAACGCTCTGTCAAAAGCCTCGTGATTAAGTGTTATTATCTCTTTTCCACTTGAAAATTTTACTTCATGTTCACCAATAATTTCACCCTTTCTTATTGAGTTAAAATTAATTTTTTTACCGTAGGGAAAGGTTTTTCTATTTAAATATTTTTTTCCAATTAAATTGTATAAGTTTTTATTTTTTCCGGTTGCTATACCTTTTCCAAGCATCAGAGCAGTTCCAGATGGATAATCTTTTTTATGTTTATGGTGTACCTCAAATATTTTGCTTAAGAATGAATTATTTAAAGATTTTGAGGTTATTTCTGTTAAGTACATAAGTAAGTTGATACCCAAGCTCATATTTCCTGCTTTTAAAATTGGTATTTTTTTTGAGTATTTCTTGATTAAATTTTCTTCTTTTTTAGTAAACCCTGTAGTTCCTATAACCACTCTTTTTTTTAACTTTACTGCAATTTTTAATATGTCCATAGTACATTTTGGAATTGTAAAATCTATAACAAGATTAGTTTTCTTAAATACATCTAAATTATTTTTAGAAATTTTTAAGCCTTGGATTTTTTTATTTGTTTTTTTGCTTTCTGTCACGGTTACTAATTTAAAATTTTTATCAAACTTAACAGATTTAATTATCTGTCGGCCCATTCTTCCTAAACATCCGGTAACAGCTAAGTTAATTTTTTTCATTTGAAAATAAAATATAGAACTACCATAAGTAATAAAACAATAATACCCCAAATAAATAGGTTTTTAAAAAATAGATTTTTTTTTAAATTAGTGCTCATAAATTCTGGTAAGACTAATATTAATATGGCGATTAAAGCAATTGCTGGAATAATTTCTTCTAGACCCATTTTTAATTTTTCCAAAAATCTTTAGCCTTTTGAAAAAATTTTTTGATACTTGGATTTGACCTTTCATTTTCAATTTTTCTAAATTTTTCTAATAATTCTTTTTGTTCTTTATTGAGAGAAACAGGAACTTCTGTTTTAACTTGCACATAAAGATCACCAAAATCTCCTCTCCGCATGAAAGGCATTCCTTTACCTTTTAACCTAAATTGTTTACCACTTTGCGTTCCATCTGGTATTTTTATTTTAGCTTTTTTTCCATCAATTGTTGGTATCTCAATTGTTGTACCAAGAGCAGCATCAGCAATAGAAATTGGGAATTCAAAAAATAAATTAACTTCAGATCTTTTAAAGAGCTCATGAGATTTAATATTAACAAATATATATAAGTCACCAGTAGCTCCACCTCTTGTTCCTGCCTCACCCTTACCAGCAAGTCTTATTCTTGTGCCATCATCGACACCCTTAGGAATTGTCACAGACAATTTTTTTGAGGTTTGTTTATTTCCCTGCCCATTACAATCACCACATGGATTAGTTATCTCCTCACCACTTCCTGCACATTGAGGGCATGTTTGTTGAACAGTAAAAAATCCCTGATTTGTCCTAACACGGCCATTTCCTCCACAATAAGTACATCTATCAGGACTGGATCCTGCTTTAGACCCGCTGCCTTTACAAGAATTACATTTTTCAGATGATGAAAATTGAATATTTTGTTTCTTACCAGTATAAGCCTCCTCAAGAGTTATAGATAAATCATATCTTAAATCTGAACCTCTATTATTTGAGCTGCTCCTTGATCTTCTTCTTCCACCACCAAAATCACCAAAGAAATCTTCAAATATATCTGAAAAGTCAGCGCCACTAAAACCTCCAAAGCCACCAAAGCCACCTTTTCCTCCACCACCATTCTCAAAAGCAGCATGACCGAAGTTGTCATAATTTTCTTTTTTTGATTTATCTGACAAAACGCCATAAGCTTCACTAGCTTCCTTAAACTTATCTTCAGCGGTCTTGTCCCCAGGATTTTTGTCAGGATGATATTTTACAGCAAGTTTTCTGTAAGCAGATTTTAATTCTTCAGGTGAAGCATTTTTATTAACGCCCAGGACATCATAATAATCTCTTTTAGCCATTTATTAACTTGGACAAATAGATGTCAGTTAAGCGCTTTTTTCTTTATTCTCGTCTTTTACTTCTTCAAAATCCGCATCAACAACATTATCGTCTTTTTTTCCTTTATCATCATCTTTACCATCGTCTTTGTTAGAGTCTGGTTTAGCATTTTGTTGTGACTTATAGATAGCTTCCCCAAGCTTCATCGAAGCCTGAACTAAAGCTTCAGTTTTTTTCTTGATTTCTTCTGTATTATCACCTTTTAAAGATTCTTTGAGAGTTGCTGAGGAGTCCTCTATAGCTTTTTTGTCAGCATCAGATATTTTTGAGCCATGCTCTTTTAAATTTTTATCTGTAGAGTGAATTAAAGTGTCAGCCTGATTTCTTACATCTACTGACTCTCTTTTCTTTTTATCAGCCTCTTTATTTGCTTCAGCTTCTTTAACCATTTTTTCTATTTCTGCTTCACTTAATCCTCCTGAAGCTTGAATTTGGATCTTTTGCTCTTTTCCAGTACCTTTGTCTTTTGCAGAAACGTTCACAATTCCATTAGCATCGATATCAAATGTAACCTCAATTTGAGGCATACCTCTTGGAGCTGGAGCGATACCAACTAATTCAAAATTTCCAAGTAATTTATTATCTGTCGCCATCTCTCTTTCACCTTGAAGAACTCTTATAGAAACAGCTGGCTGGTTATCTTCAGCAGTTGAAAAAACCTGACTTTTCTTTGTTGGAATTGTAGTATTTTTATCTATCAATTTTGTAGAAACTCCACCTAATGTTTCAATACCCAATGACAGTGGCGTCACATCTAATAAAAGAACATCTTTAACATCACCTTGTAATACGCCAGCTTGTATAGCGGCACCCATAGCAACTACCTCGTCAGGATTTACACTCTTATTTGGATCCTTTCCAAAAAAGTTTTTAACTTCCTCAATTACTTTGGGCATCCTAGTCATACCACCGACCATAACAACTTCGTCAATTTCATTGGCAGATATACCCGCGTCCTTTAAAGCTGTTTTGCATGGAGGCATTGTTTTAGAAATTAAATCCTCAACTAAAGCCTCTAGCTTTGCTCTTGTCATCTTAAGGTTAATATGTTTCGGCCCAGTTTTATCTGCTGTTATAAAAGGCAAGTTTATGTCGGTTTGTTCTGCAGATGAAAGCTCAATTTTTGCTTTTTCAGCAGCTTCCTTTAGTCTTTGTAAAGCAAGTTTATCTGATTTAAGATCAATCCCATTATCTTTTTTAAATTCATTAATTAAATATTCTACAATTGTATTATCAAAATCCTCTCCACCTAAAAAAGTATCACCGTTTGTAGATTTTACCTCAAAGACACCATCTCCTAGTTCAAGTATTGAAACATCAAATGTTCCGCCACCAAGATCATATACAGCAATTTTTTTATTTTGTTTTTTGTCTAAGCCGTAAGCTAGTGATGCAGCAGTTGGTTCATTAATGATTCTTAAAACTTCCAAACCTGCAATTTTACCTGCATCTTTCGTAGCTTGTCTTTGTGCATCATTGAAATAAGCTGGAACCGTTATGACAGCTTTAGTAACTGCTTGGCCTAAATATTTTTCAGCAGTTTCTTTCATCTTTTGCAAAATAAACGCAGATATCTGTGATGGGGAATATTTCTGCCCTTTTGCTTCTATCCATGCATCACCCTTTTCAGAATTAATAATTTTAAATGGTGCAGTCTCAACATCCTTTTTTACAGTTGGATCTTCAAAATTTCTTCCAATTAGTCTTTTAACAGCAAATATTGTATTTTCAGGGTTAGTTACAGCTTGTCTTTTTGCCGGTTGACCAATTAATTTTTCACTTTCGTCAGTAAAAGCTACAACAGATGGTGTTGTTCTTGCTCCTTCTGCATTCTCTAAAACTTTAGCTTGGCTACCTTCCATGATCGCAACACATGAATTAGTTGTACCAAGGTCAATTCCTATAATTTTACTCATAATCAAATACTCCGAGATTCATATAAGGGTTAATTTTAAATCTACAAGTTGTGACGAACATTATTTATCCTTTAAATTTTGTTTATTTTCTTCTGTTTTTTCGTCTTTTGGGGTCGTTTTCTTGGCAACACCAACTAAAGAAGGTCTTAATAGACGATCTTTTAACATAAATCCTTTTTGTATTTCCTGAATAATTGTTCCTGGCTCTTTATTATCATCTTCTATTTCCATCATTGCTTGATGGAGATTTGGATCAAGTTTTTTATTTATACTTTCTATGGGTGTAATGTTGTTTTTATTAAAAATAGAAATGACATCTTTGTATATTATATCAAAATGATCCAAAGTTTTTTTTAAAGCTTCTGTATTTTTAAGTTTTTCATCGTTTTCCAAAATATTTTTTGATCTTTCCAAATTATCAACCAAGTTTAATGCTTCTTTCGCAAAAGTATAACCTCCATATTCAAATGCATCTATTTTTTCTTTTTCGAACCTTCTCCTTTGATTTTCCATTTCTGCAAAAGTTCTTGCTAATTTATCTTCGAGTTCAGCAATCTTTTCTTCTGGTGATTTCTCTTTTTTTTCATCGTCTTCATTTAGATTACTATTTTGAGACTTATCGTTTTTATCATCACCTAAATTTTTTTTTATATTCTCGTTATCTAAGGTAGTTTTGTTTTCTTCTTTTTCCATATTAGGTTATATGGTAAGAAAATTTAAAATTTCCAGATATGAAAAAAAAAATAAAAAAATTATTAATTGGCACTAATAATAAAGGAAAATTAAGGGAAATTAGGAATTTAATACCTAAAAATATACAAATTTTTTCTACTTCAGATTTTAAGCTTAAAAGTCCAAAAGAAAATGGTAAAACTTTTGAGCAAAATTCGATTATAAAATCAAAATATTTCTCAAAAAAAACCAACCTTATTTGTCTAGCAGACGACTCTGGACTTGAAATTGATATTTTAGATAAAAAACCAGGAATTTATTCTGCTAGGTGGGCCGGAAAAGGTAAAGATTTCAATATTGCAATTAATAAAGTTTTTAGAAAATTAGATTACAAAGATAAAAATTGGAGAAAAAAAAATATTAGAGCAAGATTTATTTGTGCCCTATCAATAAGTTATCTAAACAAAAATTTAATAAGTGTCACTGGTAAAGTTGAAGGACGTATATCAGATAAAGCTAGGGGAGAAAACGGTTTTGGATATGATCCAATATTTATCCCTAAAAATGAAAACAAAACCTTTGGTCAAATGTCTTTTTTAAAGAAATATAGAATGGATCATCGTTTCAATGCTTTTAAAAAGATTAAAAGATTTCTTTGAGGGATCCATTTTGAATTTGATAAAAATTTAATCTATGATTTATTTTATTATCTTTAATATCGAATACACCAATTTTTCCTTTAAAAGAATTTTGTTTTTTAAACAACAACTTAGTGTCAGATAAGTCATTTTTTAAAGATAGATAATAAATCAAACCAATAAGATCGTAACTAAGTAGTGATAAATGATTAGGTTTTTCATTATAAAATTTTAAAAACTTATTTGAAAATTTCTCTAGATTTTTTTTATTAATTGACGGGTAATATAATGGTTGAATATTTTTTTCGGAAAGCAAGCTTTTATCAAACCACTGATTTAGAGTTATAAAATATTTATCTTCAGGAGATACGTCGGTATATAAAAATGATGTGATAACACTTTTTAAACTTTCATCAAAATCTGAAATGATTAGGGAATCGAAATTAACATTTCCAATTGTATATCTTTTGTTTAATTTATCTATTCTTCTTTTTTTTATCTCCTCTTCTAAATCTGATAATTCAACTCTTCTAATTTCATCAGCTAAATTTTGCTTTCTAATTTTATAATTAGTTATTTCCTCGATTTGTTGTGTTAATTTTGTAGGCTCAATATTATAAATATAATGTTTTGAAATTTTCAAATTAGATTTTTTAACTGCTCTCTCTATTTCTGTTTTGTAGTTAACATCAGGAGTTAGTAAGATTGTTCTCTCTAATTTGTTAATTTCTGTAAATTTTTTTATTGCATTTAGCTGTGAGACAGAGTTTATACCGCTACTAATAACATTACCCGGCAAATTATCTGTTTTATTCGTTAGAGATAAAAATATAATATCATTTAATTCATTTAAATATTTTATATTTTCAAAAAAAACTGGACCTAATATAATTTTTACACCTAATTTTTTTAACTCAACAGCTGACTGAAGTGTTTTATTTGGGTCTAACTTTGTGTCTTTTGGATATATTTCTATTTTATCAGTGCCAATATCTTTTAGAGCCATTCTAGTGGATTTAATAATCGATTGTCCAATTTTACTTTTCTCACCTGACATTGGAACTAATAAACCTATCTTGATTTTTTCTTCATTGGTGTGGCCAAATTTTGAAATAAATAAGATGATAATTACATTAATAAAAATTATTTTAAAAATTTTAAACATTTGATGATATTATATTAATTATACATAAATATGATCGTAAATTCTAAAACAACAAATAAAGAATTGAAAAAAGGCTTATATTTAGTACCAACCCCAATCGGTAATTTAAATGATATAACTTTTAGGGCCTTAGAAACCTTGAAAAAATCTGATTTTATTTTATGCGAGGATACTCGAGTTTCAAAAAATTTATTAAATAAATATGAAATTGGTGCAGAATTAATTTCAAATCATAAGTTTAATGAAAAAAAAAACTTATCAAAAATTATTGATATATTAAAAAAAGGCTCAATAGTTTCGATGATCTCAGATGCTGGAACACCGAGCATCTCAGATCCTGGAAGCATATTAGTAAATGAGTGTGTAAAAAACATGATTGAAATTGTCCCATTACCGGGTCCATCAGCAGTTACGACAGCATTATCTGCAAGTGGGTTTTCAGATAAATTTTTTTTCTATGGTTTTTTATCTGATAAAAATAATGAAATATTGAAAATCTTAGAGTCTACGAAAAAAATAGATAGTTCGATAATTTTTTTCATTTCAGCTAAAAAAATTAACAAAATGATACCTTATATAAAAAAGAAATTTTCAGGTAGAAAAATTTTAATTTGTAGAGAAATGTCAAAATTATACGAGGAATTTATTAGATCAGACATTGATAAATTAAAACTCTTTGAAAAAAACTTAAAAGGTGAATTAACAATCGTAATTTCAGAGAAATTAGATAAAAAAAGTTCGCTTGAATTAAGTGAATCAGATAAAAGTACTATTAAAAAAATGATTAATAAACTAAGTATAAAAGAAATTACAAACCTTATTTATCAAAATAATCCAGTTTCAAAAAAAATAATTTATAAATACTGTCTTGATATTAAGAATGAAAATTAAATTTATATTAATTTTTTTGATTGGATTTATTTTTAGTGGGTGTGTTGGAGTATCATCGACTGGAATATTTGGGACTGGGGTTAGTGTGGCAATCGATCCAAGATCTCTTGGAACGCAAATAGATGACTCAATAATGCAGAAAAATTTGAGTGCAAGAATTTTATTGATGGATAAAAATTATTTTTTATCTGTAAAAACAAAAGTTATAGATGGTAGAATATTTATAACTGGTAAAGTTGAAGATCCAGAGGAAAAACTTAAATTAACGAAGCTTGCATGGGAAACTCAGGGAGTAAGGTCCGTAAAAAATGACTTAAAAATTAAGGAAGATTTTAATTTTAAACAATCTGCAAAAGATTTACTAATTACCTCACAATTAAGAACAGCGTTGATATTTAACAACACGATAAAAGCAACAAACTATCAAATAGATACATATAAGAAAAAAATTTATATTTATGGCATTGCAACAACAACTGATGAAAAGGATGCAGTTATTGAAGAAGCAAATGAAATTTTGGATGTTGAAAACGTAATTGCAAGTATATTACTAGTCGATAATTTAAGAATTCAAAAAAATTAAATTATTTATCATATTTAATAACGTCCGCAGAATAAGCAGCTATCGATGCTAGATTTAAAATTTCAGAAGTAGATGACCTCAATGGTGCTATTTCAATTGGTAAACCTAAACCAATCAATAACGGTCCAATTACTTTTGCTCTACTCATGGATTTAATCATTTTATACGATATTGCTGCACTGTGTTGACTAGGCATTACCAACACATTTGAGTTTCCAACAATTTCAGAAAATGGATATAATTCTTTATAAATTTCATCTAAAGCGACATCTGGTTGCATCTCTCCATCAAATTTAAAATCAACTTTATCTTTTTTAAGAATTTCGACTGCATCGCTTAATCTCTTTGTTCTATCTGTGGCTGGTTCACCAAAAGTGGAGTGGGATAAAAAAGCAACTTTAGGGTCAAATCCAAACAGTCTTACAACTCTTGCCGCAGATTTTGCCATTTCAGCTAATTGTCTAGCATCAGGGTATTCAATAACTGATGTATCGCAAATAAAAATTGTTTTACCCCTATTAACAACCAAATTTAAACCAAACATAATTTCTCCAGGTCTTGGATCTACAACCTGGATTACTTTTTCAAGTGACGAGGAATATCTTCTAGTATTACCAGTGACCATAGCATCTGCATCATTGCAAGCAACCATACAAGATGCCCAAATCACCCTGTCATTTCTTATAAGTCTATCACAGTCCCTTTCCAGCATTCCTTTTTCTCTCTGGAGTCTTTTAAAAAGATATTTTACATATTTCTCTCTTTTCTCCTTGTCTTTAGAGTTCACAATTTCAATATCAAAATCTTCATTATACCCAATTTTTTTAATCTGGCTCTTAATCAGCTCCTCTTTACCTACTAAAATTGGAATTCCTAATTTAGAATTTTTAAATGCAATGGCAGCCTTTAACATATTTTCATCCTCACCATCTGCAAAAACAACTTTTTTTTGTTTTTTCTTAATATAATTATTAACACCTTGAAGAATTGTAACAGTTGGATCTAGCCTTTGCTTAAGTTGATCTTTGTAAACATCAAAATCTTTTATTTTAATTCTAGCCACTCCAGTTTCCATTGCAGCCTTAGCCACAGCTGCCGGAATAACGCTAATTAATCTTGGGTCAAAAGTTGATGGTATTATATAATCTTTACTATAATGAGGTCTTTCACCTCCCATTGCTGCAACAACTTCATCAGGTACATCTTCCTTTGCTAAATTTGCGATTGCAAGTGCAGCGGCAACTTTCATTTCTTCATTTATTGTTTTTGCCCTTACATCTAATGCTCCTCTAAATATATAGGGAAAACCTATCAGATTATTCACCTGATTGGCGTAATCTGATCTTCCCGTAGCTATTATTGCATCATTCCTTACCTCCTCAACTTCTTCAGGTGTAATTTCAGGGTCAGGATTTGCACAGGCAAATATTATTGGATTTTTTGCCATCTTTTTAACCATCTCTTTTGTTAATGTTCCTTTTGCAGATAATCCTAAAAAAACATCAGCATTATTGACCGCATCACTTAAAGTTCTGTGTTCTGTTTCAATTGCATGACTAGATTTCCATTGGTTTAAATTTTCTCTACCTTTATAAATAACCCCTTTTCTATCCACCATCGTGATGTTTTCATTTGGTACGCCAGATTTTTTAAATAAATTTGCACAAGCCATTGCTGACGCACCAGCACCATTTACAACTATTTTTACTTTATCAATTTTTTTTTTACTAATATCTAATGCATTAATTAATGCTGCGGTTGTGATAATTGCTGTACCGTGTTGATCATCGTGAAATACAGGTATATCTAGAATTTCTTTGAGCTTATCCTCTATAATAAAACAATCAGGTGCAGCAATATCTTCAAGATTGATACCACCAAAGCTAGGGGCAAAATTTTTTATGCTATTTATGATTTCTTCTGTGTCATCTGAATCTATCTCTAAATCAATAGAGTCTATATCGGCGAATCTTTTAAATAAAACAGCCTTTCCTTCCATAACCGGTTTCGATGCTAATGCACCTAAATTTCCCATGCCTAAAATTGCGGAGCCGTTACTAATAACTGCAACGAGGTTTCCTTTACTAGTATAATCAAATGCTGCTTCTGGATTTTCACTTATCGCCTTTACGGGAGCTGCTACCCCAGGAGAATATGCTAAAGCCAAATCTCTTTTTGTGGTCATATTTTTTGAGGAAGATATCTCAATCTTGCCTGGCTTTTTTTCTTTATGAAAATCTAAAGCTTCTTTATCAGTGTAATGATCAATTTTTGTTTTTTTCATTTATGTTAATTAGGTGTACAAATGGAGTAAAATTAAGACTAATATGATTTATGAATTTAGTTAAGTCAACAGGGACTTTTGGTTTTTATACTATTATCAGTAGATTACTTGGTTATTTAAGAGATGTTTTGATAGCAATTTTTCTTGGAACAAGTTTTTTAGCAGATGTTTTTTTTGTGGCATTCAGAATACCTAATACTTTTAGAAGATTATTTGCAGAAGGAACCTTTAATGCAGCTTTTATACCAAGTTACACCTCAGAATTAGTAAAAAAAAAATCTGGGTCACAAAAATTTGCGAACCAAATTTTTAATTTATTATTCCTAGGTCTTTTGTTTTTAGTTTTAATTATTGAAATTTTCATGCCAATTTTTGTGAGATTAATAGCACCAGGTTTTGTTGATAATTCAGAAAAAATTCAGCTGGCTGTAAATTTAACTAGGATAACCCTTCCATTTTTAATGTTTGTGAGCTTGTCCTCTTTTTTTGCAGCAATTTTAAATTCACACAATAAATTTGCTGCTGCCTCTGCAGCTCCGATAATTCTTAATATTGTTTTAATATCTATTTTATTTTTTGGGAAATTTCTCAACGACGAATTGGTTTATTATCTATCTTATGGAGTCTCAATAGCAGGAATATTACAGCTTGTTTTTTTATATCAATTTACAAAAAAATTTTATTCTATAAAACTAAACTTAAGTTTTAAAATTAATAATAAAGTTAAATTTTTTTTTAGAAAACTTTTACCTAGCATTTTTTCTTCTGGTGTTACACAGATTAATATTCTTGTTGGCACTATAATTGCATCCTTTCAAGCCGGCGCAGTTTCTTATCTATACTATGCCGATAGAATTTATCAAATAAACCTAGCAATAGCAGGAATTGCAATAGGAGTTGTTGTTTTGCCACAACTTTCTAAACATGTTTTTTTAAAAAAAAAAAACAAAATACTTTTACTTCAAAATAAAGCACTTGAGCTTAGTATGTTTTTAAGTTTGCCTGCCTCAGTCGCTTTAATTGTAGGATCAGAACAAATTATTTCGGCATTGTTTGGTTATGGTTCTTTTGATGAACTTTCAGTATCTAACTCGGCAAATGCTCTTTATTACTTTGGTCTAGGCTTACCAGCATTTGCATTGATTAAAGTATTCTCGACATTCTTTTTCGCAAACCAAGATACTAAAACACCTTTTTATATTTCACTAATTTCTGTAATTTTAAATATATTGATAAGTATTTATTTTTTTAGAGATATTGGTTTCATAATAATTCCTATAGCTACGACAATTGCATCTTGGTTTAATGCAATTGTATTATTTGTTTATTTAAAAAATAATAATTTGTTTAATTTCAATGATTTATTTTTTATTAAATTTTTAAAGATCCTTCTGGCTTCTATACTTATGGGAATATTTTTTAATTATTTAATTTTGTTTTTTGAAAACAAATTGATTTATCAATATAATTTAAAATCTATTTATTTAATATTGTCATCTTTTTTGAGTCTTGTATTTTATTTGTGTTTTTCATTATTTATCAAAGCTTTTAAATATAGTGATATTAAACTAAAGTATTAAATATGCGAAAAAAAATTTTTTCAGGTGTCCAGCCTACCGGGAATCTTCATCTTGGAAACTATTTGGGTGCAATTAAAAATTTTGTTAAGCTAAATAACGAAGACCAAAATGAGTGTATATTTTGTGTTGTTGATCTTCATGCTATTACAGTTGCTCAAGACCCAAAAAAATTGAAAGATAATATTTATGAAACTGTAGCAACTTTTATTGCATGTGGTATAGATCCCAAAAAAAGTATTATATTTAATCAATCAAGCGTGAGCGCTCATTCAGAGACTGCTTGGATACTAAGCTGTGTGGCTAGGATGGGATGGCTTAACAGAATGACACAATTTAAGGAGAAAGCTGGCAAAGATAAAGAAAAAGCAAGTATTGGTCTCTACTCATATCCTGTTTTAATGGCAGCGGATATCCTACTATATGACACTACTCACGTGCCTGTTGGAGACGACCAAAAGCAACATTTAGAACTTTGTCGAGATATCGCACAAAAATTTAATAATGATTTCAATGTTGATGAGTTTTTCAAAATACCTGAGCCATTAATTCAAAAAAAGTTTTCCAGAATTATGAGTTTAAGAGATGGAACAAAAAAAATGAGTAAATCTGAATTATCAGATCTGAGTAGAATAAATTTAACTGATGATAAAGATCAAATAATTAATAAAATTAAAAAAGCAAAAACTGATACTTTGCCATTACCATCTACAAGCGCAGATTTAGAAAAAAGACCTGAGGCTAAAAATTTGATGAGTATTTATTCTAGTATTATTGATGAAAATTTAGATGATACAATTAATAAATTTTCTGGAAAAAATTTTTCAGAATTTAAAGAAAATTTGTCACGAGTTTTAGTTGATAAGATAATCCCTATATCGAATGAAATTAAAAAACTCTTAAAAGAAAAAAGTTTTTTAGACCAAATATTAGATAGTGGACGTCAAAAAGCTGATAAGATTGCATCGGAAAAGGTTAAAAAAATTCAAGAAATCATGGGTTTTTAAATATAAAATACAAACAAGTTTCATTTTAAAAATTATTGACTATATATAAATTATGTTTGTACAGTCAGAATTTACACCTAATCCAAACTCGATCAAGTTTTTGCCTGGTAAGACTGTTTCTAAAAGTGGTTCTTTCGAAGTTACAAAAAAAGATGAGACCAATAATGAACTAATTAAAAATTTGTTTTCTGTTAGTGGTGTAGAAAGTATTTTTTTAGGAAAAGATTTTATTTCAGTAAATAAGCAAGATGAAGTTGAGTGGGAGGAAATAAAACATATTATAATATCATTAATAAATGATTTTTATTCGGCAGGTAAAGAATACGTCGTGGAAAAAGACTTAAATGAGAACTCTGAAAATCTAGAGGAGATAGAATTAAGAATTATTAAAATTCTAGACCAAAAAATTAGACCTGCTGTTGCAAGAGATGGGGGTGATATTAAATTTAAGGAATTTAAAGATGGTATAGTTAAAGTTCAATTACAAGGAAGTTGCTCAGGGTGCCCAAGTTCTACAATGACATTAAAACAAGGTGTTCAAAACCTTCTATGTCACTATATACCTGAGGTAAAACAAGTAGAGGCAATATAAATTATGTATAAAAGAAATTTTACTAAAAGAGTAAAATCAATAAATTTTTTTAACAGAAGAAGAAATATTGGTTCATTGCCTAGAATTCTTATATCGTCCATACTGCTAGTCACCTTTTTTTATGCAATGCCAATAGTTGTGAATTTTGCCAATAATAAGAATATGGCTTTTCAAAATAAATCAAAAGCTGTTTTGGCCTATACTCTTAAAAATGGTACCAGTGGAAATGAAATTGATGACAAGATTTTAAATGAACAAGATCTATTAGTTGATATTTTCAGTTTAAATGATCTGGAAACTGATACAGTAAGATTAAACGCCACAACTATAAAACAATTATTTGAAGACACAAATTATACTCTTAAAGACGTTAGAAAAACCAAATTGGTAAAACCTGTTGCTTTGACATTATTACCAAACGAAATAAAGATGATTGAGAGTACGTCTAAAAGAAAAGAATTTTTTATTCAGATTGTCCTTCCATTGATATTGAAAGAAAATAGTAACATAAAGATTGATAGGAAAAGACTTTTCAGCATTATAAATAAGAGCAACAATACAGTCTTAGAAAAGAAGTGGCTTGAAAAAAAATATAAACAGTACGGAGTTCCCTCAAGAGATTTATCAACTCTTAAAATTAGAATGGATGAAGTTCCTGTTTCATTAGCATTAGCACAAGCTGCTAAGGAGACAGGTTGGGGAACATCAAGATTTGCCCAAGAAGGTAATGCATTATTTGGCCAGTGGACTTGGTCAGGTGAGGGGTTAAAACCAAAAGATGCTGACAAAAGTGAGGGACATAAAGTAATGAAGTTTAACGTTCTCCAAGCATCTGTTAGAGCATATCAAAGAAATCTTAATACACATTCAACTTACAAAGATTTTAGACAAGAGAGAGCTAAATTAAGAGATAAAGGAGAATCTTTGGATAGCATTATACTTTCCAAATTTTTGAACAAATACGCAGAAACAGGTGATCAATATGTCGAAGTTTTACAAAAAATTATAAAACAAAACAATCTCCAAGATTTTGATGATGCTAAATTGCTCCCTTCAAGTATAGAATTAGAAAGCTTGATCTAGTTCTCGCTTACAATAAATTGAGTTCCAAACCATCGCCACTTACCATTATCCATTAGTGAACAATTAATTCTTCCTCTTCTTGGTATAAATGGATCTTCAAAATTTACGATAAGTTTATTGATATCAAATTTTAAATTTGGTTTTTTCCATTTGCCACCATCATTAGAATAACAATTAATATTCTTTATATTTTTTTGTTCATTAAAAAATTCAACTACCATTCTTGGGGGATTGTTCTTTTTATTTATTTTTTTTTCCTCTGGCTCTAGAGATCTATACTCAAGTGGTAAATAATTAATTATAGATTTAAACCTTTTTAATTCACCATATTTTTCATTTATTGGAAACCTTGGTAATTCAAATTTATCTTTATTCACATCAATAATTCCAGAATGTTGCCCAAAAGCCACTTCAAAATTTTTAGCTACGTATTGTTTCATAAAAAGAGAATATTCGCCAAATGGATATGAAAATATTTCTGGAACATATCCTAATTTATTTTTGAAAATTTTTGATGCAAGCTCTATATCATTAATAAATTCTTCTTCACTTTTATCAATTAGGTAGTCATGTGAATGAGAATGATGGCCAATATAACCAAATTCAGATTTGTCAATCTCAATTATTTCATCCCAAGTCATATAACCGTTTTTGCCGACCGGTTCTGTAGATACGAATAAAATAAATGGAATTTTATTTTCCTTTAAATATGGCCAAGCATTATTGTAGAAAGACTTGAAACCATCATCTATTGTTATCAAAATTTTCTTCTTATTTTTTGGTTTTTTGAATTCTTTTATAAAAAATTTTGGATTATAAAATTCGTAATTAAGTTCCTCAATTATTTTT
>CACJYF010000004.1 GCA_902597575.1 uncultured Pelagibacteraceae bacterium | reverse complement strand
AGCTCAACATGCTTTAAGAGAAATGGTAGACACATTAAAGAAAAATGATATTAAAGTATCTTACGCGATACATCCTGTTGCCGGTAGAATGCCTGGACATATGAATGTTCTTTTAGCTGAAGCAAATGTACCATATGATGAGGTATTCGAACTCGAGGAAATAAATAACGACTTTGCTAATGCTGATGTGGCTTTTGTCATAGGAGCTAACGATGTTACAAACCCTGTTGCAAAGACTGATCCTCAAAGTCCAATTTATGGTATGCCCGTCCTTGATGTTGAAAAATGTAAATCTGTACTGTTTGTTAAAAGAAGTTTATCACCTGGATATGCGGGGATTGATAATGATCTTTTTTACAAAGAAAATACCTTAATGTTGTTTGCAGATGCAAAAAAAATGACAGAGGATATTACAAAAAACCTATAGATTTAAATGAGTATCAAAATTTTCTGCGATATTGCTGACCTGAATTTAATTAAAAGATTTAATAAACAAAAAGTTGTTAAAGGGTTCACTACAAATCCTACACTAATGAGAAAGGCGGGGGCAAAAAATTATGAGGCATACTCAAAAAAGTTGTTAAGCGAATGTCCAAAAAAACCTATTTCGTTTGAGGTTTTTGCAGATGATAACGAGTCAATGATTGAACAAGGGATCAAAATAAATAGCTGGGGCAAAAATGTTTATGTAAAAGTTCCTGTTGTCAATTCAAAAAATCAATTTACAGGAAAGGTTATTAAAGTTTTGAACGATCAAAATATTAAATTGAACATAACAGCAGTATATACCGCAAAACAAACAGAAAAAATTTTAAAACAAATTAATAAAAAAACAAAGGTAATAATATCTATTTTTGCGGGTAGAGCTGGTGATACGGGGAAAGATCCAATCCCTCAATTAGTAAAAAGTATTAAAATTGCAAAAAGATACAAAAATGTTGAAATTTTATGGGCCAGTGTTAGAGAACCATATAATTATCTACAAGCAAAACAATTAGGTTGCCAAATAATTACAATACCACCTTCAATTATTGAGAAGATACAGAAATTTGGAAAATCATTTAATCAACTTACTGTAGAAACAGTCAAAACTTTCTTGAAGGATAGTAAGAAATCAAATTTTAAAATTTAAATTGATTGGTTGCGGGGGACGGATTTGAACCGCCGACCTTCAGGTTATGAGCCTGACGAGCTACCAGACTGCTCCACCCCGCGATAAGGTTAAATTCTATTTTTAAGTTTATTTAATTTCTTAACTCTTTTTATGTTTTCTTGAAGAATTCTTTTCTTTTTCTCAGATGGTTTTTCATAAGTATTTTTTAATTTTATCACTTTAAAAAACCCATCTCTTTGAAGTTTTCTTTTCAAAACTCTTAGAGCTTGTTCTACATTATTATCTTTTACTTCTATTTTAATAAAATCCTCCAAAAAAATGAGTGAATAGCATTTTTATAATTTTATGTCCACGAATTTCATTCATAAATGTGTTATTTATTTTGTTTTTGCTTTCTCTTTTTCTTTTTTTTCTCTTTTTACTCTTCTTTCCGCTTTTTCAATTGCCTCAATCAAATCTTTTTGAGAAAAAAGGTTGAGCGCTACTGGGTCCTTGGGGCTTAAATTATTATAATTCCAATAACTTTTATTTCTAATTGAGGTAACAGAATTTTTTGTTATTCCTACCAATCTTGAAATTTGAGAGTCTTTAAGAATATTATGTTGCTTAATTAGCCACAATGCAGAGTCTGGCTTGTCCTGTCTTTTCGACAAAGGTATATATTTCTTAATTTTTTTTTCATTATTTGATATTTCGACATCAATATCTATAATTTTTAATGCTCTATTTTGATCTTTTGATGATAGCTCGATTTCCTTCCTTGAAAGCTGACCTGTAATTATTGGGTTGTATGCTTTAATGCCTTTAGCAACTTCACCATCTGCAATTCCTTGAACTTCTACTTCATGTAAGTGGCAAAATTCAGCAATTTGTTTGAAAGTAAGAGTGGTATTTTCAACAAGCCATAAAGCCGTAGCAATAGGCATTAAGGGAGCTTTCGACATTTAAATTTTTTTTTCTGATTTAAAGTTTTGAAATTTTTTATTAAACTTGCTTATTCTTCCTTTATCCATAAGTTTTTGTTTTCCGCCCGTCCAAGCAGAATGAGACTTTGGATCTATTTCCAATTTTAATACATCTCCTTCAGATCCCCAAGTCGATTTGGTTTCAAACTGAATACCATCTGTCATTTCAACTTTAATCTTATGATATTTAGGATGTATATTTTTTTTCATTCGGTGTCTTATAGCAAAAGATTTTTTTAAAACAATTAAAAGTTACTTATTTTATTCATCAATTTTTCATTAATATCAGGGCTTGAGGCAATAATTTTAAGACAATTATGGTTGTTAAGGTCAATTTTGTTAGTCATGCCTCCGGCCTCTTTCACAAGAATTAATCCTGCAGCAATATCCCATAAATTCAAATTTTTTTGAAAGTACCCATCATATCTTCCACAAGCAATATAAGCCATATCTAATGCGGCTGAGCCTGATTTTCTATATGAAAGTTCCATTTTTCTATCAATTAATTCACTAGTTGCAAACAAGCATTCTCCTATATTATTTTTCTTTGATACCTTAATCCTTTTATTGTTTAAAAAAGCCCCATTGTTTCTTTCAGCATAAAACATTTCATCTTTTATAGGATCAAAAATTAAACCTGATATTATTTCATCATTATGTTTTAGAGCAATTGAAGTTGCAAAATGAGGAATACCGTGTAAGAAATTAATCGTACCATCTATTGGATCTATTATCCAAGTATTCTTGTTATCTTTATTGTTTTTTACTCCATTCTCCTCACTTATAATTGAATAATCTGGTCTACCTTTTGTTAGTTCCTCTATTATAATTTTTTCTGTTTTTAAGTCTGAGTTTGTCACAAAATCTGAAGGTCCCTTTTTAGATACTTGAAGTTTTTCAATTTCCCCAAAATCTCTGATAAGTACTTTAGAGGCCTTTTCACAAGCCTTAATCATAAGATTTAAATTTGCTGAAATTGAGTTCATTGCTTAAACTTTTCTAATATATTCTAGATTTCTTGTATCGATAATTATTTCGTCGCCAGCTTCGATAAATGGTGGGACTTGTATATTTAATCCGTTATTCAAGATAGCAGGCTTATACGAGGAAGATACTGTTTGTCCTTTTAAAGCAACATCTGTTGTTTCAACTTCACATTTAACTTGATTAGGCAAATCTATTGTAATTGGTTTATCATTATAAAAATTTATAGTTACTTCAAGATTTTCGGTTAACAATTTACCTTTTTGACCAATTATATCTTTCTTTATTTGAATTTGTTCGAAGGATTTAAGATCCATAAAATAAAAGTTATTCTCATCTTCGTAAGAATAATTAAAATTAATTTCTTCTAAAGAAGCTTTTTCTACCGTCTCATTTGACCTAAATCTCTCATTCAGTTTTGTATTTTTGTTTAAACTTTTCATTTCTACCTGAGCGAAAGCTCCACCTTTTCCAGGTTTTACATGGTGTGTTTTTATGACTTGCCACAAATCATCTTTATATTCAAGCAACATACCCATTCTTATTTCATTAGCATTTATTTTCATTTAAATTTTTTAATTGCTTCAAAAGGTTTAAGTTTTTTATTTTTCCAAATGTAGCCTGAGATAGCCAATAAGTTGGCTTTATTCAACAAAAGTTTTTTATAATTTTTAGAATTTATGCCACCTATGGCTACTATAGTTGTTTTTGTTATCTTTCTTGCTTTTTTAAGTATGTCTAATGATGGTTTGTATTTTGTTTTTTTTGTTTTTGTTGAGTAAAAAGCTCCAAAAGCTAAATAGTCAGCTTTATTTTTTAAAGCGACTTTGGCTAGTTTAATTGAGTTATGACATGTTATCCCAATTATTTTATTTCCAATCAATTCTCTTGCTTTATGTATATTCATATCTCTTTGACCCAGATGACAACCGTCTGCATTTAACTTTTTAGCTAAATAAACATCGTCATTAATCAAAAATTTAACTTTAAATTTTTTACATATTCTTTTTATCTTTTTTCCTATTATTAGCTTTTTTCTAAATTTTTCTTTTTTAAGTCTTAGCTGAAAAAAACTCACTTTTTTCTGTTTTAAAACATATTTAAGATGATGATAAAAAATATTATCAATTTTTAATGGTGATATTAAATAAATAATTTTTCGTTTATTAAATCTCAAGATCTTTAGACCACTTTCCTTGCGCAGCTAAGGTGTTCATCTTTGCACGATGGTTAAAGATTTTTTGAGTACCTTCAATATTTTTTATATCTTTTGACCAAAATTTTAAGGCACTTTGCTGAAGTGCTCGTCCATAAGAATAACTAATTATAAAATTTGTATCGTTGTACTTATTTATTAAATTTAGATTTTCTGTTGCCTCTATTTCTGATTGTCCTCCAGACAAAAAAGTAATTCCAGGCACTTCTGAAGGAACGCAGTTTTTTAAACACTTTAAAGTTAATCTTGCAACTTTATCATTTGAAATTTTATATTTTGACATATTTCCAGATAAAATCATATTAGGTTTTAAAATAATTCCTTTTAAATCCACTTTGTGTAAAATCAATTCCTCAAAACATTTTTCTATTACTTCGGAAGTTTTTTCGTAACAATCTTCAGCAGAATGTTCACCATCCATTAAAACTTCTGGCTCTACTATTGGCACCATATTACATTCCTGAACTAATGCCGAATATCTTGCCAATGCATGAGCATTTGAACTTATCGAAAGCTTACTCGGATAATTTTTAGATATCGAATAAACACCTCTCCATTTTGTAAATTTTGCGCCAATTTTATAATATTCTTTTAGTCTTTCTCTTAATCCATCTAGTCCCTCTGTAATTTTTTCATCTTTTGAACCTGCTAAAGCTTTGGCACCTGTATCTACTTTTATACCTGGCAAAGAGCCCATTTCAGAAATTAATTCAGTAATCTTTTTTTTTTTTGATGAGATTTGTTTAATAGTTTCATCATATAAAATGACACCTCCAATACAATCAGTCATACTTGATGAAGTAAAAAGAGCTTCTCTAAACATCAACCTATTCTCTGAAGTTGAAGGCACATTAACACTATCAAGTCTTTTTGTCATAGTGCCTGTGCTCTCATCAGCAGCTAGGATACCTTTACCATTCTCAACTATTTTTAAAGCAATATTATTTAATTCAGACATTTTAATTTAAAGCTTTTATACCAGGAAGGTCTTTGCCTTCAAGATATTCTAAAAAGGCTCCCCCAGCAGTTGAAACAAAATTAAAATTACCTACTGCGTTCATTTGATTTAAAATTGCTATTGTATCTCCTCCTCCAGCAATAGAATAAATTTGATTTTTTTCATTTTTTTCAATGATTTTTTTTGTAATTTCATAACAACCATTTGCGAAGTTTGGATTTTCAAAATATCCCGCCGGTCCATTCCACAAGATTGTTTCACTTCTCTCAATGATATCTCTAATTTTTTTAATTGTCTTTGGTCCTATATCTAAAATTAAGTCATCATTGGAAACTTCACTGAGTTCTTTGATAATGGCCTTGTCGTCCATATTTTTTCCCACTACAACATCCTCTGGATAATTGATTGAACAAAGGTTTTTTTTTGCTGTTTCAAAAATTTCATTTATTATTGATTCGCAATTATCTTCTTTTAAAGATTTTCCAATTGGATTACCTTTATAATTTAAAATATTATTTGCCATTGCCCCAACAATAACAATGTTATCAAACTTAGGTATTAAGTTTTTAATTAGACCTATTTTTGTAGATATTTTAGCTCCACCAATAATACAAGTAACCGGTTTTTTTATTTCTGTAGTTACTTTTTTTAGTGCGCTTATTTCCGTTTCAAGTTGTAAGCCTGCAAATGAGGGTAAAAATTCTGTTATTTTGCTTACAGTTGCGTGAGCTCTATGCGAGCAAGAAAAGGCGTCATTAACAAATATATCTGCAAGTTTTGCTAAATTTTTTGAGAAATTCGTATCATTATTTTCTTCCTCTTCATAAAATCTTATGTTTTCTAAAAAAATTATCTTGTATTTAGAATTTTTAAACAGATCATCTTTTTTTATTTTATAAATATTTTCTTTAACTAATTTAATTTTTTGATCAGTCTTACTCTCTAAATTTTTGCAAATTGGTTTTAAAGATAGATCATTATTTATTCTTCCTTTGGGTCGTCCGATATGTGAGATTATTAAAATTTTGGATTTTTTTTTAATGAGGAAATTTATGATAGGTAATATCTTGTTAATCCTTGTCTCATCGGTAATTACTCCGTTTTTGAGAGGTACATTTAGGTCTAGTCTTAATAATACGATTTTGCCTTCGAGATTTTCTTGATCTTTTATATATTTCATTAAGAAATTTTATGAAGGTGTTCCACAATATCACACATCCTGTTTGAAAAACCCCACTCGTTATCATACCAAGCTGAAATTTTACCCATGTTTTTTCCTATTACGTTCGTTAAACTTCCATCAATAATTGACGAAGCAGGATTATGATTGAAATCTATAGATACAAGCTTTTCTTTTGTAAATTCAAGAACTTTATTTTTTTTACTAAAACTTTGAAACACTGCATTTATTTTTTCGATACTCAAATCTTTTTTTGTACAAAATACAAGTTCAATTAACGATACATTTGGTGTTGGTACCCTCATTGCTATACCCTCTAACTTACCTTTAAGAGAAGGAATTATTTCGCCAATTGCCTTTGATGCACCGGTTGAAGTTGGAACGATAGATTGGCTTGCAGATCTTGCTCTTCTTAGATCTTTATGAGAATTGTCTAAGATTCTTTGATCACTTGTGAATGCGTGAATGGTAGTCATAAAACCCTTCTCAATTTCAAAATTTTTATTTAAAACAAAAGCTACTGGTGCAAGACAATTAGTTGTGCATGATGCAGCAGAAATTATTTTGTCATTTCTTCTCAACTCTAACTCATTTACTCCATATACAATTGTTTTATCTGCATTTTTACATGGCGCAGAAACAATAACTTTTTTTGCCCCATTTTTTAGATGGGTTTCCAATTTATCTTTAGAGTTAAATTTTCCAGTGCATTCGAAAACGTACTCTACACCATATTTTTTCCAATCAATATTATTTAAATTGGTTTCTTGGGTAAAAGAAATTTTATGATTGTTAATAATCAAGTTTCTCTCGTCAAAATTAATTTCGGCATTAAATTTTCCATGAATAGAGTCATATTTTAAAAGTTTTGAGCTGGTTTCAGAGTCTGTTCTATTATTTATATGTTTTATCTCTATATTCTTGTAATTATTTTCAATGATTGAGCGAATAATCATTCTTCCTATTCTACCCAATCCATTAATTCCAACTTTTATTTTCATAACTTCTCTTTAATTTTATTAATTATATTTTCACTGCTTATTCCGAAATGATTATAAATATCTTTATATGGAGCACTTTTTCCAAAATCATCAATTCCAAAATTTAAACCATTGTAGTTTGTATATTTTTTCCAATAACTTGTTTCAGAGGCCTCTATTGACACAACAAGGTTTGTTTCTGATAAAATTTCATTTTTGTAGCCTTCACTTTGTTGATCAAATAATTCGTGACAAGGCATTGATATTATTTTTGAATAGATACCATCTGTGGCTAATTTATGACTAACTTCAATCGCCAAACTAGTTTCAGATCCAGTTGCTATAATTGTAACTTTTATATCATCATTAGTCCTAAAAATTTCATAAGCACCTAATGAAGACATATTTTTTGTTGAACTTTTAATTCTTACAGGTTTGATTGCCTGTCTTGTTAAGGCAATAACACTTGGTGTATTTTTACTCTCCAATGCTAATTGCCAGCACTCAAAAGTTTCAATAAGGTCAGATGGCCTAAAAACATTTAAATTAGGAATGGACCTTAAACTTGCTAATTGTTCTACAGGCTGATGAGTCGGACCATCTTCACCAAGTCCAATGGAGTCATGAGTAAAGACATATATGACTTTCTGTTTCATCATTGCCGCAAGTCTAATTGATGGCTTACAATAATCGCTAAATATTAAAAAAGTTCCACCGTATGGTATTAGACCACTATGAAGAGAAATACCATTCATAACCCCACACATAGCATGCTCTCTTACTCCGTAATGAATATAGTTTCCAGAGAAATCACCTGACTTTATAATTTTATGATTTTTAGTTTTTGTATTGTTTGAACCAGCTAAGTCAGCTGACCCACCAATTAAACTTGGAAGTTTTGATACAATCTCTAAGAATTTTTCAGAGCATTTTCTTGTTGCCATTGGTTCTAGATTTTTTAAATATTCTGTTTTTACTTTTTCTATAGATCCGATGATGGTGTCTCTTGTAAGATTATATCCTGGTGGAAAATCTTTTTTAAATTTATTAGATATTGACCATCCCAACCAACCTAATTTTTTAAGCTCCTTACTTAAAATTATTTCCTGTTTTTTTGCTTTTTTAAATGCTCTTTCACCGATTAATTTCCACTCATTCAACAATTTTTTCGGAATTTCAAAGGGATTGTGACTCCAATTTAATTTTTTTCTTACTAATTTTATCTCATCATTACCTAGCGGGCTACCATGTGAAGAAGCTTTACCACCTTTGTTAGGAGATCCATAACCAATTGTAGTTTTGCACGAAATAGCGATAGGTATTTTTGATTTTTGAGCTTTTTTAAGGGCTTTCGATATTTCTTTATGATTATGCCCATTAATTTTAATATAATCCCAACCATAACTTCGAAGTCTTTTTTCATGATTGTCTGAAACTGCTAAGTTGGTTGGACCATCAATTGAAATTGAATTATTATCGAAAAGCAAAATAAGATTCTTCAATTTAAGGTGTCCAGCCAGACTTAAAGCCTCATGGCTAATCCCCTCCATTAAACACCCATCACCTGCAATCACATAAGTTTTATGGTCAATAATTTTTTTTCCAATTTGTTTTTTTAAAATTTCTTCTGAAATAGCAAATCCAACTGCATTAGATATCCCTTGGCCTAAAGGACCTGTAGTAGTCTCAATTCCAGTATCAGGGTGATATTCAGGATGACCTGCACAAATTGAATCTAATTGACGAAAATTTTTAATATCATTCAATGAAACACTTTTATAACCAGTGAGATAAAGAAGTGAATAAAGCAACATTGATCCATGACCCGCAGAGAGAACAAATCTGTCTCTATTTATCCAACTTGGGTTATTTGGGTTAAAATTTAAAAAATCTTTAAATAAAACTGTTACAACATCGGCCATACCCATAGGCATTCCTGGGTGACCTGAGTTGGCTTTTTGTACAGCATCAATTGATAAAAATCGAATGCAATTAGCTAATTCCCTATATTGTTTACTCAAAATTATCCTGTCTAGACTAAGAAGATTCTATTTAATAATATAATTATATATATATGAATTTTTTTAGTGAAAAAGAAAAAAAGTTAAATGAGGCTTTAATAAAATTAAAAAGTTTAAATCTCAATGATCCAAATATAAATAAAAATATTGAAAATCTTAAGGATCAAAAAAATCAATTAGAAATTGAAAAAAAAGAATTGGAGAAAAAATACACCTCTTTAGTTAATGAGCATAATGAATTATCGAGGAAATTAAATGAATTTGAGAGACAAGAAAAAATTGAAAAACAAAACCAATTAAATTTTTCAGAAAAAATTGATGAATTAAATCAAGAAACAGATATTTTGTTAAATGAAATAGATGAATGGCAAACGTAAGCATTAAATTTAACGGTAAAGAATTTTTACTTTCTTGTGAAGATGGACAAGAAGAACAATTGGAAGAATTACTAATCCAATTAAATCAAAAGTTTAATAAACTTAAAAATGATCTTGGTAATTTAGGCGAAAATAAACTTTTGCTTATTACAGCAGTTAAAATTATGGATGAATACTATGAGACAAAAAAAAAAGTAGAGCAAAAAAAAAAGGAGCTTAATGATTTGTCAAATAAGTTTAAAGAACTTAAATCTTTAATATATGAATATAGAGATAAAAAGGAGAGTGAAATTAGTAAGCTGAATACAAAACATATTCATTTAAAAAATGAAATTGAGCTGAGTCAACAAAGTTATGAAAAATTAATTGATGAAGCCACGAATGAAATTTCAAATTTTGTAAAAAAAGTAAACTTAGAAAATTTGTCTTAAATTTTGTGAAAAAATCTCAAATTAGAAAAAAATTTTTAAAGCTTAGAGAAAATAAGTTACAAAAAGTTAAATCAATTAATTATAATTATATTATCAATCTTTTAAAAAAAAAAAGAATAAAAGGAAAAATAGTTGGAGGATACTACCCTTATAATAACGAGTTAGATTGTATTCAAACTTTGGAAAAATTAGAAAAGAAAAATTACATTATTTCTTTACCAAAAATAAAAAAAAACTTTCAAATGGATTTTATTCAGTGGACCTCAAAAGAGCCATTGGTTATAAATAAATTTGGTATACCAGAGCCGAGAAATGGCAAAATAAAATTTCCAGATATATTGTTAATACCTTTGTTGAGTTTTGATAAAAAATTGAACAGAGTAGGATATGGAGGTGGTTTCTACGATAGATATATCCAAAGAATAAAAAGAAAAAAAAAACCACTTCTTGTTGGATTGGCATACTCTTTTCAAAGAGTTAAAAGGATTCCTCTTAACAGATATGACAAAAAACTTGATTTTGTAGTGACAGAAAAAAAAATTATAGAATGAGAATATTATTTTTAGGTGATGTTGTAGGAAGTTCGGGATGTTCAAAATTAGTTGAAAATCTTCCTTCTCAAAAAAAACAAAGAGAGATTGATTTCGTAATTGTAAATGGAGAAAATGCAGACAAAAGTGGGGTTGGTCTGACGCAAAAAATTTGTGAAAAATTCTTCTTAAGTGGAGTTGATGTAATTACTAGCGGGAATCATATTTGGGATCAGAAAGATATAATGCAATTTATTGAAAATGAAAAAAGAATACTGAGACCAAAAAATTTTTTTGAACCCTCTCCGGGAAAAGGGTTTGAAATTTTTACGACTGTTAATAATTTTAAAATCGGAGTTTTAAATTTAATTGGTAATGTTTTTATGAAAAAAAGTAATGATGTTTTTGAAGCAGCAAATGAATTTATTAATAAGTTTAAATTGAAAGAGGATTTTGATTTTTTAGTTGTTGATTTTCATGGAGAAATTACAAGTGAAAAAAATGCAATTGGACATTTTTTTGATGGTAAAGCTTCGCTTGTAGTAGGTACACACACTCATATACCAACTAATGATGCAAGAATTTTACAAAACGGTACTGCATATCAAACTGATGCAGGGATGTGTGGTGATTATGACTCAGTAATTGGGATGAACAAAAATAATTCATTAAACAGATTTACTAAAAAAGATTCCGTGAAACATTTTCCAGCAAATGGAGCTTCTACTTTATGCGGAGTAATTGTTGATTGCAACACAGAAACTGGTTTGGCTGATAAAGTTGAGAGTTATATTTTTGGAGAGCAATTAAAAAATAGTTGATTTATGGCCGGACATTCACATTGGGCAGGTATTAAACATAAAAAAGGGAAGGCAGATAAGGAAAGATCTAAATTATTCTCTAAGTTATCAAAAGAAATTACTGTTGCTGCTAAATTGGGAGATAAAGATCCAAACATGAACCCAAGATTAAGATCAGCCATACAAGCAGCAAGATCTGCCAATATGCCTAAAGATAATATTGAGCGAGCTATAAACAAATCATCATTAAACAATAGTGCAAATTTTGAAAATTTAAGATATGAGGGTTTTGGACCAAATAAAGTTGCTGTTATTGTAGAAACATTAACAGATAACAAAAATAGGACTGCGTCAAATATAAGAACTATTTTTCAAAAATCTGGAGGCAGTCTTGGAACACAAGGCTCAGCTTCTCATAATTTTACTCAGCTAGGTGTAATAAAAATCGACAAAAATGAAATTTCAGAGGAAAAAATTTTAGATTTAGCTATTGAGGCAGGTGCTGATGAATGTAAATCAAATACAGAATTACATGAAATTCAATGCTCAATGGTCAATATATACAATATTAAAAAAGAGTTAGAGAAAAAAATTAGTAATTTTATATCAACTGGAATAGAATGGGTTCCACTAAACAATGTACAAATTCCAAAAAAAGATCATGAAACTTTAATAAATTTTTTTGTTTCATTGGAGGATGATGATGATGTTCAAAACGTATATTCAAATGCTGAGTTTTTAAACTAAGTTATGTTGATAATTGGTATAGATCCGGGTGTATCTGGTTCGATTTGCTTTCTTAAAGATGGAAAAATTTTAGATGTAATTGAAATGCCTGTTATGAATGAAGGAAAAAAAAATAAAAAACAGATTAATGGAGCTCAAATTTATAATGAAATTACCAAAAATATTAATAGCAATCCTGAGACTAACACAAGAGTTGTGATAGAGCATGTTACGGCTATGCCGGGGCAAGGAGTAACAAGTATGTTTAATTTTGGTCAGTCTTTTGGAGTCTTAAAGGGTATTTGCTCTGCAATGAGGTTACCGATGTTTTTTGTTAGACCAGTAAAATGGAAAAGATATTATAATTTAATCAATTCTGAAAAAGATGCTAGTCGAACCAGAGCTATTGAAATATTTCCAGATTTCTCATCACAGTTATCAAAAAAGAAAGATTCAAATAAGGCTGATGCTATATTAATCGCCAGTTTTTATTATGAAACTTATAAAATTGAGGAATAAATCTTGATAAATAAGTCAAAATCATGACACATTTAAGTGACAGAAGCTGGTATGGAAGCTGATATATCATCCCAAGCAGTCGGTCTTGCCTCTAGTGCTGATTTTTCGTTAATGAATTTGTTTATTAGAGCAGACATAGTAGTCAAGTCAGTAATTTTAATACTTATTGTTTGTTCAATTTATTCATGGGCTGTAATTTTTGAAAAAGTCAAGCTCTTTAAAAAAATAAATAAAAGCACTGAAGAATTTGAAAATAAGTTTTGGAATTCTAAATCTGCAGAGTCTTTCTATAGTAATCTTCCTGCTAGTACCGAAGATCCAATGGCTTTACTTTTTAGAGATGCGATGCAGAACTTGCTTAAACGAAGATCTAAAACAGATTTAAGTGACAGAATGACAACATTACTAGAGACTGGAATTGACAAACAAATGACTAAAATTAGCAAAGGTTTTACTTTTTTAGCCACAGTTGGATCAACGGCTCCGTTCATAGGTTTATTTGGAACCGTTTGGGGAATTATGAATTCATTTCAATCAATTGCGATTTCTAGAAATACAAGCTTGGCAATCGTTGCACCCGGAATAGCAGAGGCTCTTTTTGCAACCGCTTTAGGTTTATTGGCTGCTATACCAGCGGTTGTCGCTTATAACAAATTTAATAATGATTCAATTAAATATTCTCAGAGATTAGAAAATTTTTCTAAAAGATTTTTAACAATTATTTAAATAATGGCTTTTAAGTTTAATCGATCATCAAAAGAACCTATGAGTGAAATAAATGTTACACCGTTTGTAGATGTAATGCTTGTTCTTTTAATAATTTTTATGGTTACTGCCCCACTACTAACGGTTGGAGTGCAAGTTGATTTACCCGAAAGTTCTGCAGACTCACTTCCAGAGGAGGCTGAACCGTTGACTTTATCAATCAATTCTAGAGGAGAAATTTTTATACAAGAGTCCAAAGTAGAATATGAAAAAATAATCGCAAAAGTCTTAGCTGTCTCAAAAAATAGAACCGACACTCGAATTTATGTAAGGGGGGATAAAACTATAAATTATGGCAGAGTGCTTGAAATCATGGGTCTTTTATCTGGATCAGGTTTTACAAAAGTAGCTTTAATTTCAGAGCCATATAAGGAAAGGTGAGAAATTGAATAGGAGTGTAATTATATCCTCTGTTTTACATGCAGTATTTATATTTTTAACCGCCATGAGTTTGCCATTCTTAACAAAAAAACCTATTGATCTTCCCCCAATTGTATCCATTGAGTTAATACAAATTACAGACAAAACAAATATTCCTTTTGCTCCTAAAGCAAAAAAGATTATAGATGAGGTAAAAAAAAAAGAGGAAAAATTGGTATCTGAGCAAGCGCCACCTAAGAAAGTAAAAAAAATAAAACCTGATTCTGTTCCAATGCCTGATAATCTTGTAAAAGATGAAAAAGAATTCAAAGAGGATAAGCAAAATCCTGAGGTGGTGGACAATGAAGTTAAGCAAGTTTCAGAGTTTGAAAAAGATGAGCTTTTTGATCCAAACAATATAGCGGCATTGATTGATAAGTCAAAAGAGGAAACAGCTGAAACAACAAAGAAAGATGATAAAGTTACGCAAGATCAAAAAAGGAATGTTGAAAATGCAGGTCTGTCTCTAAGTGAGGAGGATGCTCTGAAGGCACAAATATTTGGATGTTGGAGTATACCCTTGGGTTTACCTTATAATGAGAACTTATTAGTAAGAATTAAATTGCAATTAAAACGTGATGGCACGGTAGCTAAATCAGAAATTATAGATCATGCAAGAATGAATAAACCTGGACAAGGGTTTTATAAAGTATTAGCAGAAAGTGCGCTTAGAGCGGTGAAATTATGTCAACCACTAAGGGTTCCAACTACAGGCTATGAAAGGTGGAAGGAATTACAATTAAATTTTGATGCAAGAGAAATGTTAGAGGGATAACTTAAACTTATGAAAATTTTTATAAAAATAATTGTTTTTTTTATTTTAATTCCCTCAAAAAGTTTTAGTCTCATTGAAGTTGATATCACTAGAGGAAACTTAGATCCTCTTCCCATAGCAGTTTCGCCTCTATCAATTGATGAAAATTCAAGGCAAAACTTTGAGAAAATTTTAAAAAAAAAAAATATTGGTGAAGAAATTTCAGAGATAATTGAAGTAAATTTGAAAACATCTGGTCTTTTTAATCCATTAAATAAAGATGCGTTTTTACAAGCCCCCAATATTGCAAACTTAAAGCCAAGATTTGAAGATTGGAATTTAATTAAGGCTCAGGCATTAATTACTGGAAAAGTCAGTTACATAGATGAAAAATTGAGGGTCGAGTTTAGACTTTGGGATGTACTTGCAGGAAAGGAAATGGTTGCGCTAGCATTCACAACTGTTCCAACAAATTGGAGAAGAGTTGGACACATCATAACTGATAAAGTCTATCAAAGATTGACTGGAGAAAAAGGTTATTTTGATACAAGAATAATTTACGTTGCGGAAGAAGGTCCAAAAACCAAACGTATTAAAAAACTAGCAATAATGGATCAAGATGGGGCAAATAATAAATTTTTAACATTAGGTAATGAGCTTGTTTTAACACCAAGGTTTAATCCAACTAGTCAAATGGTGACTTATCTTTCTTATTTCAGAAATTTACCAAGAGTATATCTTTTAGATATTGAGACGGGCACGCAGGAGGTCGTGGGTGACTTCCCTGGGATGACCTTCGCTCCACGATTTTCTCCAGATGGAAAAAAAATTATCATGAGTTTTGCAAAAGATGGTAATTCAGAAATTTATACTATGGATTTAGAAAATCGTATTGTAGAAAAAATTACCAATCACCCTTCAATTGATACTTCTCCCTCCTTTTCTCCTGACGGAAAATTTATATGCTTTAATTCTGATAGAAGTGGTTATCAACAAATTTATGTAATGAAAAGTGATGGGAGCAATGTTAAAAGAATCTCATTTGGTAAAGGTTTATATGGAACTCCTGTTTGGTCACCTAGAGGTGACTTAATTGCATTCACAAAACTTCATAAGGGTAAATTTTATATTGGTGTTATGAGGATAGATGGAAGTGGGGAAAGACTTTTAACTGAAAATTTTTATCAAGAAGCACCATCTTGGTCACCTAATGGAAGAGTTTTAATATTTTATAGAGAGACTAAAACTGATGATAAAGGGGAAGGATTTTCTGCCAAATTATGGTCTATTGATTTGACAGGCTATAATGAGAGAATGGTAAAAACCCCCACAGATGCATCTGACCCATCATGGTCATCATTATTAAGCAATTAACCCAATTTATCTTGATTTTTTAACTTGAAACATCTAATTAGTTGTGAAAAAGTCATTAATAAGAAATATTGATCAAGGAGCAATAATGAAATTAAACAAAATTCTTAAAAACACTTTATTAATAGTTTTTGCATGTTTTGCGCTGTCTGCTTGTGCAACCTCAAAAAAAACTTCAGGTCAAATGCAAGGAGATGTTTATACTGGAACAGATACTGTCGAATATTTAGCATCGGGAGTTCCTGATAGGGTATTTTTTGCAACCAATGAGTCAGTTTTGACAACAGCCTCAAGAGAGACTTTAAGAAAGCAAGCTGCGTACTTGAGGAAAAATTCAAAGATCACAATCGTGCTTGAAGGTCACGCGGATGAAAGAGGCACAAGAGAGTATAACTTAGCTCTTGGTGAAAGAAGAGCAAATGCTGCTAAAGATTATTTGATGACCTATGGAATTTCTTCTAACAGAATTTCAGTTTTAAGTTATGGAAAAGAACGTCCAGTTGACTCTGGTTCCAATCCTTTAGCATGGTCAAAAAACAGACGATCTGTAACAGTAAAAGCAAATTAGTTTTTTTTAGATTAAGACCCTTGAACACCTAATGTTCAAGGGTCTTTTTTTTGCCATTATTTTAATAATAACTTTATTAATGAAGATGTTTATTAAAAAATTTAATTTTGGATTAATATTAATAATTTATTTTTTACTTTCTTCATATTTAAAAGCAGATAATCATAATATTTATGAAACTATAGAACAGTTACAAAAGGATATTAAAACACTTGAGAAGGCAGTTTATTCAGGATCATCAAATTTAAATAATGAAATCAGTAATACTGATACGTCCTTAGATTCTAATTCAGAAGATGTATTAACAAGACACTTGTTAAAACTTTCAGAAATTGAAACTCAATTTCAGAACTTAACGAACAGATTTGAAGAAATAAATTTTAAACTTGATAAACTATCAAATAGATTATCAAAGGTCCAAGCCGATAATCAAATAAGGTTTCAGGATTTGGAGAATGCTTCGGTTAGCAAAGATGATGAAAAGACTTTATCTCAAAATTCCAAAGATAAAATTTTACCTGGCAGCTCACAACCACAAGATCTCGGCTCAATATCTTATAAAGATACAAATACTAACGAAACAATTCAAAAAACTCAATCAATAGATACAACTGCAACAGTAATTACAGAGTCTTTTCAAGCTGAAGAAAAAATTCTTCCAAGCGAGCCACCAGAAAATCAATATGAATTTGCCACAAGCTTTTTAAAGGTTGGTGATTACTCTACAGCAGAAAGAGCTTTTAGAGAATTTGTACAAACAAACCCAGAGCACAAACTTGCTGGTAATGCGCAATATTGGTATGCTGAAACTTTTAGAATTAGACAACTGTATACAGATGCAGCATCTGCGTACTTAGAGGGATATCAAAAATATCCTAAAGGTGAAAAAGCTCCTGTCAATTTGTTAAAGTTAGGTGTATCTATGGTGCAGATAGGAGAGAAAGATCAAGGTTGTAAAATGATCAATGGCGTTGAAAAACAGTACCCCGAAGCAAATCAGTCAGTGATACAAAAAGCTAAATATGAGTCACAGAAATTTGAATGTAAAAATCAAAATTCCTAAAGTTCTAAAAAATAAATTAAACAACAAAAAAATTGGTCAGATTTATAAAAAATTTGCGAAGTCCATAAGTATTAATCAAAATTTTATAGTTGCGGTATCTGGGGGTCCAGATAGTCTTGCGTTAGCTTTTCTCTCTAAAATTTATTCTCTACAAAAAAAACTTAAAGCTAAGTTTTATATTATTGATCATAAATTAAGAGCAGGTTCTACCGTTGAGGCAAAAAATGTAAAAAAAATACTTAACAAATTTCAAATAAATACTGAGATTTTGTATTGGCAAGGAAAAAAACCTACGAATAATATTCAATCAGTAGCAAGGATAAAAAGATTTGAATTTTTGCTCTCAAAATGCAAAAAACTTGGGATTAAACATATATTACTTGGACATCATCAAGAGGACTTATTTGAAAATTTTTTCATAAGAATTCTTAGAGGTAGTGGATTAAAAGGATTAATTTCATTAAGTAAAAAAACTAAATTACAAAACGTTACAATTCTAAGACCTTTATTAGATCAAAAAAAAGAGGATTTAGTTTTTATTTCCAAAAAAGTTTTTGATTTTTATGTAAAAGATCCCTCAAATGACGATGAAAAGTTTCAAAGGGTGAGAATAAGAAAACTCTTGAAGGGTCTTAAAAATGATGGCTTAGATCGAAAAAAATTTATCAAAACAATTGAAAATTTAAAAGAATCAAATGATGTTGTTAATTACTATGTTAAAAAAAATTTAGAAAATAATTCCTTTTTTTCAAACACAAAAAAACATTTAATTTTAAATGACAAATTTTTTAAACAACCTTCTGAGATTGTATTTAGATCTTTATCTGATTCTTTAAATTTTGTGAGTAAAAATTATTATTCTGTTAGAGGAAAAAAAATTGAGAAAATTATCAAAGATATTCAAAAAAAGTCTTTTTCTAGGAGCACATTGGGTAGTTGTTTGATCGAAAAGGTCAACCAAACGGTCATTATTTCAAAAGAACATTAACTTTCATTAATATTAACCAAAATTGCCACTTGTTTAATCATAAATAATTCTTATTTTAACTATATATGAATTACAAAAATATAGCTATGTGGGCTGTTATAGTTTTTTTGACTATTGGCTTGTACAACATGTTCAAGAATCCTCAGGCGAACATTAGAGGTAATAAAGTAATATTCTCAGAATTTTTGACAGCTGTTGATAATGGTTAGGTTGTTAAGGTAGAAATTCAAGGAAACAATATTAAAGGAACTTATTCAAATGGAAATAACTTTACAACATATTCACCAAATGATCCAAATTTGATTGAGAAACTATCTGAGAAAGGAGTTAGCATTTCAGCAGCTCCATTAGAGGAAAAAATGCCATCATTGTTTGGGGTACTACTTTCATGGTTTCCAATGTTGTTGTTAATTGCTGTGTGGATTTTCTTTATGAGACAAATGCAGGGTGGCAAAGGAGGAGCGATGGGCTTCGGTAGATCAAAAGCAAAAATGATGAACGAGCTTAAAGGAAAAGTAACTTTTAATGATGTCGCAGGAGTAGAGGAAGCCAAAGAGGAAGTTGAGGAGATTGTTGAGTTTTTAAAAGATCCAAAAAAGTTTAGTAGACTTGGTGGAAAAATTCCTAGAGGAGCTTTATTAGTTGGACCTCCTGGAACTGGAAAAACTTTACTTGCTAGAGCTATAGCGGGAGAAGCTGGTGTTCCATTCTTTACAATATCAGGCTCAGATTTCGTTGAGATGTTTGTTGGTGTAGGAGCATCAAGAGTTAGAGATATGTTTGATCAAGGAAAAAAAAATTCTCCGTGCATAATTTTTATAGATGAAATCGACGCTGTTGGTAGAAGTCGAGGAGCAGGATTGGGCGGTGGAAACGATGAAAGAGAGCAAACACTCAATCAACTTTTGGTCGAGATGGACGGTTTTGATACTAATGAAGGTGTAATTATAATCGCAGCAACTAATAGACCAGATGTTTTAGACCCTGCTTTGCTAAGACCGGGAAGATTTGATAGACAAGTTGTTGTATCAAATCCTGATATAATAGGTAGAGAAAAAATATTAAAAGTACATGTGAAAAAAATTAAAATGGCTCCAGATGTAAATTTAAGAACAATTGCAAGAGGTACTCCAGGTTTTTCTGGTGCAGATTTGGCTAATCTTGTTAATGAGGCAGCACTGTTAGCTGCAAGAAAAAACAAAAGAATTGTTACTTTGATGGAATTTGAGGAAGCAAAAGATAAAGTAATGATGGGAGCTGAAAGAAGATCCATGGTCATGACTGAAGATGAAAAAAAACTTACAGCTTATCATGAAGGTGGACATGCTTTGGTTTCATTTAATATGCCTAGTTATGATCCAATTCACAAAGCAACAATAATCCCTAGAGGAAGAGCTTTGGGTATGGTGATGAATTTGCCTGAGAGAGATAAACATGGTTACTCTATAAAATACCTTAAGGCTAGATTAGCAGTGTGTTTTGGTGGTAGAGTGGCAGAAGAACTTATTTTTGGTAAAGATGATATTACAACAGGTGCTGGTGGAGGGACAGGATCTGATATAAATCAGGCAACTCAACTCGCAAGAGCCATGGTAACCAAGTATGGTATGAGCGAGGAAATGGGTCCTGTTGAATATGGTGAAAATCAAGAAGAGGTTTTTCTAGGTAGATCAGTAACACAAACTCAATCTGTATCTGAGGCAGTTGCACAAAAAATTGACAAAGAAATAAGAAAACTTGTTGATGAAGGCTATAATCAAGCAAAAAAAATACTAACAGAAAAAATAGATGATTTACATAAGATTGCCAAAGCTTTAATTACTTACGAAACTTTGACTGGGGAAGAAATTGAAAATATCATCAACAAAAATATATATCCAAAAGATAAACTGTCTGAAAAGCCAGATGAAAAAGATGATAAAAGTTCTGCTTTAGGAGCAATGGGTTTAAAACCAAAAATTGTTCATTAAATAATAATGAAAAGATATTACACAAGAGCGTGTAATTTCTACTACGGTAATCTCTCAAAAGAATTAGTAAAAGGGAAAAAAACTATACCTTTACATCAGATTAAAGAAATA
Organism: uncultured Pelagibacteraceae bacterium; assembly: GCA_902597575.1. Classification (GTDB taxonomy): domain Bacteria; phylum Pseudomonadota; class Alphaproteobacteria; order Pelagibacterales; family Pelagibacteraceae; genus Pelagibacter. Next base: position 37,268 of record CACJYF010000004.1, on the reverse strand, counting down.
TCTTTTGATAACATTGAAATTATAACTAGAAAGTCAAAAAAAAAAATTTCTATAGATCAAATTAAATATTTATCTAAATATTTGAGGAATAAAATAAACTTAGATATAAAAAAAATTAATTCAAAAAAAAAAAACTTTTCTAACCTAAATTTTAATAAAATTCCAAATATATTAGGAGTGTTAAATTTAACTCCCGATAGTTTTTCAGATGGTGGAAAATTTAATACAAAAAAAAAGGGAATAAATCATGCAATGGACCTCTATAAGAATGGAGCTGATCTAATTGATGTCGGTGGTGAGTCGACGAGACCAGGATCTAAGTCTATTACTGAAAAAACTGAGTGGGTTAGAGTTAACAAGATTCTGAGATTGATTGTAAAAAAATTACCAGTTTCTTTAGACACAAGAAAATCTAAAATCATGGAAAAAGGTATTTCATTAGGAGTTAAGCTAATAAATGATGTGTCTGGACTTAAATACGACTCTGAAACCTTGTCAGTTCTTAAAAAAAATAAAATTCCTTTTGTAATACAACATTCAAAGGGGACACCAGAGAATATGCAAAAAAATCCTAATTATAAAAATGAATTATTAGATATTTATGATTATTTTGAGCAAAAAATTAAGTTAATTAGATCTAAAGGTATAAAACATAATAATATAATTTTAGATCCAGGCATTGGATTTGGAAAAAATTTGAAACATAATATGAATCTATTCAAAAGAATTTCTATTTTCCATTCTCTTGGTTTTCCTATACTTGTAGGAAATTCTAGAAAAAGATTTATCAAGGATATTTCTAAAGAGAATGATAGTAAAACTAGAATTGGTGGAACAATAGCATCCTCAATATTTTTAATGATGCAAGGTATTCAGATATTAAGAATTCATGATGTAAATGAAGTAATGCAAGGGATTAAAGTTTTTAAGAAGCTGATTAAAGATTAATGACAAAAAAGTACTTTGGAACTGACGGGATTAGAGGAGCTATAAATAGCAAACATATAAATGGAGATATGTTTTTTAAGTTTGGGCTTGCAAGTGGAACTTATTTTAAATCTCAAAAAAAAAAGAAACAAACTGCAATAATAGCCAAAGATACAAGATTATCTGGTTACACTCTTGAACCCGCTCTTGTTTCAGGCTTGGCATCTGCTGGTATGCATGTTTATACCCTTGGGCCTTTGCCAACCAATGGGTTAGCAATGCTTACAAAAGAAATGAGGGCTAATATGGGTATAATGATTACAGCTTCACATAATCCTCATCATGACAATGGTTTAAAATTGTTCGGTCCTGATGGAATGAAATTATCAGATAAAATTGAAAAAAAAATTGAAAGTCTTATAGATAAAAAAATTTCAAAACATCTATCTCAACCTAAAAAATTAGGACGAGTTAAAAGACTGGAAACTGGAACAAAAAATTACATAAAAATTTTAAAAAAAAATTTTACGAAGGAGTTTAATTTAAGAGGATTAAGAATCGTTATTGATTGTGCTAACGGTGCTGGTTATAAAGCGGGGCCTGAATTATTAAAATCTCTTGGAGCTAAAGTTATATCAATAGGTGTTAATCCAAACGGTTTAAATATTAATCAAAACTGTGGATCAACTTTTCCAAAAAAAATTAGATCAGCTGTTAAGAAATATAAAGCTCACATTGGTATATCTTTAGATGGAGATGCTGATAGAATTATAATGTGTGATGAGAAAGGTAACATTATAGATGGAGATCAAATTATTGCTGCTCTAGCAACAAGGTGGAAAAATAAAAAGATGTTAAAAGGTGGAGTAGTTGGAACTTTAATGTCAAATTACGGTTTAGAAAAATATTTTAAATCAAAGGGGATAAAATTTATTAGGGCTAATGTTGGTGATAGATATGTTAAAGAAAAAATGCAAAAATATAAATACAATCTTGGCGGTGAGCAATCAGGTCATATTATTTTAGGCAAATTTGCAACAACTGGTGATGGATTACTTGTAGCTCTAGAGGCTCTTTTTGCTTTAAGAAAGGGAAAAAAAGCTAGCGAATTTTTTGATAAATTTAAAAAAATACCTCAGCTTTTAGTAAATATTGACGTAAAAGACAAAAATATCTTTAATAAACCCCAGATAAAAAAAACTCTAAGAATTGTAGAAAAATTGATTAAGGGAAAAGGAAGAATTTTGGTAAGAAAATCAGGTACGGAGTCCAAAATAAGAATTATGGGAGAAAGTGAAAATAAAACACTTTTATCTGAATGTGTTAAGATTATATCAAAAAAAATAAAATAAATTGAAGCCGAATTCTAAAATTTTGATTATTGCAGGCTCAGACTCTTCAGGTGGAGCAGGCATACAGGCTGATATAAAAACTGTTACCGCTCTTGGATCTTATGCTATGACAGCTATAACTGCAGTTACAACACAAAATACCACAGGTGTAAAATCGATTATTGGAATTGATCCAAAAGATATTTTCAATCAAATTATTTATACTTGCAAAGATATAAGACCTGATGCAATTAAAATAGGTATGTTGCAATCTTCAGGAGTTATAAGATCGGTGCTAAAGGCTTTAGATATAATCAAAATAAATAAAATTATTTTGGACCCAGTTATGGTTGCAAAAGGTGGTGCTAAATTGACAGATGATAAGGCGACTCAATTATTAAAATTAAAGTTAATTAAAAAAGTATTACTAGTAACTCCCAATATCCCAGAAGCAGAAATTTTGACTAAAACGAAAATTTTGAATAAAGAAGATATGATTTATGCTGCTAATAAACTTTTAGAATTGGGAGCTAAAAATGTACTTGTTAAAGGTGGACACCTTATAAACAAAAAAGTTATTGATATTTTTATTAACAAAAAAGAGATTAAATTTTTTAACAATAAGCGATATAAAACAAAGAATACTCATGGCACAGGTTGTACATTGTCTAGTGCTGTTACAACTTTTGTGTCGTGTGGAAAACCAGTAAAGAAATCTTGTGAGCTTGGTATTATGTATGTAAATTCAGCAATTAAATCTAACCCTAAATATGGAAAAGGTCATGGCCCAATTAACCATCTCACTTCTCTTAAATTAAAAACGAAGTTTAAATAATGAAAAACATAGTCGTTGTTGGATCTCAATGGGGTGACGAGGGTAAAGGAAAAATTGTTGATTGGCTATCTGAACAAGCAGATGTCGTAATAAGATTTCAAGGAGGTCACAATGCTGGACATACTCTTGTAATTGATGGTGTAATTTACAAGTTAAGATTACTACCATCTGGAATAGTTAGGAAAGGTAAAATATCAATAATTGGGAATGGTGTTGTCGTAGATCCTTGGGCTTTATTAGAGGAAATTGAGGAAATTAAATCTAAAGGTGTAGAGGTTAACTCAAATAATTTTATTATATCTGAATCTGCAAATTTAATTTTACCTTTTCATAGGGAAATGGATGAAATAAGAGAGGATGCAGCAGGTAAAAGTAAGATTGGAACAACTAGAAGAGGAATTGGGCCTGCGTACGAGGATAAAGTTGGCAGAAGATCAATAAGAGTTATGGATTTAAGGTCTGAAAAAAATTTAGATCAAAGACTTGAATCTGTATTAATTCATCATAATGCAATAAGAAAAGGTCTTGGGAAAAAAATTTTTGAAAAAGATCACTTGAAGTCTGATTTACTTAAAATCGCACCTAGAATATTGGAATTTTCACAACCTGTATGGCTTAAAATTGATGAATTCAAAAAACAAAAAAAAAAAATTTTATTTGAGGGTGCACAAGGTGTTTTGCTCGATGTTGATCATGGAACTTATCCTTTTGTAACTTCCTCAAATACAGTCGCATCAAGTGCAGCTACAGGGACAGGTTGTGGAATTAATTCAATAAATTACGTTCTTGGAATTACAAAAGCTTATACAACAAGAGTTGGAGAGGGTCCGTTTCCAACGGAACTAACAGACAGCACTGGTGAATTATTAGGTATGCGAGGAAAAGAATTTGGAACTGTTACAAGCAGAAAAAGGAGATGTGGATGGTTTGATGGTGTTTTAGTTAGACAAACAATTAAAGTTTCAGGTATTAATTCTATCGCTTTAACAAAATTAGATGTTTTAGATGAGTTAAATGAAATTAAAATGTGCGTAGCTTACGAACTTGATGGTAAAAAATTAGACTACTTACCTGCTGCTGTAGAAGATCAAATTAAAATAAAACCAATTTATAAAACTTTCCAAGGGTGGAAGGTTCCCACCAGTGGTATCAAAAATATGGATTCATTACCTGAAAATGCTAAGAAATATATTTTTGCAATAGAGGATTTTATTGGCGCAAAAGTGTCTAGTATTTCAACGAGTCCAGAAAGGAATGATACTATTTTAATTGAAAATCCTTTTGAAGTTTAATTTGCAGGTAATAGATTTTTTGACTTAGCCAGAAGCAACATATGCTTTTGAAGTTTTTCAAACGCCTTATTTTCAATTTGTCTAACTCTTTCTCTACTGATTTTATATCTCTTGCTTAGATCCTCTAAGGTAGTTGGATCGTCATTCAGTCTTCTGGAGTATAAAATTTCTCTTTCCCTATCGTTAAGAACTTTAATTGATTCTTTTAATAAATCTTTTCTTTGTTCCATCTCTTCATGATGAGCATATTTTAAATCTTGATCGAGTTCCTTGTCCTCTAACCAGTCTTGCCATTCATCACCATCCTCACCAACTTGAGCATTCAAAGAAAACTCTTTACCTGAAAGCCTTCTATTCATTGAAACCACCTCTTCTTTACTAACATCAAGTTTATTAGCTATGTGGTTTACATGCTCATCTCTTAAATCACCCTCAGTTTCCGGTGAAATTTGATTTTTAATTTTTTTTAAATTAAAAAATAATTTTTTTTGTGCAGTAGTAGTTCCGATTTTAACAAGACTCCACGATCTTAAAATATATTCTTGAATTGAAGCTTTAATCCACCACATAGCATAAGTTGCTAATCTAAAACCTTTCTCTGGCTCAAATTTTTTTACAGCCTGCATCAACCCTACATTGCCTTCTGAAATCATTTCATTAACAGGTAAACCGTATCCTCTATATCCCATTGCGATCTTTGCAACTAATCTTAGGTGACTTGTAACTAATTTCTCTGCAGCTTTAATATTTCCAGTCTCTTTCCAGTTTTTTGCAAGCATGTACTCTTCCTCTGCAGCTAACATTGGAAATTTTTTTATTTGATCTAAGTATGCACTTAGACCACCCTCATTAGAAAGAGTTGGTAGATTATTACTAACTATTGTATTCATAGAAGTGTTTATTTAATTTATTATATTTAATTTTCAATGATTTATTTTTCAGTATTTCTCAGCTTTTTTAAAATGTTACTAAGATCTTTTGGCAAAAGTGAGGAAAAAATCATTGTTTTTTTAGTACTAGGATGCCTAAAGCCTAAGGTTTTGGCATGAAGAAATTGTCTTTTTAATTTGGAAATTGAATTTTGTAAATTTAGATCAATATTTTTCAATTTTTTATATTTTTTCTTATATTTATCATCTCCTAATATACTGTTACCCTTGTAGTTCATGTGTACTCTTATTTGATGCGTTCTTCCAGTTTCTAATTTACATTCGACTAAACTTAAAGTCGGTACGCTTTCATTTTCAAAAACTTCAATAGTTTTATAATTAGTTATTGCTTTTTTACCTTTAAAACTACTAACAGTCATTAATTGTCTATTTTTTGAACTACGAGTAATAAAAGTTTCTATTCTTCCATAAGATGGCCTGAGTTTTCCCCATATCAAAAGTTGGTAGATTCTTGTAATTGTGTGTTCATTGAATTGTTTTGACAAATTTTCATGTGCTTCATTGTTTTTTGCAATTACAACCAAACCAGACGTGTTTTTATCAATCCTATGAACAATACCAGGTCGTAATTCATCACCGATATTTGATAAAGAGTTTTTGTTATAACTAATTAAGGCATTAACAATTGTTTTATCATAATTTCCGGCGCCTGGATGCATTATTATCCCAGCAGGTTTATCAATTACTAACAAATCTTTATCTTCATAAACTATTTCCAACTTAAATTTATAAGGCTTAAGAGATGCTATCTCTGGCTCTGGGATTTGAAGATCTACAAAGTCTCCCTCAGAGACTTTTTTTGACGGACTTTTAATAATTTTGTTATTTAATTTTAATTTTTCTTTAAGTATTAAATTTTTAATCCTAGTTCTGCTGATTAATTCATCTCTTTTATTAATCAAAACATCAACTCTTAAATTCTTCTCTTTTTCTTTAACTATAAAATTAATGTTTTTTTCCATAAAATATAATATTAATACTATATGCGTCTGTAGCTCAATTGGATAGAGCGCCTGACTTCGGATCAGGAGGTTCTGGGTTCAACTCCTAGCAGGCGCACCAATTATTCTCCCATATTTATTAAAGTTCCTTTAACTCGAGCTCTTAAAAAAGATAAATAAAATAGGACTATTCCAATAACTAAATAGATAAGGTTCAACAAATACGCTTGTTTTAAATTTGTATAATCAATTGAACCATTTAAAAGTATGTTTCTGGTCTCATCGAAAATATAAACAAGTGGTAAACCTTTTGCTATGAATTGAAATAATTCTGGTAGAATTTCTATTGGATAGTAGATGCATCCCAGAGGAGCTAGCAAAAATAATGATGACCACGCAATATTTTCAAAAGACGGACCAAATCTAATTAGTCCTGAACTTACAAATAATCCAAGTGTTATCCCAAAAAGATATAAACTAAGGAATAGGAATAAAAGTGGTAATCCTAATTTTAAAATTGATACACCAAATAGAGGAGAAGTTAGCATTATCGCAGGAACCAATCCTATCAAAGTCCTTATCAAAGCAGTAAAAATTAATGAAATAATAATTTCTTTAAGCTTTAGGGGAGCAATAAACAAATTTGTGAAATTTCTACTCCAGATTTCTTCTAAAAAAAGCATGTTAAAACTAATACTTGATCTAAAAAGAATATCGTAAAGTATTGCACATGTTAAAATTACTCCCAAAGTGTTGCTATAGTAGTCACTATGTATTGAGAAGAACTTCGAGATAAAACCCCACAAAATTATTTGAATTGTCGGCCAATAAATTAAATCCAAAATTCTTGGTAAAGAACTTTTAATTAAATAAAAGTGTCTTAGGAAAAGACCATACATTTTATTGAAATTCATACTTTTTCTCTTGTTAGTTTTAAAAAAACTTCTTCCATATTTTTTCTTCCATGTTTTTTAATTAATTCCTCTGGTCTACCCTCATCAATAATTGATCCTTTATTCATCATTAAAACTGAAGAACATAGTCTCTCTACCTCTGCCATATTGTGAGATGCTAATAGAATTGATGTTTTATTTTCCTGTTGATATTCCTCTAAAAAACTTCTAACAAAATCACCTGTTTCAGGATCAAGTGATGCCGTAGGTTCATCAAGAAGTAAAACTTTTGGATTATTAATTATTGACTTTGCAAGACTCACTCTATTTTTTTGACCAGATGACAACTCCCCAGTTAATTTATCTATAAATTCGTAGAGTCTTAATTTTTCACACAGATATTCAATTTTTTCCTTATGTTTGTTCACATCATAAAGCCTCCCATAAACTTCTAAATTTTGTCTAACGGTCAATTTTTTTGGCAACTCTATATAAGGTGATATAAAATTTAATTGATTTAATAAATCTACACGTTGATTTTCAATTTCGACTCCATTTATTAAAACTTTTCCTTTTGATGGTTTTAATAAACCTAAAATCATACCGATTGTAGTAGTTTTTCCACAACCATTAGGACCAAGTATACCAATAATTTCATTTTGATTTACTTTAAAAGAAACTTCCTTTACTGCTTCTTTTGTATTATAAGTTTTTGATAATCCTATTACTTCAAGTGGTTTTTTCATTGAATCTTGATGCTCTTAATAACCTATCATTAATTGTTTTACCATATCCTCTATCAGGAATTTTACATACTGCAATCGAGCTGTATTTCTTTTTTTTTATTTTTCTTAAAGTAGAATATAAATTTTTTACAGCCTCCTTTAGATTTCCTTTTTGTGACAAAAAATAATAATTTGGTTTACTTACTTTTTTCTTTCTAATCAATAAGTATGCCTCACCTTTACGAATATTTTTTGCATTAAGTCTGATGGGCAAACCTGGTGAATAATGAACCTTAAGTTGGCCTGGCGAAACGATTTTTGAAGGTTTGTTATTTATTGTTATTTTTTTTCTTAGTATTTTTTGAATCGTTGAAACATTTAAGCCTCCCAATCTTAAGATTTGAGGATTCTTTCTGAGATCAATAATGGTTGATTCTACTCCAATAGATGATTTTCCACCCTCAAGTATGTACTTAATTTTTTTTCCAAAATCTTCTTTTACATCATTGGATGTAACAGCACTAACCCTAGATGAGGGATTAGCACTTGGAGCTGCTAAAGGAAATTCTAAAATTTTTAGTAATCTTCTCGTGACTGAGTGCCGCGGAAATCTTACCGCCAATGTATTTTTTTTGTTAGTAATTATTTTTGAAATTTTTGATGATTTTTTAAGATTTAGTATAAACGTTAAAGGACCAGGACAAAATTTTTTATATAGTTTAATAAAGTCATTGTTTAAATGACAATCTTTTTTCAATCTTTGAATATTCAAATAATGGACTATTAGAGGGTTATTTTTTGGTCTTTTTTTAAGCTTATATATTTTTTGACAGGCTTGGTCTGAGTAGGCATTACCCGCTAAACCATAAACTGTTTCTGTAGGTATAGCAATACACTCCCTTTTATGTAGAAGTTTTTTTGCTTTTTTAATATTTGCAAGATTCATTTTCATGTATTATCTGAGAGTATTATATGAAAGATAAAGATTTACCAAATGATTATGAATCTTCGTCTCTGGAGGAATTAACTCTCGAAGCTAATAAGTTAATTGAGGATTTAGAAAGTCAAAAAGATTTACAAAATTCAATTGAAAAATATCAAAATTTGATAAAACTTAACAATATCATCGAGAAAAAATTTAAAAAAAAAGTCATCGACATCAATACAACAACTAAAGATACTATATCTAAAATAATTACAAAAAATAATGCAAAAAAAACTAAATAAAATTGCTAAAGACACAAATATTTTTTTAAAAAGATTTATAAAAAAGCAAAAAAAATCAAAACTGATTGTCCCAATGCAATATGGATTATTTTCGGGTGGTAAAAAAATAAGATCAAAAATACTAGTCGATGTCGGTTCAATGTTTAATTTAAATTACAAAACTTTACTAATTATTGGTGCTGCTGTTGAATGTATTCATGCTTATTCACTTATTCATGATGATTTACCATGTATGGATAATGATTTAATAAGACGAGGAAAGCCTTCTACGCATATCAAATTTGGAGAGTCTACAGCTGTTCTTGCTGGAAACTCACTCTTAACTATGGCATTCGAGATTTTGAGTCACAAAGATTTGAATGTCAATGAAAAAACAAAAATTAGATTAATTAATAAAATTTCTGAGAGTTCTGGACATCTCGGGATTGCTGGTGGTCAATATTTAGATCTTAGCTATGAACATAAGAAAATTTCAGAAAAAAAAATAATTGAAATGGAAATAAAAAAAACTGGTAAACTTTTTAGTTTTTGTTGCGTAGCTCCGTTAATTTTAAAGAACAAAAGTAAAAAAGATATTCAAAAATTTGAAAATATTGGAGCTGATATAGGTTTACTATTTCAGGTTGCTGATGATTTAATTGATTATAATGGAAACCTTTTAGCTGCAGGAAAAAAAACTGGAAAAGATAAGAAAAAAGGTAAAGCTACTCTTATTAGTTTACTGGGAGATAAAAATACTATTAGATATGCGAAAAAGCTAATTTTAAAAATAAATACTAAGTTAAAAAAATATGGACCTAAATCTAAGAATTTAACCGAAACCTTAAATTATATTTTAAATAGAAATAAATGAAAAAAAATTACGAATTTTTAGATCAGATTAATTTTCCATCAGACTTAAAAAAAGTTCCTGAAACAAAACTGCAAAAGGTTGCTGATGAATTAAGAGAGGAAATGATCGATGCAGTATCAGTTACTGGAGGACATTTGGGTGCTAGTTTAGGTGTTGTAGAATTAAGCGTTGCATTACATTATATTTTTAATACACCAAGTGATAAATTAATCTGGGATGTGGGACACCAATGTTATCCACACAAAATTTTAACAGGAAGAAAAGATAAAATAAGAACACTTCGGCAAGGAGGAGGTCTGTCAGGATTTACCAAGCGTTCAGAAAGTGAATATGATCCCTTTGGAGCTGCTCATAGTTCCACCTCAATTTCATCAGCTTTGGGAATTGCAGAGGCAAATAAATTATCAAAAAAATCAGAAAATGTTATTGCAGTGATTGGTGATGGTGCAATAAGCGCAGGCATGGCTTATGAAGCCATGAATAATGCAGGTGCCTCTAAGACTAAAATGATTGTGATATTAAATGATAACGACATGTCAATTGCAAGGCCTGTTGGAGCAATGGGAACATATCTAGCTAAAATTTTTTCTGGTAAAATTTATTTTAGTTTAAGAGAAACTATAAAATTGATTACATCAGCTTTTTCAAAAAGATTTACTGCAAAAGCGGGTAAAGCTGAAGATTTATTAAGATCAGCTGTAACTGGTGGAACTTTATTTAGTTCATTAGGTTTCTATTATATTGGCCCTATAGATGGTCATGACCTTTCTTCATTGATTCCAATTTTAAGAAATGCAAGGGACACAAAACATCAAGGTCCTATATTAATTCATATAAAAACAAAAAAAGGCAAAGGGTATTCTTTCGCTGAAGAAGCAAAAGATCATTATCATGGGGTATCCAAATTTAATGTAAAGACTGGAGAACAGGAAAAAAGTTCAAGTAAAGTACCATCATACACCAAAGTTTTTGCTGATACTCTGATACAACACGCAAAAAAAGATAGTAAAATAGTTGCAATAACTGCCGCTATGCCAGATGGAACTGGATTGAGTAATTTTCGAAAAGAATTTCCAGATAGAACTTATGATGTTGGTATTGCTGAGCAACACGCTGTTACATTTGCCGCTGGTTTAGCGACTGAGAATTATAAACCCTATGCAGCAATTTATTCAACATTCCTTCAAAGAGCATATGATCAAGTTGTACATGATGTTGCAATACAGAGTTTACCTGTAAGATTTGCGATAGATAGAGCTGGATTAGTTGGAGCCGATGGACCAACACACGCAGGAAGTTTTGATACGACTTATTTAGCAACACTACCAAATTTTATTGTAATGGCTGCAAGTGATGAGGCTGAGTTAGTTAGAATGATTAACACTTCTACAGAAATAAATGATAGACCCTGCGCATTCAGGTATCCAAGAGGGACTGGTATTGGATCAATATTGCCATCAATTAATGAAAAGATAGAGATTGGTAAATCAAGAATTATTCAAGATGGAAAAAAGTTAGCTTTAATTAATTTTGGTGCGAGATTAAGTGAAAGTTTAAAGGCATCAGAAAATTTAAAAAAAAAAGGTGTTAATATTACAATAGTGGATGCAAGATTTGCTAAGCCATTGGATGAAAATTTGATTTGGCAATTAGCAACAACACATGAGGCAATTGTAACTATTGAGGAGGGGTCAATTGGTGGATTTGGTTCTCATGTAATTGATTTTCTATCAAAAAAAGGATTAATGGACTCAAATTTAAAATTTAGATCAATGAAACTTCCAGATATTTTTATTGATCAAGACAAACCTGAAAATATGTATAAACTCGCAAATTTAGATAGCATTTCTATTGAAGAACAAATTTTAGATGTATTAAATTCAAATATTATCTTACAAAAACAAAAATAAAGTGATTATCCACATTGAGCTTGATTCAATAAATAATGATCAAGTAAAACGCATGATAGCATAGCCTCACCTACTGGAACTGCTCTAATTCCAACACACGGATCATGTCTTCCCTTAACAGATATCCTAGTATTTTTTCCAAATTTATTAATTGTCTTTCTGCTTTTTAAAATTGATGATGTAGGCTTTACAGCAAATGAAACAATTATTTGTTGACCAGAAGAGATGCCACCAAGAATTCCACCTGCATTATTTGAGTTAAACTTTAATTTATTTTTTGATTTTGAAATTTCATCTGAATTTTCTTCTCCAGACAATTGAGCGGAATTCATTCCAGAACCAATATTAACACCTTTTACAGCATTAATACTCATCATTGCAGATGCAATATCAGAGTCTAGTTTTGAGTAAATTGGTGCCCCCAGTCCTGCAGGAATACCATTAGCTCTAATTTCAATTATAGCACCACAAGATGAACCTGCCTTTCTAATACTTAAAAGATATTTTTCCCATATTTTAAGCATAGATTTATCAGGACAAAAAAACGGATTTTTATAAATTATCCTATCATCCCACTTGTTTGTATCGCATCCAAGAATACCAAGTTGTGTAACTGCACCAGAAATTTTAAATTTTTTACCTAATTTTTTCTCCAAAACTTTTTTTGCCACAGCTCCTGCTGCAACCCTAGAAGCAGTCTCTCGTGCAGAAGACCTTCCGCCACCTCTATAATCTCTAATTCCATACTTTTTAAAGTAGGTATAATCAGCATGACCTGGTCTGAATTTATCCTTAATATCACTATAATCTTTTGAGCGCATATCCTCGTTATAAATTATTAAAGAGATTGGAGTTCCAGTTGTTTTACCTTCGAAGACTCCTGAAAGAATCTCAACTTTATCACTCTCTTTTCTTTGAGTGGTAAATTTAGATTGACCAGGTTTTCTTTTATTGAGTTCTGTCTGAATATCTCGTTCATCGAGGTTTATTAGTGGTGGACAACCATCTATTATACAACCAATTGCAGGACCATGAGATTCTCCCCATGTAGTGAAACGAAAAACCTTTCCAAAAGTATTAAATGACATTATTTATATTGTATAGATTATTTTGTTAAAATTATGAATGAAAAAAACTCACTAGGGCTCAATAAATGCTTTCTAGATTTAGATGATCCTTTTAAATTATTTGAAAGTTGGTACGTAGAGGCAAAAAAGAATGAAATTAATGATCCAAATGCTTTAGCTCTTGGAACTGCAACAAAACAAGGCGTTCCATCAGTAAGGATGGTGCTTCTTAAAGGTTACGATAAAAATGGATTTGTTTTTTATACTAATCTTAATAGTCAGAAAGGGAACGAAATTAAAGAAAACCCTAATGCAACGATGTGTTTTCATTGGAAAAGTTTGTTAAGGCAAATTAGAATTGTAGGTACTTTGAGTCAAGTAGACGATGAGGTAGCGGATAATTATTTTAATTCTAGAGCTTACGAAAGTAGAATTGGAGCTTGGGCATCAAAACAAAGTAGTGAATTAGCCAATAGAGAAGAATTGATAAAATCACTAGAACAATTTAAAAATAAATACCAAGACCAAAATAATGTTCCAAGACCAAATCATTGGTCTGGCTGGAATTTAAAACCTACAAGCATAGAATTTTGGTTAGACGGAGATAATAGAATACACGAAAGACTAAAGTATAAATTGACAGCCAATAATGATTGGACGAAAAGTCTTTTAAGCCCCTAAAAATTTCTTGATAAACTAAAAGACGTTAAATTTTCGAGGATATTTTTTTCCTCAGAGTCTTTAAATACTGACAATGAATTTGATGACAAATTAATATAGTGCTTGGCCTTTTGATAACAACTATTTATTATATCGTATTTCTTTATTAAAGATAAAGTATAATTTAAATCATTTTGATTTCTCTCTTCTTTTGCAAAAGTTTTCTTAAGAGTTTCTTTTTCATCTTTATCAGCTTTTTGAAACAAAAGAATTATTGGTAGTGTAATTTTTCCCTCATAGAAGTCTTGACCGATATTTTTTCCAAATAATTTTAATTCTGAATTATAATCTAAGGTGTCATCAGCAATTTGAAAAGTTAAACCTAAATTCCTACCATAAAACTCTAAAGCTTCTTTCTCTTTAGTTTTCATTTCTGATAAAATTGCTCCTACTTTAGTTGCAGCAGCAAACAACTCAGCCGTCTTTGAAGAAATTATTTTCAAATAAGTTTCTTCAAGCATATCAACTTCACCTTTATGCTGGAGTTGCAAAATTTCACCTTGAGCAATTATTGATGATGTTGAAGATAATAGTTTTAAAACTTCAATATTTCCATCTTCTACCATCATTTCAAAACACCTACTAAGAAGATAATCGCCTGCAAGAACTGATGAGTGGTTACCCCAAATTTTATTTGGTGTTTTTTTACCTCTTCTAATTGAACCATTATCTATAACATCATCATGCATCAAAGTTGCAGCATGAATTAGTTCCACGCAAGCTGCCAAATTTATATCTCTGGTCCCTTTTGTATAACCACATAACTTTGATGAGCCTAAAGTTAATAGGGCTCTTAACCTTTTGCCACCAGTATTTAAATGATAATCTGTCATTTTTTTAACTAGCTCAACATTACTATCTAATTTTGATTTAATTTTTTCTTCAACAAGCATTAGCTTATTTTCAACTGAGTTTTTAAGTTGAAAGTAAGAGTTATTAATTTGTTTTTTAAGTTGAATCACGCTTCCCATAATGTGAGCAAATTAGTTTAATAAGTTTCTTTTGATACTTATCAATTGACGCACCTAAATCTTCAATTATAAGGTGTCTTTATATTAATACAAAAATTCTATAAAGTTTTGTTATGCTCTCAATTTTTAAAAAGAAGAAAATTATTCCTCATATTAAATTAGCTGGTGTTATCGGAAACGTGGGTAAATTTAAACAAGGTATAGATTTTTCAGGTCAAGAAGAGATAATTTTAAAGGCTTTTTCGGTAAAAAAAGCACCATGTGTTGCTATTACAATTAATTCTCCTGGTGGATCACCTGTTCAATCACACTTAATCTTTAATTTTATAAGACAACAAGCAAAAAAAAATAAAAAAAAGGTAATAGTTTTTGCAGAGGATATTGCTGCATCAGGAGGCTATTTGATTGCGTGTGCTGGTGATGAAATTTATGCAAACTCTAGTTCAATTATTGGATCTATAGGTGTAATTTATTCATCATTTGGTTTTACAGAGTTAATTAAAAAAATTGGAGTTGAAAGAAGAGTTCATACTGCTGGTAAAAATAAAAGCACTCTCGATCCGTTTCTTGAAGAAAAAAAAGAAGATATAGAAAGATTAAAAAATATACAATTAGATTTGCATAAAAATTTCATTAATGTTGTTGAAAAAAGTAGAGGTGAAAAACTAAAGAAATCAGAAGTTGAGTTATTTTCTGGAGAGTTTTGGTCTGGAAGTAAATCCAAAGAACTTGGTTTGATTGATGAAATAGGCGATGCCAATCAAGTGTTGAGAGAAAAATTTGGAGAAGATGCAATAATCAAAAAATTTGAAAAATCTAAAAGTTGGTTAAGTAAGAAATTATCATCATCTAACGATCACGTCGATCAGGTCGCAAATATATTAGAAGAAAAATCTATTTGGCAAAAATATGGTCTCTAAAAAAAGTAAAAAAAAACCAAAATTTCAAACTTTTCAGGATACAATTTTAAATCTCCAAAAATATTGGAGTAAACATGGTTGTATAATTTTACAACCATATGATATGGAGGTTGGAGCAGGAACTTTTCATCCAGCCACAACTCTGAGGTCACTTGGACCAAAACCATGGAAAGCAGCTTATGCACAACCTTCTAGAAGACCGACTGATGGAAGATATGGAAATAACCCTAATAGACTTCAGCACTATTATCAATTTCAAGTTATAATTAAACCTTCTCCATTAAATATAAAAAAACTTTATTTAAATAGTTTGTCTACAATCGGTATTGACCATAAAAATCATGATATTAGATTTGTTGAGGACGATTGGGAAAGTCCAACTTTAGGCGCAGCAGGTCTTGGTTGGGAAGTTTGGTGTGATGGAATGGAAATAACTCAATTTACATATTTTCAACAAATGGCCGGCTTTGAATGTAAACCTGTTTCAGTAGAAATTACTTATGGCTTGGAAAGAATTTGTATGTTCACACAACAAAAAAATAATGTTTATGATTTAATTTGGAATAACGAAAATGTTGAATACAGAGAAGTTTTTCATCAAGCGGAGAAAGAATTTTCAGCTTATAACTTTGAACATGCTAATACCTCGAATCTGTTAAAAATATTTGATATGTTCGAAAGTGAGGCTAAATCATTAATAAATAAAAATATATCGCTCCCAGCTTATGATCAATGCTTAAAAGCAAGTCATGTATTTAATATACTTGATGCAAGAGGAGCTATCAGTGTTGCCCAGAGAGCAGAATATATTGGACGTATAAGAGAAATTACAAAATCTGTTGCTTCAATTTGGATTGATACACAAATATAAAATGGCGGAATTTTTTTTAGAATTATTTAGTGAGGAAATTCCAGCTAATTTACAAAAAAATTTTCGTGAAAAACTTTTAGAGGAATTTAGAGAATATTTGATCAATAAATCTATAAAATCAAAAAAAAGTTTTTCATTATCAACTCCAAACAGAGTAATTATCGTATTTGAGGGTTTACAAAAAAAAATTAAAGTTGCGTCTGAGGAAATAAAAGGACCCAAAACTAGTGCTCCTGTAGAAGCAATTGATGGTTTTTTGAGATCAAATAAAATTGACAAAAAACAACTTATTAAACGTGATACAGAAAAAGGAGAATTCTACTTTTTTAAAACACCCTCAAAAACATTGAACACTTCAGATTTGTTAAAAGATTTAATACCAAAACTTTTAGGTAGCTACCAATGGAAAAAATCAATGAAATGGGGTGAATTTAACCTTAATTGGGCAAGACCATTAAAGTCTATTTTATCAGTTTTTGATGAAAAAATAATAGACTTCAAATTTTACCATCTAACTTCGTCTAATAGGACCTTTATTGATAAGGATTATGAAGAAAAAACAAGAGTATTTAAAAATTTCAAATCTTATGAAAGATTTTTGAAGATACATGGAACGATTGTTGATCAAACTAAAAGAAAACAAATTATTCAAAAGGAATTCACAAAGATATTAAGTAAAAAAAAATTATTTATTTTAGAAAATTTAAAATTATTTGATGAGGTTGTAGATTTAGTTGAATGTCCAAACGTTTTACTATGTGATTTTGATAAAAAATTTTTGTCAATCCCGAGGGAAATACTTATTTTGACTATGCAGTCACATCAAAAATATTTTCCTACGATTGATAAAAATAATCAAATTACAAATCAATTTTTACTCGTTGCAAATAAAAAAGACCAAAAAGGGTTAATCAAACTTGGAAATCAAAGAGTTGTTGATGCTAGATTGAGCGATGCAGAATTTTTTTGGAATAAAGATAAAACACAAAATTTAGTGAAAAAAGTATCTGAACTAAAAAGAATTAATTTTTTCAAGGGACTTGGAACCTATTTTGATAAAGTTCAGCGAATGAGAAAATTAGGTGGAATGATATCTGATGAATTATTAATTAGTAAAGAAAAAGTAGAGTTATCAGCATCTATTTGTAAAACAGATTTAACTTCTGATTTAGTTGGTGAGTTTCCTGAATTACAGGGAATTATGGGAGGCTATTTTTCCGCACAACAAGGTTTTGATAAAGATATTTGTTTATCAATAACTGAACAATATTTACCGATTGGATTAGATTCAAATGTACCAAAAAAACCTTTCAGTATTGCTTTGTCGATGACAGACAAAATAGATAATCTTGTTGGTTTTTTTGGGATTGATGAAAAACCCACAAGTTCAAAAGATCCGTTCGCACTTAGAAGAGTGGCGCTCGGCATAATAAGAATAATAATTGAAAATAAAAAAGACTTAAAATTAAATGATTTTTTAAATTATTCGATTGGCTTATATCAAGAACAAAATTTTACACTTACTAATGAAGAATTGCAAAAAGATTTAAATAACTTTCTAAAAGACAGATTTAGATATTATCTTAAAGAAAAAGATGTCAGATTTGATATCATTGAGGCTTCAATTTCAAATTTTTCAACTAATAAATTGTTTTCATCTTTCGAAAAAGCAAGATGTGTAAACAAAATAATTAATAATCAAATTGGTATAGATATAACATCAAGTTATAAAAGGGCCTCCAATATACTTCAAAGTGAAATGGAAAATAAAGAAATTGAAATAACTAATTCAACAGATCCTGGTATTTTTAAAAGCGATTACGAAAAAAATTTGTTTAAAAAGATTACTTCTATAAAAAAGTATTATTCAGATATAGACGATAATGAAAATTATGAGGAGTCTTTATCAGTCTTAGCTGGAGCAAAAAAAGAAGTATTTGAATTTTTTGATAATGTAAAAGTTAATGAAGATAATGAAGATTTAAGAAAAAATCGTTTGGAACTTATAAATATGTTATGTAAAACCTTTCAAAATTTTATGAATTTTCAATTATTAAAAGCCAATAATGAATAAGTTAATTTTAAATTTTAAATCCAAAGACTCAAAAAAAATTAATAATCCCCAAAATTTTTTAGGCGGCAAAGGTGCTAATTTATCAGAAATGGGAAGAATGGGTCTTCCAGTTCCGCCTGGATTTACAATTTCAACAAAAGTCTGTGATATTTTTTACCAAAATAAAAAGAGATTGAATTCTTCATTTATAAATCAAATGAAAAAAGAGTTAAAGATAATTGAAAAAGATGTAAAAAAAAAATTTGGAGATCTTAAAAATCCACTTTTATTATCTGTGAGATCTGGTGCTAGAGTATCAATGCCCGGTATGATGGATACAATACTTAATCTTGGTTTGAATGACAAAACTGTTAAAGCACTAGCTAACAAAACCTCTAATGGAAGATTTGCCAAAGATAGTTATAGAAGATTTATTCAAATGTATGGAAATGTTGTTCTTGGGGTAGAAAATTATCATTTTGAGGAACTTATAGAAAATTATAAATTAACTAAAGGAGTTTTGCTAGATACAGATCTTGATGAAGATGATTGGGATGGTTTGATAAAAGATTTTAAAAACATTGTTAAAGAAAAAACAAAAAAAGAATTTCCTCAAGATGTATATCATCAATTATTAGGAGCAATAAGTGCAGTATTTTTATCTTGGGACAGTAATAGAGCTAAAATTTATAGAAAGTTAAATCATATACCATCTGAATGGGGAACAGCAGTTAATGTGCAATCTATGGTTTTTGGAAATATGGGAAATGATTGTGCTACTGGAGTTGTTTTTACGAGAAATCCGTCAGACGGAACAAATGATATTTATGGAGAGTATTTAATTAATGCTCAAGGAGAGGATGTTGTAGCAGGAACAAGGACACCACAATATATTACGAAAAAAGCCAAACGAGAGGCAAAAGTTGAGGCACTTTCCATGGAAGAGTCTATGCCAAAAGTTTATTTAGAACTTCATAAAATTTTAAAAAAATTAGAGGTGCATTACAAAGATATGCAAGATGTAGAATTTACAGTTGAGAATGAGAAATTATGGATCCTACAAACTAGGTCAGGTAAAAGGACTGCAAAATCAGCAATAAAGATTGCTGTAGATATGGTTAAAGAAAAATTAATCACTAAAAATGATGCTGTTTTAAGAGTTGATCCTAATTCTTTAGATACACTTTTGCATCCCACTTTAGATGATAAAAGTCCAATCAAGGTTATTGCAAATGGTCTCCCAGCATCTCCTGGTGCAGTAAGTGGAAAGGTAGTTTTCACTTCGGAAGAAGCTGAAAGATTAAATGATATGATGCAAGATACAATTTTAGTTAGAGTTGAAACTTCTCCAGAAGATATTCAAGGAATGCATGCTGCAAAGGGCATTTTAACCTCAAGAGGAGGAATGACTAGTCATGCTGCAGTTGTAGCTAGGGGAATGGGAAGACCTTGTGTTTCTGGTTCTAGTGAAATTGAAATTAATTACGATAAAAAAATATTTAAAACATCTTCAGTTGAGGTCAAAGAGGGAGAAATAATCACTATTGATGGCTCTACAGGAAGAATAATTTTAGGCACAGTTCCAACTATAAAACCTGAGATATCAGGAGATTTTTCAAAATTGATGAGCTGGGCTGATAAAATTAGAAAACTTAAAGTACGGACTAACTCTGAGACTCCGTTAGACACTAAAACAGCTAGAGATTTTGGAGCAGAGGGTATCGGGCTTTGTAGGACTGAACACATGTTTTTTGATGAGGAAAGAATTTTATCTGTTCGAGAAATGATTTTATCAAAAACACTCGATGATAGATCTAAAGCTTTGCAAAAAATTCTCCCACATCAAAAAAAAGATTTTATGGAGATATTTAAGATTATGCATGGGCTTCCAGTTACTGTAAGATTATTAGACCCACCCTTACATGAATTTTTACCTAAATCTGATAAAGAAATTTCTGAAGTAGCTAATGTTATTGGATCAGACAAAAAGGAAATTGAAAGCAGGATAGAGGAACTGCACGAACAAAATCCTATGTTAGGACATAGAGGCTGTAGGCTTGGTATCTCATTTCCTGAAATTTATGAAATGCAATGTAGAGCGATATTCGAGGCACTTGCAGACCTTAAAAAAAGTAAACAAAAATTTGCTTTTCCTGAGATAATGATACCTTTAGTTTCAACCGAAGCTGAGATTAAAATAATGAAAAATTTAGTAATTAATACTGCAAGAAAAGTTCAAAAGGAAAATAAAACAAAAATTGAATTTCTTGTGGGAACAATGATTGAATTACCTAGGGCAGCGATTAAGGCTGATGATATAGCAAAACATGCTGAATTTTTTAGTTTTGGTACCAATGATTTAACACAAACAACTTTTGGAATAAGTAGAGACGATAGTGGTAAATTTTTAAATGATTATATAGATAATAAGATTTTTACTATTGATCCGTTTGTATCTATTGATGATGGAGTAAAAGACTTAGTCAAAATAGCGGTTCATAAAGGAAAAAAACAGAACAAAAAAATTAAACTTGGTATATGTGGTGAACATGGTGGTGATCCAAAGAGTATTTATTTTTGTTCAAAAGCAGGACTTGATTATGTCTCATGTTCCCCTTACAGAGTTCCTATAGCAAGGTTAGCAGCTGCACAAGCGCAGCTGAAAATTAAATAATGATTTTAGGGGGCGTTCTGTTGCCAGGTGCCCCAAAACCCCGTTTGCTTAATTAACAAAGTTAATTATGCAGCAAGTGCGTAACTTTCGTTAGCAATTATAATTAGTCCTTTACGGAGGAACAATTCCGGACGAAAGAATAGCCTTTAGTCACCCGTCGAATCTAGTTCACCCCCATAAGTTGTAAATGGTGGAGGTGGTGGGTACTGCCCCCACGTCCGCAATGGTTATTACGAAATTCGTTTATCGTCATAGTTGGAAAACCAACATGATTAATATAAAAGTAATCTTTAAAGATTCAATAAATTATTCATGAAATTAACCAAAGAACAGCAAAATGAAATTAAAGAGCAACAGTCTCAAGAAAATAAAACAAAAAGAGTTACTGTAGCGGAACTAGAAAATATTCTTTACGAGGCAATACCCATTTTAGATCATGGTTTTATAAGAGTGATTGATTATATGGGTGATGATACGTCCATCGTTCAGGCAGCAAGAGTCTCCTACGGCAAAGGGACCAAGAAAGTTTCAACTGACTCTGGTTTAATAAAATACCTAATGAGGCATTGGCACAGCACACCATTTGAAATGTGCGAAATTAAGTATCATGTAAAACTTCCAATTTTTATTGCTAGACAATGGATTAGACACAGAACTGCGAATGTGAATGAATATTCTGCAAGATATTCTATTTTAGATAAAGAATTTTATTTGCCTGCAGTAGAAAATTTAGCAGCGCAATCTCAAAGTAATAGACAAGGAAGAGGGGATATTCTTACAGGTGATCAAGCAAAAAAAGTTTTAAATTTGTTAAAGAAGGATGCTGAACAAACTTATGACAACTATGAAACTATGCTTAATGAGAGATATGATGGTTCAGTAATAGATGAAAAACAAGTTGGCTTAGCAAGAGAATTAGCAAGAATGAATCTGACATTAAATACTTATACCCAGTGGTATTGGAAAACAGATCTATTGAACTTAATGAATTTTTTAAGGTTAAGAGCCGATCACCATGCGCAATTCGAAATCAGAGCTTATGCAGATGTCATGCTTGATACTGTAAAAAAATGGGTACCAATTACTTATGAAGCATTCTTGGATTATAGAGTAGGTGGTACAGAAGTTTCATCAAAAGGTAAAAGAGTCATTCAGAAATTGATTAGTGGTGAAAAAGTACATGCTGAAAAATCAGGATTATCTAAAAGAGAATGGAATGAGCTAATGACTGCTTTGGAACTAAAAGATAAATTGATTTAATTAAATTTTTTTAATTTTTAATATTATTGCTAAAAAATTCTTTTAGATATTTTGAATTTGAAAAATGATTTATCCCATAATTTGTTAAATGTTTATTATCAGAGAAAATTAGCCTGTTATCTTCTGATAAGGCTGGACATACTTTCATCTTATAATTACATATCAAATTAGTTCGATCAAATAATAACAAATTATTTTCTTTTGTCTTTATATTAATAATTTCATTGATCTTGAAAATTTGTTTTTTAATAAATTTAAATAATTCTTTGTTTAAAGTCTCACTTGATAGATAATCTGTATCATTTTTTAATAAAATAGACAAAACTGGGTCGTGAATTGAAAAATTTGGAAATGAATTTGAAACTATTAAATTTTTTTTAAATTTACTTAAAAATTTTATGTTTTTGTCAAATGATCTTAAATCTTTTTGAGAGTAATCTGTTGAAATAATTATGTAATTACTTTTTTTAAATTTTTTTGAATTGACCAGTCTTTCTCTAAATTTTTTGGCTAAAAAGGTATTTTCACTTAAATAATTAAATTCAAATTTAGAGTCAAAATATGCAAAATCATACTTATCATTTAAATAATTATTTTGTTTTAAGATTTTAAATAAGTCAACAGACTGAGAATCACCAAGAATTAATATCTTTACATTTTTAATATCATTAAATTCATTTTTAAATTTAGATATGTCAGCAGAGTCAAAATTGAAATTTATAGATGAATATTTTTCTTTAATAGCTATATCTTTTTTCTTTTTAAGAGTATTTAAGGAATAGTTAAAAATTATTATTACCAAAAAAGATGAAACTATAATTTTAACAAATGATTTATTGGTAATTAATTTTGAGTTTCTAAAAGGTTCCTCGATAAACTTCCATAATAATATGCTTATTAAAAAAGATAAGGAAAATAGAAATATTTTTAATGAAATTTTGTTGTTAAAATAATTTTCTTTGAAGATGTACTCACTAAATGAGATCACCGGGAAATGAACAAGATATAAACTATAAGAGACCAAACCTATAAAAACAAAAAGTTTTAGAGAAAGAATCTTTTTTAGAAAATTATAATTACTATTGGAAGTTATAATTAAGCAAGTACCAATAACAGGAATAA
Organism: uncultured Pelagibacteraceae bacterium; assembly: GCA_902597575.1. Lineage (GTDB taxonomy): Bacteria > Pseudomonadota > Alphaproteobacteria > Pelagibacterales > Pelagibacteraceae > Pelagibacter. The sequence continues at coordinate 13,726 of CACJYF010000004.1, read as the reverse complement.
TGTTATTTATACTTGGATTGTTTACACCTTTACTAAAAAAAAATAATGATAAAAATATCAATATTACTCCACATGTGTATAGAATATTCTCATACTTATTTTTTTTGGAAATATAGAAACAAATCGCACCAGCTAAAAATTCCCAGATTCTACTAGTTGTATAAAAAAAGGTACCTGCTGTTGGTGGATTGAATATAGATAAATTTTTTTCAATATAAGGGTAAGTAAATTGAAGGTTTCCTCCAAATTGTATGTATAGTAAGTTCAAAAAAAATATTATTGAAAATAAATATACAATTTTTTTTCGACTCAATTTTTTTAAACATAGATACAAAAAAATTGGATAAAATAATATAAACTGAAATTCTATTGAAAGACTCCACGTGTGCAGTAATGGTTTAAGGAAATATGGTGTATCAAAATAATTAGAATTAAAAGCAAAGAAAAAATTTGAAAATATTCCGGTTGCTGATATTACACTTTTATAAAATTCTTCGTAATAATTAGAAATCAAAAAGAAATAAGAAATTATTACCGAACAAAAAATAACAAAATAAAAAGATGGAAGTAGTCTTCTTGATCTTTTTAAATAAAATGATCCAATACTTATTTTTGATTGATAATTTTTTGTTAATAAACCAGTTAACAAATAACCAGAAAGAACAAAAAAAATATCAACACCTATGAAGCCACCTAAAAACAATCCATTAAAAAGATTTAGTTGAAGATGATAAAAAACTACAAAAATTATTGAAATTGCTCTTAAACCGTCTAAATCTTTTCTATACTCCATAATTACATAAAGATTTTTTAATTAATTAGATATAATTTTCTAATCTTATTCGCTAAAGTTAAATAGTTTTTTGAAATTTCATTTGTGGGATTTTTTTCGACAATAGGTATTCCTTCATCTCCACTTTTACTAACTTCTGGATCAATTGGTATTTCACCTAAAAATTCTTTATTAAATTCCAGTGCAGTTTTTTTTACTCCGCCCTCTCCAAATATGTAATATTTTTTTTTATCATCTCCTATGAAGTAGCTCATATTGTCGACTAAACCTAAAATTTTAACTCCAAGTTTATCAAACATTTTGATTCCTCTTTTTACATCCAACAGAGCAACTTCTTGCGGAGTAGAAACTATTATAGCTCCATCCATTTTAATATCCTGTGAAAAAGTAAGTTGAGTATCACCAGTTCCAGGTGGCATATCTACTATTATAAAATCTAAATCTTTCCAATTAACTTTTTGTGTAAATGTTTTAATAGCACTTGTTACCATGGGCCCTCTCCAAATCATTGGAGTTTGTTGATCTGTTAGAAATCCAATGGACATACATTGAATATCGTATTTTATTATAGGATCTAATTTTTGACCGTCACTTTTAGGCTTTTCATCAATTCCAAACATTTTAGGAATTGAGGGACCATAAATGTCAGCATCTAGAATTCCAACTTTACAACCTGTTTGTTTTAAAGCTAAAGCAAGATTTGTTGCAAAAGTTGACTTTCCGACTCCACCCTTAGCACTAGAAATTGCAATAGTAAATTTTGTTCCGTTAATTGGCTTTTTTTCAGATGATTTTCTACTCAACTTTTTTCGCATTGCGTCACTTAATTCTGGCTTTTCTTTAGGCATAATGTGATCTTACCTTGTTTTTCAGCATAAAGACATTATATAGATTTCTATAATGTCAGATGATTTTAGACAAGGCGGCGGTAGTCCTTGGGGCAAACCTCCAGGAGGTGGAAGTAGAAATGGTTCAGGTAGAGGACCGACTCCACCAGATATCGATAAAATTGTAAGAGAATTTCAAGAAAAACTAAAAAAGTTTTTACCAGGCGGGAGTTCCTCTGGTGGAAAACAAGCTATCTTAGTTTTACTTATTTTAGGTTTTGTTTGGTTGGCAAGCGGTCTTTACAGAGTATTGCCAGATGAGCAGGGTGTAGTTTTGAGATTTGGGAAGTTTGTTAAAACTACACAGCCAGGATTAAATTATCATATTCCTTTTCCCGTAGAGTCTGCACTAACTCCAAAAGTCACAAAAGTGAATAGAATAGATATAGGTTTCAGGTCTGAGAGAGATAGTGGATTTTCTTCTCAAGGTGGTGTTGCTGATGTTCCACAAGAAAGCTTAATGTTAACTGGTGATGAAAATATAGTTAACATAGATTTTTCTGTTTTTTGGGTAATTAAAGATGCTGGAAATTTTTTATTTAAAATTCAAGATCCAGAAGGTACCGTAAAAGCTGCAGCAGAAACTGCAATGAGAGAAGTTATTGCTCGATCAAATATTCAACCTATTCTTACTGAGGGAAGATCTTTAATAGAAACTGATACTCAAGAGATTATTCAAAAAATTTTAGACGAATACACAAGTGGTATTCAAATCACTCAAGTTCAAACGCAAAAAGCTGATCCACCAGATCAAGTAATTGACGCTTTTAGAGATGTACAAGCAGCAAGAGCAGATATGGAAAGATCTAAAAACGAGGCTGAAGCATATGCAAATGATGTTATACCAAGAGCTCGAGGGGAAGCGGCTAAAATATTGCAAGCTGCTGAAGCTTATAAAAAAGAGGTTGTTGCAAAAGCTGAAGGTGAGGCTAGTAGATTTTTAGCAATTTATAATGAGTATAAAAATGCTAAATCAGTAACACAAGAAAGAATGTATTTGGAAACTATGGAAAAAGTTTTAGCAGACATTGATAAAGTAATTATTGAAAAAAATGCTGGATCAGGTGTAGTGCCATATTTACCATTGCCTGAATTAAAAAAGAAAGTGACTAATTAGAATATGAACATGGGAAAAATTATTGCTGGTATTAGTGTTGCAATAGCTGCAACATTATTCTTTTCAATTTTTATTGTGAAAGAAGTAAATCAAGCTATCGTTTTACAGTTTGGTGATCCGAAAAGAATAATTGTAAAACCAGGTTTAAATTTTAAAATTCCGTTTATTCAAAACGTAGTTTTTTTAGATAAAAGAATTTTAAATCTAGATACTCCACCTGAAGAAGTTATTGCATCAGATCAAAAAAGACTAATTGTAGATGCTTTTGCAAGATTTCAAATAGTTGATCCCTTAAAGTTTTATATTTCTGTGGGTAATGAGCGGGTAGCTAGATCAAGATTAGCAACAATTATTAATTCAAGAATTAGAAATGTTTTAGGTCAACAAGAACTTCAAACTTTATTATCAGAAGATAGAACAAAGCAAATGGCTTTAATTCAAGAAGGAGTTAATAATGAGGCTGAAAACTTTGGGATAAAAATTAACGATGTAAGAATTAAAAGAGCTGATCTTCCTCAGGCAAACAGTGATGCGATCTTTAGAAGAATGCAAACTGAAAGGGAAAGAGAGGCAAAAGAATTTAGAGCAAGAGGAGCGGAGATGGCAGTAACAATCACTTCTACAGCAGACAAAGAAGTAACAGTAATTTTAGCTGACGCGCAAAAAAAATCAGAGATTATGAAGGGTGAGGGCGATGGTAAGAGAAATAATATATTTGCTAGTGCCTTTGGACAAGACCCAGAATTTTTTGCATTTTATCGTGCAATGCAAGCATATGAAAAAGCTTTGATAGGAGGTGAAACTTCATTGATTTTATCACCTGACAGCGAGTTTTTTAAATTTTTTGGAAATATAAAACAGCCTCAATCAAACTAAATATCAATGAGTGAATTGATCATTGCATTTGGTCTATTCTTATTTATTGAAGGTATATTATATGCCATATTTCCATCAAAAATGAAAAGTATGTTGAAAAGATTGGAACTAATTCCCTCAGGACAACTTAGAACTGGTGGATTAGTTTTTGCAATAATAGGTTTTATAATTATTTACTATGCGAAGATTTAATAAAAAAATTAGAGTTTTTCTTATTTCTATATTGTTTTTATGTAATAATTCAATTTCCTCTTTTTCAAATGAAATTCCAAGATCATTCGCTGATTTAGCAGAAAAATTAATGCCATCAGTTGTAAATATTTCAACCACCACAACTGTTACCACTCAGTCAAATCCTTTTCCATTTCAGTTTCCGCCTGGCTCACCATTTGAAGATATGTTCAAAGAATTTGGAGCTCCTCAAGAAAGAAAGTCTGCTGCATTAGGATCAGGTTTTATTATTGACGAAAAGGGATTAGTAATTACTAATAATCACGTAATCCAGGATGCAGAGGATATCATAGTAAGAGTTAACGGTGACAAAGAGTTTAAAGCTCAGGTAATAGGAGCAGATCCTCTTTCTGATATAGCTGTTTTAAAATTAGACTCTAATGAGAAATTTATTCCAGTTAAATTTGGAAACTCAGATAAAGCAAGAATTGGTGATTGGGTAATTGCAATTGGTAATCCATTTGGATTTGGTGGAACTGTTACATCTGGAATCATTTCAGCAAGAAATCGTTCATTGGGCTTAACTCGATATGAAGATTATATACAAACAGATGCATCAATTAACTCTGGAAATTCTGGTGGTCCCCTTTTTGATTTAAACGGAGATGTAATTGGGATCAATACGGCAATTCTTGGGAGAAGTGGTTCTATAGGTATTGGTTTTGCAATACCATCTAACAGTGCAAAAATTGTAATAGACCAGTTAGTAGAATTTGGTGAAACTAAAAGAGGTTGGTTAGGTGTTAGAATTCAGGATGTTACAAAAGAAATTGCAGATGTTGAAAATTTAGATGAACCCAGGGGTGCATTAGTTGCCAGTGTTGCTGAAAACAGTCCTTCTCAAAAAGCTGGTGTAAAGGCAGGCGATATCATACTTGAATTTAACGGTGAGAAAATAAAGGAGATGAAAGAACTTCCAACAATTGTTGCTAGAACGGAAGTTGGAAAAAATGTAAAAGTAAAAATTTGGCGAAATAAAAAAGAGATAATCAAAACAATCACGCTTGGTAGATTAGAAACTTCAGAGGACTTTAAAGTTGCTGAGAAAAAAACCTCACCAAAAGAGATTTCAATTGACAAACTAAAAATTAACGTAAGGTTGATTAATAAAGAAGATATTAAAAGTAGAAATTTACCTAATCAAACGTCAGGGTTGGTAATCACTAAAATTGAAAATGATAGTCCACTAAAAGGATCTATAGAATTAAATAGTATAATTTTAGAGGCACAAAAGAAAAAAATAAGATCGATTGATGATTTATCTGATGTTGTAAAAAAAGTTTTAAATAGTGATCAAAAAACAATTTTACTTGTTATTTATAATAGTCAAAATCAAAGAAGATATATTGGTATTAAGTTGGATTAATTTATGGATTTTAAATCCAAAATTATTTTAATCTATGGACCCACAGCATCTGGAAAATCAGAATTTGCAGTAAAACTCGCAAAAAAAATAAAGGGTGAAATAATTAATGCCGATAGTATGCAAGTTTATAAAGAACTCAAAATTTTATCTGCTAGACCATCTAAAAAAGATTACAAAAAGATTAAGCATCATTTATATGGATTTCAGTCTGTAAAAAAAAATTACTCATCAGGAGAATGGCTTAAAGCTGCAAAAAAAAAAATTTCTGAAATTAAAAAGAGAAAGAATGTTCCAATAATAGTTGGAGGTACTGGTTTATATTTCAAAACGTTAACTGATGGGATAGTTAACATTCCTAAAATTCCAATTCAAATTAGAGAAAAAGTTAGGGAATTAAACAGCGCTATGGGTAATAAAATTTTTCTAAAAAAATTAAAAAAACTTGATCCAAAAATTCAAGATTACGTCAATCCATCTGATACCCAAAGATTAATAAGGGCTTATGAAGTTAAACTATTTACTAAAAAAACATTACTTGAGTGGTTTAAGGCAACTAAATCAATTTTTGAAGATAAAGACTTTTATAAAATTTACATCGATTACCCAAGAGATATTTTAGTAAATAAGATTCACAACCGTGCTCAAAATATGATCAACAAAGGCGCCATTTTAGAGGTTAAAAAATTTTTGAAAATGAAGATTTCAAAAAAAAGAACTGCTACTAAGGCAATAGGCTTAATTGAAATTAAGGACTTTATTGATAAAAAAATTGAAATTAATGAGGTTATTGAAAGAATATCAATAAAGACTAGGCAGTACGCTAAAAGACAGGTTACTTGGGGCAGAGGAAATATGATGGATTGGAACAAAATCAAGCATAACAGGCTGAACAACTTTCTTAAAAATATTTAGATATTTTTTTACTTTACCTTGACCAATAAGCACAACTTCAGCTAGATTGCTTAAATGTCTAAATTATATTCAGGAGCTGAAATTGTTTTCAAATGCCTTGAGGATCAAGACGTCGAATTTATTTTTGGTTATCCTGGAGGTGCTGTTCTTCCAATTTATGATGAATTAAAAAATCACTCTTCTATAAAGCATATATTAGTTAGACACGAACAAGGTGCCGGTCATGCAGCCGAGGGTTATGCCAGATCGTCTGGTAAACCTGGTGTTGTTCTAGTTACTTCTGGACCGGGAGCTACAAATGTAGTTACAGCTTTGACTGATGCTTATATGGATTCGATACCATTAGTTTGTATCTCAGGACAAGTACCAACGCATTTGATAGGAACAGATGCCTTTCAAGAGTGCGATACAACGGGAATTACTAGACCATGCACAAAACATAATTGGTTAGTGAAAGACATTAAAGAATTATCAAAAACTCTTCATGAGGCCTTTAGAGTTGCCACAACAGGAAGGCCAGGTCCTGTTTTAGTAGATATTCCAAAAGATATTCAATTCGCAAAAATCAAATATACTAAACCAAAAAAAGAAAAAAAATCTAATGGAAAATTGCATAACAATTTTTCTCAAGAAGAAATTAATGAATTAGTTGACTTAATTGCGAAAGCAAAAAAACCTGTAGTTTACACTGGTGGTGGAGTTATCAACTCAGGCCCAGAAGCAAGTGAATCACTAAGAGAGTTTGTGCGAATGATTGGTTTTCCGATTACGTCAACATTACAAGGTCTAGGGGCTTTTCCTGGAGATGATAGTCAGTTTATAGGTATGCTTGGCATGCATGGAACTTATGAAGCAAATAATGCTATGCATGATTGCGATTTATTAATAAATATTGGAGCAAGATTTGATGACAGAATTACTGGAAAGATAGATGAATTTTCTCCCAAATCTAAAAAAGTTCATATTGATATTGATCCATCTTCGATAAATAAAATAATTAAAGTTGATTTAGCGATCGTGGGTGATGTGAATGAGGTTCTCAAAGCAGCCGTTAAAACTATTAGTCAAAAAAAAAATGGTTTTAAAAATTCAAATAAACAAAATGTTTCTAAATGGTGGGAAAAAATTGAAAAATGGAGAGAAAAAGACTCACTCGGTTTTATAAATAGTAAAGAATCTATTAAACCCCAGCACGCGGTGCAAAGATTATACGAATTAACAAAAAATCAAGATACTTTTATTACTACAGAAGTCGGTCAACATCAGATGTGGGCCGCACAACATTATAAATTTAATAAACCAAATAGATGGATGACATCTGGCGGACTTGGGACAATGGGATATGGTCTCCCAGCTGCGGTAGGTGTTCAAATTGCGCATCCTGATAAGCTTGTTATTGATATTGCTGGAGAGGCATCGGTACTAATGACTATGCAAGAGATGTCAACAGCAGTTCAGTATAATTTGCCAATTAAAATATTTGTTTTGAATAATCAATATATGGGAATGGTAAGGCAATGGCAGGAATTACTTCATGAAAAAAACTATTCTGAGAGTTATTCAGAAGCATTGCCAGATTTTGTAAAATTAGCAGAGGCATATGGGTGTAAAGGAATTAAAGCTGATAATCCAGATGAATTAGATGTTAAAATAAATGAAATGTTAGAGCATAATGGTCCAGTAATTTTTGATTGCAGGGTTGACCCTAACGAGAATTGCTTTCCAATGATACCATCTGGAAAACCTCACAATCAGATGATTTTAGGTCCAAATGATAAAAAAGATAATAAGATTACAGGTAAAGGAAAAGCCTTAGTTTAATGTCAAACCCAAAATCAGCTTATAATATTCCAACAAAAAAAAGTAAATCTGATACTCATATTATTGTAGTCTGGGTAGATAATGAAGCTGGAGTACTTGCAAGAGTAGTCGGATTATTTTCTGGCAGAGGTTACAATATAGAGTCTCTAGCTGTAGCAGAGATCGATGCAACCAAAAATATATCAAGAATTACTATTGTAACGACTGGAACACCCCAAGTAATTGATCAAATTAAACTACAATTAAAGAAATTAGTCCCAGTTCATAAAGTTGCAGACTTTAAACGAGAGGATAAAAAAGTCATTTTTAAAGAAATGGCTCTGCTTAAAGTTGTAGGAAATAAAAACAAAATTGATAAATGTCTTAAAGCTTGCAAAACTTTCAATCCAGTAATATTAGATAAAACAAAAAAATCTGTAGTAATTCAAATTACTGCACTACGAAGAGAAATTGATAAAATGAATAAAAAACTAAAGTCAGATGGACTCATAAGCACATCAAGAACGGGTGCGATAGCTATGACTAGGGGTTCTGAAATATTTAAATAAATTTACTAAAGGAGAAAAAAAATGAAAATGTTTTATGAAAAAGATACAGATAGCAATCTCATTAAAGATAAAAAAATAGCAATTTTTGGCTATGGCAGCCAAGGTCATGCTCATGCTCTAAATTTAAAAGACAGTGGTGTAAAAGAAGTCGTAGTAGCCTTAAGAGATGGATCATCAAGTATTGTAAAGGCAGAGTCTAAAGGACTTAAAGTTATGAATTTATCGGATGCAGCTGAATGGGCAGATATTGTAATGATATTAACTCCTGATGAATTACAAGCATCAATTTATAAAAATCATATTGAGCAAAGGGTTAAAGAAGGATCCTCAATAGCTTTTGCACATGGTTTAAATGTTCATTATGACTTAATAAAAGCAAGAAAAGATTTAGACGTTTTCATGGTCGCTCCTAAAGGACCTGGTCATTTAGTAAGAAGTGAATATGAAAAAGGTGGTGGTGTACCATGTTTATTTGCAGTCCATCAAAATGGATCTGGAAAGGCAAGAGATCTAGCTATGTCTTATGCTTCAGCGATCGGTGGGGGAAGATCTGGTATTATTGAAACTACTTTTAAAGATGAGGTTGAAACAGATTTATTTGGTGAACAAACTGTTCTGTGTGGTGGATTAGTGGAACTAATAAAAAATGGATATGAAACATTGGTTGAAGCTGGTTATGAACCTGAAATGGCGTATTTCGAAACTGTTCATGAGGTTAAATTAATCGTAGATCTCATTTATGAGGGTGGAATTGCTAATATGAATTATTCAATTTCTAATACAGCTGAATATGGTGAATATCAGACTGGACCAAAAATAATCAATAAAGAAGAAACAAAAAAAAGAATGAAGGAAGTGCTAGCTGACATTCAATCAGGAAAATTTACCAAAGCGTGGATGGATGAATGTAAAAACGGCCAAAAAAACTTCTTAGCCACTAGAGCAAAATTAGCCGAGCATCCGGTTGAAAAAGTTGGAGCTAATTTAAGAGCAATGATGCCATGGATTGGCAAGAAAAAATTAGTGGACAGTGATAAGAAGTAAATTCTTGTTTCAAATTGGGCTAATTTAGTTGATTTATTTTGCAATCTAAACGATAGGTTGTATATTTCTTGAAAAATAATTTTATGTCTGAAAAAGAAAAAGTTTACATTTTTGACACAACAATGAGAGATGGTGAACAATCACCTGGGGCTTCTATGAGCGTTGAGGAAAAGATTCAAATCTCAAGAGTTTTTGATGAAATGGGTATTGACATTATTGAGGCTGGTTTTCCAATTTCATCACCAGGAGATTTCGAGGCAGTAAGCGCAATTAGCAAAAGTATAAAAAATTCAATTCCTTGTGGATTGGCTCGTGCAACCAAAAAAGATATTGACGCTTGTCATGAGTCTTTAAGATTTGCTAAAAGATTTAGAATTCATACTTTTATCTCTACCAGTCCTGTCCATATGAAACACAAACTTAATATGACAGATGATCAAGTATTAGGTGCAATTAAAGAAAGTGTTACTTACGCAAAAAAATTTACAGATGACGTTGAATGGTCTTGTGAGGATGGTACTAGGACTAATCTAGATTTTATGTATAAAACAATCGAGTTAGCAATAAAGTGTGGTGCTACAACAATTAATATTCCAGACACTGTTGGTTATTCAATACCAGAGGAATTTGCTAAAACTATTAATCTTATTAAGAATAATGTTCCTAATATTGATAAGGCAATTATCTCTGCTCATTGTCATAACGATTTGGGATTAGCTGTTGCAAATGCATTATCTGGACTATCAGCTGGTGTAAGACAAATTGAATGCACGATTAATGGTATTGGTGAGAGAGCTGGCAATGCAGCACTTGAGGAAATAGTTATGGCAATAAAAACGAGAGATGATCTATTACCTTATCAAACCGGTATTAAAACAGAATTAATCAGCAAAGCATCAAAAATTGTTTCAAATGCTACAGGATTTCCAGTTCAGTTTAATAAAGCTATTGTTGGAAAAAATGCCTTTGCTCATGAGTCAGGAATTCACCAAGATGGAATGCTCAAAAATAGAGAAACATATGAAATAATGACTCCAGAAAGTGTAGGGGTTAAAAAAACTTCACTAGTAATGGGTAAGCACTCGGGTAGACATGCATTTAAAGATAAATTAAGTGATCTAGGATATACAGATGTTACCGATGATGTTGTCCAAGCAGCTTTTGGTAAATTTAAGATTCTAGCTGATAAGAAAAAACATATTTATGATGAAGATATTGTCGCTTTAGTTGATGATAGTTTAATAATTGATAATAAAATTAATGCCATTAATCTTAAATCTTTAAAAGTTTTTGCGGGTACAGGAGAGCCACAAAGAGCTGATATGACCTTAGATGTTTTTGGGGATATCAAGAAAACTACTCAAACGGGGGATGGTCCTGTTGATGCAATTTTTAAATGTATAAAAGAACTTTATCCACATGATGTAAAATTATCTTTATATCAAGTTCATGCTGTTACAGAAGGAACGGATGCACAAGCAACTGTAAGTGTAAAAATTGAGGAAAACGATCGTACTACAGTAGGTCAGTCTGCTGATACTGACACTTTGGTAGCATCAGCAAATGCATACTTAAATGCGTTAAACAAAATGTTAATCAAAAGAGAAAAAAAATCACTTTATAAAAATATTGAACATCAAAAAATTAAAGGAGGAGTATAATGGGAATATTTGAGAGGATTAAAAAGGTTTGGAGCCAGGATATGGCAATTGATTTGGGTACGGCCAACACTTTGGTTGTAGTAAAAGGACAAGGAGTGGTTTTAAATGAGCCTTCAGTAGTTGCTATAGTGGAGCAAGCAGGCAAAAAACAAGTTTTAGCCGTAGGAGATGAGGCTAAGACTATGTTAGGAAGAACACCTGGCAATATTCAAGCTATTAGACCTTTAAGAGATGGTGTTATTGCAGATTTCATTGTAACTGAGGAAATGATCAAACACTTTATAAAGAAAGTTCATAAAGGAAGCACTTTTGCCAATCCAAGAATTTTAATTTGTGTTCCAACTGGATCTACCCCTGTTGAACGAAAAGCTATTCAAGACAGCGCGTTAGCTGCAGGTGCAAGAAGAGTTCAATTAATTGAGGAGCCAATTGCGGCTGCGATAGGTGCCAATCTTCCAATATCAGAAGCAACTGGTTCAATGGTTGTAGATATAGGTGGCGGGACAAGTGAAATTGCAGTCATGTCATTAGGTGGATTAGTTTACTCGAAATCATTGAGAGTAGCTGGAGATTCTATGGATGCAGCGATGGTAAACTATATGAGAAAAGAATATAATTTGATGATCGGAGATAGCACTGCAGAAAAAATTAAAAAAGAAATAGGAACAGCAATCCCAACAAATAATAATACTTATGCAGTAAAGGGTCGAGATTTAAGATCAGGAACTCCTAAAGAAGTAAATATTACTGAGGAAGACACTGCCGAGGCTCTAAACGATATTTTAAAGCAGATGGTCAATGGTATTAAGGATGCATTAGAAAGTACTCCACCAGAATTATCAGCAGACCTTGTAGATATGGGTTTAGTTTTAACAGGCGGTGGAGCTTTATTAAAAAATATTGACAAACGGTTTTCTAAGGAAACTGGTTTGCCCGTTCACATAGCTGATGACCCATTGTCATGCGTTGCAGTTGGAACTGGAAAAGCTTTGGATCAAGAGCAAACATTTTCTACTATGCTGACTGAATATTAAAAGATGGCCTCTAGCAGAGATGATTTTATAATTGCAATTCGTTCTGCTTTTTTAAAAAAAAGCACTCAACAAAAGTTTTCGTTATTAACGTTAGTTTTTATATCTATTTTTATAATTGTTTTATCTAGTTTTGATTTAAAGTTTATAAGGTATTTAAAAGCAGGAATTAGTGAGGCGGTATATAGATCCTCATTTATTGTCTCAATACCTGAAAACTTTTTAAAAAACACTTTTTTTGAAATAAGGGAATATTCAACTTTTTTTAAAAATTATAAAATAAACAAAGAAGAGCTTAACGAGTTAAAGTCTAAAAGCATCTCAGATAAAATAACTCAATTTGAAAATGAAGAACTAAAAGAACTTATAAATAATTATACTTTAAGTTCAGATAAACTGTTAGCTAAAATAATTGTCGACCATGACAGCCCATATTTAAAAAGTATCATTATTAACAAAGGTAGTAAGGATAATATTAAAATTGGTACTAACATTTATGATAGATCATATTTAGTTGGCAGAGTGGTTGAGGTAAATTATAAAACTTCAAGAGTTTTATTACTATCTGATCTTAATTCCAATGTTCCGGTAACGATAGCGCCACAAAATATTCAAGCAATTATAACAGGAACTGGTGAGAATTATGGTGAAATAAAATATATTAAAGAGGGTATTTCAAATTTAATTTCACAGGATAGTATAGTTTACACATCAGGCACTGGTGCAATTTTTAAAAGTGGTATTCCTATTGGAAGAGTAGATGTGGCGGAAACAGGAAGCTCAAAAAAATTTAAAGTAGACTTTTACAGCGATTTTAGCCAATTAAAGTATGTTTTTGCCGAATTAGTTACTAAAATTGACGTTAAGAATGAAAATCAAAAAGCTGATGCAGGGAATTCACAAATAAATAACACAGTGGATACAAAATTACAAATACTAGAAGATGAAAAAAAGATTATTGAACAAACAAATTCAAAATTTAAAGATGAGAATGAACTATTAAAAATCACAATTAATAATTTAAATAAACAAATTTCAGACTTTAAAAATGAAGTTTATGATCAAAAACAAATAATCGCTCAGTACAATATTGACTTGGATGAAATTGAGTTTTTAAGATTAAATCTAAAATTTGGTCACACATGTCGTAAGTCTTTCTTAAATAATGATGGTTTTGAAGTAGGAACTTTAGAATACAAAAGTTGTGTAATGAATAAAGGACAGACTGATGAGTAATTTTAAATCAAGAGGTTTTTACATTAAATTTTACTCTTTTTTACCAATAATAGTGTTATTTATTTCTGTATTAAATGAATTTGACCTAAATTATTTGAAACTTGAATACTTTTCATTCAATTTTCCTTTCATTTTAATTTTTTTCTTTACTTTAAAAGATTTTAAAAATTTTGATTATCTTTTAGTTTTTTTAGCAGGCTTAG
>CACJYF010000003.1 GCA_902597575.1 uncultured Pelagibacteraceae bacterium | reverse complement strand
CTGCTACAGAGGCCGCATCCTTAGGAGTTGTTGGAGCTTTAATTTTGTCCTATTTTCAAAAAAGTTTAACTTTGGAAACTTTTAAAACATCCTTACTAGGTGCAACAAAAACATCTTGTATGATTGCATTTATCTTAGCAGGCTCAACATTCTTATCTTTGGCAATGGGTTTTACAGGTTTACCAAGAAACTTAGCAATTTGGATTCAAAATATGGATTTATCTCCTTATGTATTAATTTTTGTTTTAATGATTTTTTATATAATTTTAGGGATGTTTCTTGATGGCATCTCAGCGGTAGTATTGACGATGGCCATTATAGAACCAATGATTAGACAAGCAGGTTTTGACATGATTTGGTTTGGTATATTTTTAGTTATTGTTGTAGAGATGGCCCAAATAACACCACCCGTGGGTTTTAATTTATTTGTTCTCCAAAGTATGGCCAACAAAGATATGGGCTATATTGCTCGGAGTGCGTTTCCATTGTTTTTGTTAATGATTCTAGCAGTTATCTTAGTTGTGATTTTCCCAGAGATTGCCTTGTGGCTACCAGAGCAGATGATTAAATATTAATTAATACTTAGAAATTTTTTCTCCAGCTATAATCGCTTTTAGGTCATCGTACTCTTTACAATCACAACCTTCTAAAACTTCTAATCTTTCAACTGCAAGATTATGTCTATTTGTTGCTACGTAAAGTTCGCCTAAATATTCATTGATACCAATGTGGTAAGGATTGATAGCTAAACCTTGAAGATAATATTTCTCACCATTTTCAAAATCACCTAGTTTTCTAGAAGTAAATCCCAAATAATTTAAAGTATCTGGTTTATTTGGTTTTTTGTTGTTTGATTTAAGTAAATGTTTTAAAGCTTTTTCATAGTTTGATTTAGCCTTATCTTTTTTCCCTTTTTCTTCATGTTTTTTTGCAAATTTAATGAACTTAACTGCTTTTTCATAATGTGTTTTAGTTTTCGGACCATCACCTTCCCCTCCACTACTAGATCCTGCAGAATAAGAATTTGATACTAAGGTTATAGACAATATAATTGTGAAAAATATTTTTTTAATCATTTTTAAACTTCCTCATTTTATTTAAGGGTTTTAGTTTGAGGCCATTATTTAATAAGTTATCTTTGATAGACTTAGCAGTTGCCAATGAACTCATATTGTCACCATGTATACACACAGAGTCGATTTCACAAGGTATTTGCTTTCCACTGTGACAATTAAGCGACTGATTTTTAACCATACTTAAAACATGTATTTTTGCCTGTTCTGGATCTGTAATTAAAGCATGAGGTTTCTTTCGGGAAACAAGATTACCGTTATCCTCATAATTTCTGTCTGCAAATATTTCACAGGCTATTTTCATATCAAGTTTTTTTGCAGCTTCCTCCATTTTAGACCCAGTGGGAACCAAATAAATCAAATCTTTACTGATTCCTTTTATACTTTTTGCAAGTATTGTTGCTAAATCAATATTTTCACATGCCATATTATTTAAAGCTCCATGAGGCTTAATATGTGTAACGTTTTCTCCTTGTTCTAATGCTATCTTTTGAAGAATATCGTATTGATCAATTATAAGTTTTTCAATTTCTGAGCCAGATAAATTCATTCTTTCTCTTCCAAAATTTTCTGGATCATTAAAAGACGGATGCGCACCAATACTTACACCATTTTTTTTTGATATTTCTATGACTTGGCTCATAGTTTCTTCATCACCAGCATGGTATCCACAAGCAACATTTGCAGAATTAACTATTTCCAATAATTCTGGATCATGTTTATTTGAGTGATGTTTTGACTTTTCCCCTAAATCACAATTTATATTAATTTCCATAGTCATAAGTGTTAAGTATATCATGGCATGATAAAAAATATATTAAATCTTGGTGACGCAGCATTATATTGTGATTTTGGTAAAGAGGTAAATAGAAAAACTAATACTCAAGTAATTAGATATTTCAAAAGTATTCAGAAAGAAAATATAGCATCAATAAATAATTTATCCCCATCTTATAATAAATTAATAATTTCTTTTGATTTAAAAAAAACGAATTTCAAAGATTTAAAAAAGTTAATAGAAAACCTTAATATTACAAATGAAGATGATTTAGAAAATAAAAAAATTGAGATACCAGTGTGTTGTGACGAAAATTTTGCTTTAGATATAGTGAGATTGGAGAACAAACTTAATCTTAAAAGAGAAAAAATTTATGAAAATTTTTTTAACAAAGAATTCTTTTGTTATATGACGGGCTTTATTGCGGGCATGCCTTTTTTAGGAGATTTATCTGAAAATATGAGGGCAAAGCGTCTAGAAACTCCCAGAGTTAAAGTTCCTAAAGGATCAGTGGCTTTGACTGAACAGTTTGCAAATATTTATACTTTCGAAAGTCCAGGTGGATGGAATGTTATTGGTAATAGTCCATTAAAAATATTTGATAGTTCAAAAGAAGTGAGTCCAAATTTAATAAATCCAGGTGATATCGTCTTGTTTAAAGAAATATCAAAAAATCAATATGAAAGTTACAGTGAGTAAAAATTATTTTCAAGTTATCAGAGCAGGAATTAACACTACTTTTCAAGATGAGGGTCGAAAAAATCTCTATCATGTTGGTATTCCTTTTAGTGGAGCAATGGATAAAAGAAATTATTTATTATCAAATAAACTTGTGGGTAATAAGATAAATTCACCTGCTTTAGAATTTGCGTACCAAGGCCCTTTACTAAAATATTTTGGAAATAAAATTAATATTGCAATCACAGGTGACATAAATTTTAAAATCAAAAAAAAAGATATAACTATTGATGGTAACTGCTATCAATCTTTAAATTTAGAGAATGGTGATGAATTAGATATTTTATCTACCAATAAGTCTGTGTATGGATATTTAGCTATTGGTGGTCAAATAGATTTAAAATATCAATGGTCTAGTTGTTCAACAAATACAAAAGCAATGATTGGTGCAAATGATGGTAAAAAGCTTGAAAACGAACAAGTGATAAATATTTCAAAATTGAATAATCAATTAATGGAAAGAAAATTAAATTATATAAATACTAAAATAGAAAATATTAGAATAATTAAAGGAACAAATTTTGATTATTTTTCAGATAAAGGAAAAAAAACCTTTCTAGAAAAAGAATTTATTGTTTCAAAGTTAACTGATCGTATGGGTATGAGGTTGGAAGGACCTAAAATAGAGAATATTATTGATACCAACATTAAATCAGAAGGATTAATAAAAGGAGTAATACAGGTGCCTGCAGATGGTAATCCTATTGTTATGCTTTCAGATCATGGAACTATAGGAGGCTATCCAAAAATAGGAGTAGTAATAAGTGCTGATTACGAAAAATTAGTTCAACTATCACCAGGTTCTAAAATAAAGTTTAAGCAAGTTGATTTATCTAGCGCAGAAAATTTATTTAAGTTATATGACTTAGAAACTCAAAATTTAATTTCTCAAATTGAATGAACTTAATCAAAATAATACCTGGACCTTTTCTAGTTTTTTTAGGCGCTGTAAGCTTAAGTTTTGGAGGATTAATTGTTAAATCTTTTGAAGGCTCGACGCTCTGGCAAATTTTATTTTGGCGATCATTTTTCTTTATAATTGTTGTTAGTTTTTTTCTTTTGTTTACTTATAAAAAAAAATTTTTTAGTGCTCTAACTAAATCTGGAATTACTGGATTTGTTGGTGGAGCTATTTTATCTTTAGGTTTTGCCAGTTATGTATTTGCTATGTACGAAACTACTGTGGCAAATACAAATTTTATTATTCAAACACAAACTCTTTTTTTGGCAATATTTGGTTATGTTTTTTTGAAGGAGACAATATCTAAACTTACTTTCTTTTGTATATTGCTTGCTATCTCAGGTATTTTTTTGATGCTTGGAACTTCAATCTCTCCTGGTGAAATGACTGGCAATCTTGTGGCATTTGTAATGCCAATCTCTTTTGCAATTTTAATATTAATAGTAAGAAAGTTTCCTGAGGTCGATATGATTCCACTTCAATTAGTGGCAGGTATATTTGCAATGATAATTGGATTATTAATGTCGCCAACGATAATTATATCTTCAAAAGATATTTTTTTGGGATTTTTAGCAGGTTTTTTTCAATTAGGTTTTGGTTTTATATTTATTACAATTGGGGCAAGGTCAACTCCTTCCGCTTTCGTTGGTATAATAATGTTAACAGAAGCCGTTCTAGGTCCGATGTGGGCCTGGATGTTTGCGAATGAGAATCCGCCTATTTTTGTTTTAATTGGGGGTTCAATAGTTATCACAGCAGTTGTTTTGCAGTTTTTGAATAAATTTTTAACTAAAAAGAAAGCATATTAAATATTTATGTTTATGATAATTTATGATACAAGGGACTTAATTACGGGAGAGACTACAAATTTTTGTAGCGCCGAAGGAGCAACCACCCAGGAATCTCTCAGGCAAAATGGACCGTAACATATTAACTCTGGAAAGAGATTAAATTCTCGCCGAAGGAGCAAAACTCTCAGGCAAATATACAGATGGGTAAAAAGAGTTAATATGGATACAAAAAAAACATCGCTTTATCAATTGCACCAAGACAGCAAAGCAAAATTTGTAGAGTTTGCAGGTTATCAAATGCCAATTCAATATTCTGAGGGTATTGTTGAAGAGCATAGATACACAAGAAACCATTCTGGTATTTTTGATGTTTCGCACATGGGTCAATTATTTATCTATGGCCAAGAAGATTTAGTTGATGATTTGGAGAGAATTTTTCCGTTAGACTTAAAAAATTTAAAGTTAAATCACTCAAAATATAGTTTTCTAATGAGTGACAATGCCGGAATTTATGATGATTTAATAATTACTAAAATCAAAGATGGTTTTTTAATTATTCTAAATGCTGCTTGCAAAGAAAATGATTATAAAATTTTAAAAGAACTATTGAACGATAAATATAAAATGATTTTGGATGAGGAAAGATCTTTAATTGCAATCCAAGGACCTAAATCTGTAGAAATTTTAAAAAGTGTTATTCAAGGTGTTGAAAATTTAAATTTTATGTCAGGCAATTGGTTTACACTGGATGATCACAACATTTACGTTACGAGATCAGGATATACAGGTGAAGATGGTTTCGAGGTATCACTAACTAATGAATTTGCAGATAGGTTTACAAGAAGATTAATCGATAAAGGTGCAAAATTAATTGGTCTTGGAGCACGTGATACATTAAGATTGGAAGCTGGTCTGTGCTTATATGGTCATGAATTAAGTAAAGATAAGACTCCGGTTGAAGCAAATTTAAAATGGGCAATTTCAAAAGAGAGAATCTTAAAAGGAAACTTTATTGGATCAGATATAATTACTAAACAATTAAACCATGGAGTGAATAAGATAAGAGTAGGGATAAAACCAGAGGGAAGAATAATTGCTAGAGAAAAAACTAAAATATACAATGAATCTAATTCAGAAATTGGTGAAATAACAAGTGGAACCTTTGGACCAAGTGTCAATGGCCCTGTAGCCATGGGATATGTTGAAAATAAATTTTCTAAAAAAGATACTAAAATATTTTTAGAGGTTAGAGGTAAAAAGCATCCAGCTACAATTTGTGGTTTGCCTTTTTATAAAAAAAGTTATGTAAAAGGAGTTAACTAATGAGTGAGGTAAAATTTTCTAAAGAACACGAGTGGATTATATTAGAGGGAGAAATAGCTACTATTGGGATAACTAAGCATGCAACAGAAATGCTTGGAGATATAGTTTTTGCAGAACTTCCAGAAAAAGGATCTAATGTAGAAAAGGATGGAACAGCAGGGGTAGTTGAATCTACAAAAGCTGCAAGTGATGTATACACACCGGTAAGCGGTGAGGTTATTGATTTAAATCAATCTATTGTTGATGACCCATCAAAAATAAATCAGGATCCAGAAAACTCTGCCTGGTTCTTTAAATTAAAAATTAAAGATAAGTCAGAGATGGATACTTTAATGAGTAAAGATGAATACGATATATTTGCAAAGGAGAGCTCCGCATAATGTTACAAAATTCACAAAAAGATTTTTTGAAAAGACACATTGGTCCCTCAGAAGATGATCAATTAAAAATGTTAAAAAAGTTAAATTATAAATCTCTGGATGATTTAATAGACAACACTGTACCAGAAAAAATACAGTTTAAGGGTGAGTTAAATATTGGTGAATCAAATTCAGAATATGAAGCATTAAGAAAACTAAAAGAAATTTCGAAAAAAAATCAAATTTACTCAAATTTTATTGGTATGGGTTATTATGGAACGTATACGCCGTATGTCATTTTAAGAAATATATTAGAAAACCCAGGTTGGTATACTTCTTATACACCATATCAGCCTGAGGTAGCTCAAGGAAGATTAGAAATGTTATTAAACTTCCAACAAATGATTGTTGATTTTACAGGGATGGATATTGCAAACGCATCTTTGCTTGATGAGGGCACAGCGGCAGCAGAGGCAATGGGTTTAAGTCATAGATTAAATAAAAGTGACAATGATTTAGTTTTTGTATCAGAAAATTGTCATCCACAAACAATTGATGTTATACAAACTAGGGCAGAGCCTATGGGTTTAAAAGTTCTTGTTGGAAATGAGGATAAAGTTTTAGAACAGTTAAAAGAAGATATTGTTTGTGGAATTTTACAGTACCCTGGAACTTTAGGTGATATTAAGGATCCTAGTGAGGCAATAAGCAAGATTCATAAAAAAAATGGTAAAGCAATTTTAGCATGTGATCTTCTAGCTCTTGCTAAACTAAAAACACCAAGTGAGCTTGGAGCTGATATTGCAGTTGGTAGTTCTCAAAGGTTTGGTATTCCAATGGGTTATGGGGGACCTCATGCAGCATTTTTTGCAACGAAAGATGAGTATAAAAGATCTATGCCAGGAAGAATAGTTGGTGTTTCAGTGGATAGACATGGCAATAAAGCTTACAGATTGTCACTACAGACTAGGGAGCAACATATCAGAAGAGATAAAGCCACAAGCAACATTTGTACTGCACAAGCTTTATTAGCAATAGTTTCTGCAGCATATGCTATTTATCATGGTCCAAATGGAATAAGAAATATTTCTGAGAGAGTATCTCAATTAGCAAAAAATTTTGCTGATAAAATAAAGCAATCTGGATATGAATTATATTCAGATTACTTTTTTGATACAGTAACAATTATTACTAAAGAAAAGACTGATCAAATTTTTAAAAACGCCTTAGCTCAAAAAGTAAATATTAGAAAAGTAAATTCAGAAATGCTTGCTGTTTCTTTTGATGAAAAGAAAAATGTTTATAGAGTAAATCAATTACTTAAAATTTTTAATGCAGCAGAGTCTATCAAAGAAGAGGATCCTACGGTAAGTTTACCCAATCTACCAAAAAATTTGTTAAGAACTTCTAAGTATTTAGAACATCCTATTTTTAATTCATATCATTCTGAAACAGAAATGCTCAGATATCTAAAAAAGCTAGAAGATAAGGATATTGCTCTTAATAGAACTATGATTGCTTTAGGTTCATGTACGATGAAATTAAATGCTACCGCAGAAATGATACCTATTTCATGGAGAGAATTAGCAGAGCCTCATCCATTTGTGCCTATTGAACAGATGGAAGGATATAGAACAATGTTCACAGATCTTAAAAATTGGTTAAGATCAATCACTGGTTTCTCAGGAGTTTCACTTCAGCCTAATGCAGGTGCCCAAGGTGAATATGCAGGTTTAATGGTAATAAGAAAATATCATTTAAATAGAGGTGATAATAATAGAAATATATGTTTAATACCGAGTTCAGCACATGGGACCAATCCAGCAAGCGCCCAAATGGTTGGAATGAAAGTTGTTGTAGTTAATTGCGATAAAGAGGGAAATGTTGATTTTGAGGATTTAAAGAAAAAAACTGAATTGCATTCTGAAAACCTTGGCGCATTAATGGTAACTTACCCCTCTACACATGGAGTTTTCGAGGAAAAAATATCAGACATCTGTGATTTAATTCATAAACATGGAGGTCAAGTTTATATGGATGGGGCAAATTTAAATGCTCTAGTAGGAATCGCAAAACCTGGAAATTTTGGTCCAGATGTTTGTCATATTAATTTACATAAAACTTTTTGTATTCCACATGGTGGAGGAGGACCTGGAATGGGGCCTATTGCATGTAAAAGACATTTGCAGGTTTATCTGCCTAATCATCCGGTTGTTAAAGATTGTGGACCTGCAACAGGAATTGGTGCAGTTTCTGCTGCCCCATGGGGAAGCTCAAGTATTTTGTCGATTTCATGGATGTACATTAAGATGATGGGGTCTGAAGGACTTAAACTAGCTACTAAAGTTGCAATTCTAAACGCCAATTATATTGCTAATAGACTTAAAGATCATTTTCCTATTTTATATAAAGGTTCAAAAGGCAACGTTGCACATGAATGTATAATTGATATCAGAACAATTAAGTCTGAGACTGGGGTTACTGAAGAAGATATCGCAAAAAGATTAATTGATTATGGATTTCATGCTCCGACAATGTCATGGCCAGTTGCTGGTACAATGATGATTGAACCAACTGAAAGTGAGAGTTTATCAGAGCTTGACAGATTCTGTGACACATTAATTAATATAAAAATAGAAATAGATAAAATTAAGTCTGGAAAATTTGATAAAGTTGATAATCCAATCAAGAATGCTCCGCATACAGATATGGAGCTTGCTTCAGATGACTGGAAGCATAAATATTCAAGAGAGGAAGCAGCTTATCCAGCTAAATTTTTGAAATTAAATAAATTTTGGCCACCAGTTGCACGAGTAGATAATGTTTATGGAGATAAGAATATCTTTTGTACTTGTCCTAGTATGGATGAATTTAAAGAAGATGCAGCTTAATTAATGAAAGTAGCTGTAATCGGCTCAGGCATATCGGGTTTAAGCGCAGCTTATTATTTATCAAAAAATCACCATGTAGATCTTTTTGAGAGAGAAGATCATTTTGGAGGTCATTCTTATACCGTTGATGCAATTCTTAATAAAAAAAAAATATCTGTCGATGTGGGGTTTATTGTATTTAATCATCAGACATATCCAAATTTAATAAATTTTTTTAAAGAGATTGATATTGAAATTGAAAAAAGCGATATGTCATTTTCTGTTTCTGTAGAAGACTCTAATTATGAGTATTGCGGCAAAGGTTTATCAGGTATTTTTGCTAATAAATCTAATTTATTTAATATTGAATTTATCAAAATGTTTTTTGATATTCTAAAATTTTACAAAACTTGTGATAATATCTCAGAAATTGATCAAAAAATAACTTTAGATGATTTTTTAAAAAAAAATAAGTGGTCTAGAGGTTTTATTAATTATCACATTATACCAATGGTTTCTGCGATTTGGTCTATGCCACCCTATGAGGCAGGGAAAATGCCCATGAATTTTTTTTTAAAATTTTTTCAAAATCACGGCTTATTCAAACTTAAAAATAGACCTCAGTGGTACACTGTTGCTCAAAGAAGCAGATCATATGTTAATAAAGTTTTATCTTTAATCAGTGGTCAATATTATAAAAATTATAAAATAAAATCTGTTAAAAGAATCTCATCTGGATTACAAGTTTATTATGGTGGCAATAATGAATTTTTTCATTATGACAAGGTTATTCTTGCAACTCATGCAAATGAAGCCTTAAATTTGATAGATAATCCATCAGATGAGGAAAGAAATATTTTATCAAATTTTAGTTACAGAGAAAATTTAGCAATATTGCATACAGATGAAAACATAATGCCCAAAAATAAAGATGTATGGTCCTCGTGGAATTCTTTTGTTGATAAAAAGAATACAAACAAAAACTCACTTTCATACTGGTTAAATCTTCTTCAAAACTTAAAAAATGAAAAAAATATATTTTTGACCTTAAATCCTATAAAAAAAATATCTGAGGATAAAATTATAAAAAAAATTAATTTTACACATCCTTATTACGATCAAAAAGCTTTAGATAATCAAAAAAATTTAAAAAGTATTCAAAATAAAGAAAATATATTGTTTTGCGGAAGTTATTTCGGTTACGGTTTTCATGAGGATGGCATAAAATCATCTATTGAAATGTTGAAAAACTTAAATGACTAGTTCAATTTATAATGGCACAGTTATTCACAAAAGATTTAAACCAAAAACTCATTTTTTTAAATATAGTGTATTTTCACTTTTAATAGACTTATCAGAGTTAGACCAGCTAGATAAAAATATTAAATTTTTTTCATTTAACAAATTTAATTTGATAAGTTTTTTTGAAAAAGATCATGGTGACAGAGATGGATCTTCATTAATATCATGGGTAAAAAAAAATTTAGATGAAAATAATATTAGTTCGAAAGATATAAGAATAAAACTTTTATGCTATCCAAGAATTTTTGGATATGTTTTTAATCCCTTAAGTGTTTTTTTTATCTACGACATTAATAATAAATTAATTGCTATTTTATACGAAGTTAAGAATACGTTTGGTGAACAACATACATATATTTTTAAAGTTGAAGATGACACTAAACTTTTTCAACATAACTGTTCAAAAAAATTTCATGTATCACCGTTTATAGAGATGGATTGTAATTATTTTTTTAGAATTCTAAAACCCTGTGAAAGAATATCTGTTATTATAGATCAATACCAGTCTGATGAAAAAATCTTGTATGCATCTCAGGATGGAGAAAGAAAAGACTTAAATAGTAAAGAATTATTAAAATCATATATAAAACACCCACTTATGACTTTTAAAATAATATCTGCGATACATTTTGAAGCGTTTAAACTGTGGACCAAAGGTATTAAATTTATTCAAAAAAAATTAAAAATTAAGAATAATATTACATTTGAGAGTTAATGAATTTAAATACTGTTTCAGATAAAATAGTCTTTAGCATTTTAAGAGATATAAAAGTCGGTCATTTAGAGCTAACTAATTACGATGGAAAAAAATATAGTTTTGGAAACGCCAAAGACAATTTAAAAGCTAATATTAAGATAAAAAATAAAAACTTTACTTTTAATTTAATTAAATCAGGTAGTGTAGGTCTTGCAGAATCCTACATGAATGACTATTTCGAGACAAATAATTTATCTAATTTGATAGAGATTACAGCAAGGAATATTAAACAAATTCATAAATTTTCTGGACTGCTAGATTTTCCTTTTATTAATTATTTAAAAAATATTTTTATAAAAAACACAAAAAATAGAAGCAAAACTAACATTTCAAAACACTATGACCTTGGTAATGAATTCTTTTCTTTATGGTTAGACAAGACACTAACTTATTCTAGTGCGATATTTGATGAAAAAAATAAAGATTTATCTGATGCTCAAAATAATAAATATCAAAAATTGATAGATTTAATAAAGCCTGGAACTGGAGATAAAGTTCTAGAAATAGGTTGTGGCTGGGGAGGTTTTGCTGAGTATGTTGGTAAAAAGTATGATGTGAAATTAGACTGTATTACAATTTCAAAAAAACAATTTGAATATGCTAAAGAGAGAATTTACAGGTGTGGATTAAATGAAAAAGTTAATATTCAAATAAAAGATTATAGAGATTTAAAAGAAAAATATAACTCTATTGCGTCCATAGAAATGATCGAGGCGGTAGGTCAAAATTATTTGGAAGGTTACTTTAAAACAATTAAAGATAATTTATCAAGCAATGGAAGCGCTGCTATTCAAGCAATAACAATTGATGATAATCTTTTTGACAGATACAAATATAAACAAGACTTCATTCAAAAATATATTTTTCCTGGCGGCTTTCTTCCAAATAAAGGAAGTATAGATAAATATGTTTCGAAAAACGGTTTAACTATAAAATCTTATGAATCTTATGCTGATCATTATTCAAATACACTTGCAATTTGGAGAAATGAATTCAACAAAAAATGGGAATTAATTAAGAAACAAGGTTTTGATTTAACATTTAAAAAAATGTGGGAATTTTATTTATCTTATTGTGAAGCAGGCTTTAAGTCTAAAAATATCGATTTAATTCAATTTTCTATACAGAATAAATAATAGAGGAGACAATGCGCGACATAAAATTTTTTAAGCCAATTTTATTGATAATTTCCTTGTTCTTAATTACAAACTGCTCAAATAATAGTTCTATGAAACCAGAGGATTTTATAAATAAAAAACCTAGACTAATAATTGAGGAATATTTGTCAGGCAATGTAAAAGCATGGGGTGTTTTACAAAATCGATCTGGAAAAGTTATAAGACAGTTCTCGGCGGATTTAGATGGTAAATGGAATGGTAATCAATTAATTCTTGATGAAAAATTCAATTGGGATGATGGTGAAATTCAAACAAGACAATGGCAAATTACTAAAATTAATGAAAACAATTATGAAGGTACAGCTGGCGATGTGGTTGGTAAGGCAAAGGGATATTCATATGGTTCAGCGTTCAAATTTGAATATGTTTTATTAGTTCCTGTAAAAGGTAAACAAATGAAAATCACTTTTGATGATTGGATTTTTAAACAAGATGATAGAGTAGCTATAAATAAAGCAACAATGACAAAATTTGGTTTTAAGGTAGCAGAATTAACAGTCGTTTTTGTTAAAGACTAATTTTTTTTCTGATACTTTGTCATTTTACCTATTATACTAAAATATAATTTACTCGGTAAAAAACTAAAAAATTTAAGTATTAATGTTAAAGATTTTGGAAAATGGATCTCAAAGATATTTTTATTTACTAACCCATCATATATTTTATCAGCGGCATACTCTGCAGTTTTTAAAAAAGGCATTTTAAAATCATTTTTATCTGTCATAGGGGTTTTGATAAAACCAGGAGAAACTAGACAGACACGTACATTTGAACGACCAAAATCAAAATATAAACTCTCAGCCAAGTTATTCAAAGCTGATTTTGATGGGCCATAACCTGTCGAATTAGGTAGCCCTCTATAGCCTGCTATAGATGAAACTATAGCAATTTTTCCACTTTTTTTATTTTTAAAATATTCCTCCACAACCTTAATACTATTTAATGTTCCAAAAAAATTAATCTTAAATACATCTTCAATCTGTTCAACATCGATATCTTTTTCTTTTTTAGGATTCCAAGTACCTGTAGAAAAAAAACAAATATCAATATTTTCAAATTTTTTCTTAATTTGTTCAAAGACCTCTTTGCATTTTGATTTATCTGTGACATCTAAAGGAAATGAGCTGATATTGGCATTGGTATCAGCTATTTCTTTTAAAAGATTCTCTCTCCTAGCAGATATTGCAACGTTCCAACCTTCATTAGCGAATTTTAATGCCAGTGCTTTACCAATACCTGTGCTTCCACCCGTGATCCAAATTGTTTTTTTATTCATTATCTAAAGATGTATAATACCTTTATGCTTAAAAATAAAATTTTATCATTCATTCTTTTTTTTATAATAACCTTTTCAGCCTCATTCATTGGTGGTGTAGTCTCAATAAATTTGAAAGAACCTTGGTATTCAACACTTATTAAATCAAGTTTAAATCCACCGGATTGGGTTTTTGCTCCTGTTTGGACTATTTTATACCTTATGATGACTATTGCAGTCTGGAACTTCTGGCATAGCAAAAATAGAGATATGAATACAGTTTATATTTATTTTATTCATATAATAATAAATACAACTTGGAGTATTGTATTTTTTGCATTGCACAAAATATTTCTAGCCATGTTAGTTTTAATAATATTAATAATATTTATTTTTTTGTTAATCATAAGATTTAAACCTGTAAATAAATTAAGCTTCTATTTAATGATTCCCTATTTACTTTGGTGTTCCTATGCATTATTTCTAAATATTAACTTAGTTATTCTAAATTAATTTATGGACGATGTAGTAATAGTTGGAGGTGGTATTATTGGTGCAGCAACTGCTTACTTTTTGTCTAAAGAAGGTAGAAAAGTTAAAGTTATAGAGAGGGATCCAACTTATAAATCAGCATCATTTCCATTATCTTTAGGTGGTTTCAGAAGACAATTTTTTCAAAAAGAAAATATTTTATTAGGAAAATTTGCAAGAGAGTTTATTTTTCAAATTCCAGAATTACTCAAGACTGAAAAAAACCCAAATCCTACAGCAAGTATGGTGCCCAATGGCTATCTATTAATGTTTGGACCTGAACATGCAGAAGAACAATATAAGGCTCTAGAAAATCATCAGGCGTGTGAAGCTGGTACAAAAAATATTAAAGGCTCTGAATTATCAAAACATTTTCCATACATAAATGCAGATGGAATAGAAACAGCTACGTTTACCGACAATCAAAGTGAAGGGTGGATAGATCCTTTTATGTTTCATAACGCGTTAAAAAGCAAAGCCACAGAACTTGGAGCAGAATTTATCAAGGGAAATATAAAATCTCTTTCAGAAATAAAAGCCAAAACTATTATTTCCGCAGCCGGTTGTTGGACTAAAGAATTACTTGAAGACATACCTGTAGAACCACAAAAACACACTGTATTTAGAGTTAAATGCCCAAAACATATTCCTGAAATGCCTTTAACAGGAGATTTACCATCCGGAGTTTATTGGAGACCAGAGGGAAAAGAGTATTTAGCCGGTTCGCCCAAATCTATTTTTGATGCGAGAGATTTAGAGCCAGCCTGGGAGGATTTTGAAGAATTAGTATGGCCAGCACTAGCAAATAGAATTCCAATTTTTGAAGAATTAAAATTAACAGGAGGCTGGGCAGGATATTATGATTGTAACAGATTAGATAATAATGCTGTTGTGGGTAAACATCCTAAATTTGATAATGTTTATTTAGCTACAGGTTTTACTGGCAGAGGATTAATGCAGGCCCCAGGTATTGGAAGAGCTTTGACAGAATTAATAACTACAGGAGCATATCAATCTATTGATATCTCTAATATGGCTGTTGAGAGAGTTTTAGGAAAAAAAGCAAGACCTGAACCGTATGTTCTTTAAATTATGAAACTTAATATTGGTGGTGAACAAAAAAAAGAGGGATGGAAGATATTAAATATCCAAAAAAAAAATGGTGTAGACTTTATTGGTGATATTTCAGATCTAAGTCAATTTAGTGAAAACTCAGTAGAGGAAATTTATGCAAGTCATGTAGTTGAGCATGTTGAACAAAGTAAAGTCGAGAGTACTTTTAAAGGTATCTACAGAGTACTAAAAAATAATGGAAAACTTTATATATCAGTTCCCGATATGGAAGTTTTATGTAGAATATTTATTTCAAAGGAAGCACCTAAAAGTGCCAAACTTCATACTTTGAGAATGATTTATGGGGGCCAGATAGACAAATACGATTTTCATTATTGTGGGTGGAATTATGAATTATTAAAAGACTCCATAATAAAAGCAGGTTTTAAAAGAGTTGAAAAAGTAAAATTCTTTGGTTTATTTGATGATACCAGTAATTTTGCTCCTTATAATAATGGCAAAGAAAACGTTCCTATTAGTCTTAACGTGATTGCATATAAATAAATTTTTGAAATATATAATGCTTAACATAGTGGTTTTAAGTTCCACAAAATGTTTTATAATTTTCATTTGATCCTGATAAGGATTGAAAATCAGAAGTATCTTCTTGTTTAATGTATGGTTTTTTTAAAATATTTAGAAATCTTATTAATGGTTTAAAATCTTTTCTATCAGCAAACTCTAAAACTTCTTCAACTTTATGATTTCTTGGAATAACCAAAGGGTTGTAGGTTTTCATCAACTCTATTGAATTTTTGTAGGAATTATTGTCTTTTAATTGTCTAATATTTAATCTTTTTTTCCAATCTACAAAATCCATATCTTCATAAATAGTTCCATTATTTGAAAGAGGATCCATGATATGACAGAAAGTGTTTGTATAATCAGCTTTATTCTGATGCATCCAAGTTAATAAATCTAAAATTAAAGTTTTATCTATACTGTGATTTCCTATTAAACCAAGTTTTTTTCTCATCATTTCAAGCCACTTTTCTTCATACTTTTTTTCAAAAGTATTAATTATTTCAGTAGCCATCTCGATCGCTTTTTTTTGATTTTTATCAATCATGGGTATTAGACATTCTGCAAATCTTGATAAATTCCACTTTGTAATAATTGGTTGATTACAGTAAGCATATCTTCCCATGTGATCAATAGAACTAAAAACAGTTTTCGGATCATATGTATCCATAAATGCACATGGGCCGTAGTCAATTGTTTCTCCTGAAATTGACATATTGTCAGTATTCATAACTCCGTGAATAAAACCCACTCTCATCCAGTTCACGACTAGATCAATTTGTTTATTCATAAGATCAATTAAAAGATCCATTGCCTTATTTTTTGAATTTACCAGTTTTGGATAATGTCTATTAATTACATAATTTAATAACATCTCTAATTCATCTTTTTTGTCTCTTGCTGCAATATATTGAAAAGTTCCAACCCTAATATGGCTCAAAGCTACTCTAGTTAGAATAGCGCCTTCTAGTAAAGTATCTCGCATTATTTTTTCACCCGTTTTTGCTACCGCTAAACTTCTTGTTGAGGGAATGTTAAGATTATGCATTGCCTCACTTACGATATATTCTCTTAACATTGGACCTAATGCAGCTCTACCATCACCATTTCTTGAGAATGATGTTTTCCCAGAACCTTTAAGTTGAATATCATATCTTTTGTTGCTGCTAGTTATATGTTCACCTATCAATATTGCTCTACCATCACCAAGCATTGTAAAGTGTCCAAATTGATGACCCGCATATGCCTGAGCAATTGTATTACTACCCTCAGGAAGAGTATTTCCTGTAAATAAAGATGATAGCTTGTCTTTATTGATTTTTGTAAGATCCAGATCCAATTCTTTAGCTAAACTTTCGTTAATTATAACCAATTCAGGATTCTTTACAGCTAAAGGTTTTATATGTTCCTTAAAAGCATCAGATAGTCTTGAGTAAGAATTATCAAAATTCCAGTTTATTTTATTTTCCATAGAAAACTATTGACTCCAAATCCTTTTTAAAATTTCTTCTCTGCCACAAGCTTTTTTGTATCTCAAATATCTCTCTAGCTTAATTTTATAAAAGTCCTGGTGATACTCTTCAGCTCTATAAAATTTTTCAAAACTTCGAATATATGTGACAACTTTTTTGTTAAATCTGTTTTCTAATTTTTGAATATCTTTTTCTATTAATTTCTTTTCATTTGTATCTTGGTAAAACGCAACCGATCTATAACTATAACCTTTGTCACAAAACTGTCCATAGGAGTCAAATGGATCTATATTTACCCAAAAATTTTCCAATAATTCTTCATATGAAATAATTTTTTTATTATATACAACTTCTACAACCTCAAAATGACCAGTATTTCCATATGTTACTTCTTTGTATGTTGGGTTCTCAGTAACTCCACCTGAATAGCCTGAAATTACCTCCTCTACACCATTTAAATTTTCAAAAGATTCTTCCATACACCAAAAACATCCACCAGCAAAATATGCCTTATCTTTTTGAGCTGAATAAGAAAAATTAATATTAAATAGAATTATGAAAATAATTAAAAAATATTTCATTAAATATCATAATCAAAATAGTTATGATAAGTCCATTATATTAAAGGTAGCTACTTTTAAGTAGGCTACCTTTAATAGTTTATCTTAGAATTATTGTTTTTTGTATTTTGCCGCTTCTTCAGATCCACCAGTAGCTGAACCTTTACTATATGAGTGAGCTCCCATACCAGCTAACTGACCATCTTTGACAATTAAATACTGATTTCTAATCTCTTTGCCATCGAAGAAACATTCTAATATCTCTCTAACACCATCTGCATATCTTGATTGTGCAGTTAAAGATGTACCAGAAGTGTGAGGTGTCATACCATGGTTTGGCATACTTCTCCACACGTGATCATTTGGTGCAGGTTGAGGAAACCATACATCACCGGCATAACCACTTAGTTGACCACTCTTTAGAGCTTTTGCAATCGCATCTCTATTACAAATTTTTCCTCGAGCTGTATTAACAATGTAAGCACCTTTTTTCATTTTGCTTATCATAGCATCATCAAACAAGTTTTCTGTTTCTGGATGAAGTGGACAATTGATTGTTACAACGTCACAAACTTTAACCATTGACTCTACAGTTTCATGAAATGTTAAATTTAGTTCTTTTTCAACACTATCAGGCAGTCTGTGTCTGTCAAAATAATGCAAATGAGTATCAAATGGTTTCATCTTTCTTAATGCATCTAAACCTATTCTTCCGGCTGCGACAGTACCAATATGCATACCTTCCACATCGTAAGATCTTTGGACAGCATCAGCAATGTTCCAACCACCCTCATTTACAATTCGATGTTGATTATGATAATCCCTAACCATAGAGACAATCATCATCACGATATGTTCAGCAACTGATCTTGAATTACAATAAGTTACTTCAACAACATCAATTTTGTTATCCATTGCTGCTTGTAAGTCAACATGGTCTGATCCAATTCCAGCTGTTATTGCCATCTTTAAATTTTTGGCCTTAGCTATTCTTTCTTTAGTTAAGTAGTAAGGAAAAAAGGGTTGAGATATAACGATATCTGCATCAACTATATGTTTGTCAGCTTCACAACCATCTCCATCTTTACTATTTGTAACAACAAATTCATGTCCATTACTTTCTAAAAATTTTCTTAAACCTAGTTCACCAGATACACATCCTAGTAACTGGCCTGGTGTATAATCTCTGCCTTTAGGTGAAGGAAGCGTCATACCATCTGGATACTTATCTATTTTTGGTAGCTCCGATAAAGCATAAGACTTTGGCATCCCTCCTTTAGGATCATCATATAATACACATAATATTTTCATTTAATCTCCTCTGAATTTAAAATTTATTTTGCTTATCTAACCTTATTTTTAAGAATCAAGCAAATAAATTATTTTTTACTTGGGTAATTTTTTTTCAAAATAAAACGATTAATTACTATTGAAAAAATGATAATTAAAATTGATCCAGTTATTACAGGACTTAAAAGATAATCAAACGATACACTTCCAATGATAACAATGATTGGATTTCCTCCTGCTGGAGGATGTGTCACATTTAACAAAATCATTAAACCAACTCCAAATCCTACTGCTAAGGGTATAATTACAAATATAGGAAGTGGAATAAAGTGTAGGAAAAATAATCCAACCAGTGTAGTTGCAAAGTGTCCGAAAAAAACATTTTTTGGTTGAGCAAAAGGGCTTTCTGGGTAGCCATACAATAAAACCATTGATGAACCAAATGAAGCTAATAAAAATATTCCTAATTCTGTTTTGTACGTTAAGACAGTCAGTAAAGCTATTGTGAATATAGAAAATAAACCAGCTAAAAAAGATTGCTTGATATTACCCATAAATTAATTTGTTACTATTTTTTTCAAAGTTTTGAAAGGTAATAATATACATTCTTTTCGTGATATATTTTCTTTATTAAATAATTTTGATAACAACTTCCAATTTTTAGTAATCATTTTTTTATTATCATTAAAAAATAATTTTGCATCATTACACAATTTTTCAATTTTATCTTTTTTATTATTTATAGATACCTTTGATAATAAACTTGCAGAGGCTTGGCAATAAATACATGAAGTTGTTTGATAGCCGAAATCAATTATTTTATCATTTTTAATTATCAATTTAATCTGTATTTCGTCACCACAAACAGAATTTTTTAATTTTGCACTATGAGTATAATTATTAATATTCTTGTTATTTTTCGTGTTAGCTGCAATATTTATTAGTTCTAAATTCATATAATAATTACTTTATTTATATAGTATAAATCAAAATCTTACAGATGTGCTATTGAACCATCTAAAATCTCAATAAAACAGAAAAAAAACTTTTTTCACAATATCTATTTTTGTTGTAGTTAAAATAAATTAGAATTAAATATCTT
Organism: uncultured Pelagibacteraceae bacterium; assembly: GCA_902597575.1. GTDB lineage: Bacteria > Pseudomonadota > Alphaproteobacteria > Pelagibacterales > Pelagibacteraceae > Pelagibacter. Next base: position 41,891 of record CACJYF010000003.1, on the reverse strand, counting down.
TATATGATTGAGCTTAAAAATGAAAAAATAGCAGTTCCAATTGTGCTATTTGCAGGTCTTATCTGGTCATTTGGTCCGTTAGTCGTAAGATATATGGATGATCCTAATCTAGTGCCGTGGCAGTATATCTTCGGAAGGGGTTTAACAATTTTTATTCTTTTAAATCTTTATTTATATTTTGAGGAAGGTTTAAATTTTTATAAAAATTATAAAAAAGTAGGTAAATCAGGGATAATTGGTGGTTGCGGGTTAGGCGTAGCTATGATTTCATTTATTTACTCGATAACAAATACTAGTGCGGCGATCACTTTATTATGTTTAGCTGCGATGCCTTTTTTTACTGCTTTACTTGCATTCCTCTTTTTAAAAGAAAAAATTAGCTTAAATGTATGGATTTCAATATTTATTGCAACAATAGGAATCGTAATTATGGCTGTTGGAAATAATGAAAAAAATTCAATTGTAGGATTTATTTTTGGTATTACATCTTCTATTGGCTTCTCAATATTTTCTGTGACTTTGAGATGGAGAAAAGAAACTCCCAAGTTTACTACAGTAGCTATTGCTGGTTTATTTTGTTTTGTTATAGCTGCCTCGGTAATATTACTCAAAAACCAACCGTTTTTTTCAACGAGTTATAACTCATCATTGTTCTCTCTTCATGGAACTTTAGTGTGTATAGGAATGATTTTATATGCAATTGGATCAAAAGCTATTCCTGCAGCAGAGTTGACTTTACTATCATTGACCGAAGTAATTGGTGGAATTTTTTGGGTTTGGTTACCACTATTTGGTATAAATGAAATTCCTACAACAAACACAATAGTTGGTGGATTTTTTCTTTTTATCTCTCTTTTTTATTACAGTTTGATAATGAGATGGAATAAAAGATACATAGCATTAAATTAAAATTTCATTGAAAAAAAAAATTTTAATCACTAGTTATTTGATGAAATGGATAAAAAAAAAACAGTAGTTAATAGTTGGAATGAGTGGGATCCACTAAAACATGTAATAGTTGGTAGGGCAGATGGTACTTGTATACCTGCACCCGAACCCGCTTTAGACGCAAAAGTTCCTGAGGACTCGGATATGAGAGGAAAGTTTGGTCCGAGAACGAAAGATACAGTCGATAAAGCAAATGAACTTTTAGATAATTTTTCAAATATTTTAGAAAAAAGAGGTATCAAAGTTGATAGACCAGAACCAATTAATTTTAATCAAAAAATCTCTACTCCGGATTGGAACGCAGAAACAATGTTTGGTTGTATGCCTCCAAGAGATGTTCTTTTAACAGTCGGAAATGAAATTTTAGAAGCTACAATGAGTTATAGATGTAGATGGTTTGAATACTTATGTTATCGACCACTTTTAAAAAAGTATTATGAGGAAGATTCAAATATGAGACATGAATCTGCTCCTAAGCCAAGATTGACTGATGCTGATTATAGAAAAGATTATTTGTCAGAGAAAATCGGAATACAAAAAAGACTTCAATGGACTGAGGAAAAATTTTTTGTAACCACTGAGGAGGAACCTTTATTCGATGCTGCTGATGTTTTAAGATTTGGAAAAGATTTAATAGTTCAACATGGATTTACTACAAATCTAAAAGGAATAGATTGGTTAAAGAGACATTATAAAGACCATCGAGTTCACGCCGTAAATTTTCCAGGAGACCCATATCCAATACATATAGATGCTACTTTTACACCTATCAAAGAAGGATTGATAATTAATAACCCACAAAGAAGATTACCTAAAGAACAAAAAAAACTTTTTGAGAAAAATGGATGGGAAATAATTGATGCTGCTCAACCAGCACACAATGAACCACCACCTCTTTGTTATTCTTCAGTTTGGTTATCTATGAATGTACTAGTTTTAGATCCAAAAACAGTTTGTGTAGAAAAAAGTGAAAAATATCAAGCAGAGCAACTTGATAAATTAGGGATGGAAGTTATTCCGATTGATTTAAGAGATGCGTATGCGTTCGGAGGTGGACTTCATTGTAGTACAGCAGACGTATTTAGAGAAGGAGATTTAAAAGATTACTTTCCAAAACAATAAGGGAATTAATCTTTTTCTAGTTTTTTTTCGATTTGTCGATACTGAATTTTTCCAACTGGCTTAAAGAACTATCTGTATTATTTATATTGTCAAATTTAGCACGTCTTTCCATCTCTTTTTGTATTAATCTTTGTTCTCTTCTCATTTCTTCTTGTTCTTTAAGCTTTTGTTCTTTGTCAAATTTCTCTTCCCACTCTCTAATTTTTATATATTCGACTTCTTTTTCTTTTTCTTCCTCTTCTCTCAATCTTTTTAATTCTCTATTTTTACGTCTTTGTTCTCTAAGATCTCTTTGATATAATTCATCTTCTCTTACTTTTAAGTCAATATCTTTTCTATTTTGTTCCTCTTCTCGTATTTTTAATTTTTTTTCTTTTTCTCTTAATTCTTTTGCAACCAGAACTAATTCTTCATCTTTTCTAACTAATCTTTCACTCTCAACTTTTTGTTTTTCATCTTTTAATTTTATTTCTTTTTCCTTTAATCTTATTTCATCTTCAGTTGTTTTTAGTTTATTATTTTCTTTAATTAATTTGTCTTCCCAAATCTTCAACTCTTTTTTTTCTTTAAAATAGGAATTTCTTTCCTCAAGTTTTTGTAATTTTATTGCCCTAATTTTACTTTGTTCTTTATTTTTTTTATAGTTTGATATTGCAGAGGTAATAGATTTTGTAGTAAAGGAAGCAATTTTTGAAAGACCATGCTTTTCTTTACTTACTCTAGTTCGCGACTTTTTTTTTGTTTTCATTTTATAAAAACATTATTTCACTAGAGAAATAATTATTATTCAATAAAAATTTTAAAATTATTGTTTAAAAATTAGGCTTTAAAAGTTACAACCTGTAAGAGATAATTAGATAAGTTAATTATCTGTTTTAACCTGTTCACCCTCTTTTTTATATTTTACACCTTTTCTCTCAAGTATTTCTTTAACCTTATCAGAATAAGGCTCTTCAATGTGTTCTGTCGATGGATTAAGCTCAATACCAGCTGGTGTAATAGTCTGGGGCATTGCCACAAACTGAGAGTCAGGATTTTCAACAGTTTTCCTTACTTTCATTCTATACATCCCAAAAAAACCAATTACTGAATGAAAAAAAAATAAAAAAACAAAAAAACCATTTGGACCGACAAAGTCCATAAATATCGAGCATAAAAATGGACCACTCATCGCACCCAAACCAAATACAAATTGAAGACCTGCACCGGCAGCTACAAATTTTTCTTTTGGAATGAAATCATTAGTATGTGCTAAAATTAAAGAAAACATCGGTAAACTACAAAATGAAAAAAGAACCAAAAAAATATAGAACCAGGTTTTACTTGTTGCAAGTCCACCTGGTAAATACATCTGTCTAGTAACTAAAATTGTTATAATTGCAAAAGCTGCCGCACCAAAACTAGCAAAAACTATTACTTTTCGTCGATCATACATATCTGATATTTTTCCTACTGGAAATTGAGAAACAGCTCCAGATATAGCCAGCAGAAACGTTACAATTGAAATTTCTAATATCGTAAAATTCATTGAGGTGGCGTATACAGCTAATAGGGTAAAAAGTGCTGCCTGTATAGTTCCATAAAAAAAAGAGCTTACCATACCAAAAGGGGATGATTCATACAGATCTTTAAGCGTCATAACTTTAATTCTTTTGAATGTTGGTGGCTTTTTTTTAGTTAGCAAAATAGGTATCAGAGCAACTGATGTAATTACAGAAACTAGAATAAAAGGCTGGAAATTTAAAGGACTACTAAAGTTTAGTAAAAACATCCCAATTCCCATTGTTCCATAAAGTATAACCATATAGATTGACAGAACGCTTCCTCTATTTTTGTTGCTTGATCTATCGTTAAGCCAACTCTCAGCAACAGTATAGATACAGACCATACTTATTCCGGTCAGAACCCTTAAAAAAAACCACACCAATGGATTGACAATTATCGAGTGAACCAAAATGACCAAAGATGATAATGATGCAAATGCCGCAAAAACTCTTATATGTCCGACTCTAGATATAATATTAGGAATTGTTGCTGCACCTATAAAATAGCCGACAAAATATCCTGACATCATGAAACCAGTTGATGTTAAACTAAATTCTTCTTGCACTGCTCTTACTCCTAAGAGGGAACCCTGAAAGCCGTAGGCCATCATTATGCATCCCATACCCAAAAATAGTGCCCAGGAATTTTTTAAAACTTTGCTCATGAAATGCTGTAATTATTCGCGATGTATTATTAAATCAAGTCTTAATTGTGACAAGTTTAATCTTTTCTTAATTTTAAAAATGAATGTATTGCAATGGTAGTAATTATAATTGCTCCACCCTGGAGTGTTTCTACGCTGGGTTGCTCATTAATAATAACCCAGACCCAAACCGGGCCAATAATAGTCTCCAGTAGAAAAAAAAGATTAACTTCAGCTGCAGGTATAAATCTTGGGGCTATAGTCACTAGTACAAATGGTATTGCAACACACAAAATACACATCAGGGGAACAATAAATAAATCTTTATCTATAAGCGTAAAACTCTCAATAAAAAACAAGGCAAAAGAAGCAACAAATAATTTACCTATTACAGCTGCAGGTACTAAGTTCTTGGTTTTAGCTAATCTGATAGTTATTGCACCTACAGCTAAACCAAGAGCAGTTACAAAACCTAAAATATCTCCATAAAAACTTCCAACCTTTAAAGAGTCGAAAAAAATGTAAACTATTGCAATAAAAGTTATTATTATAGAAATAAATGTTTTGCGATCAGGGGGCTCTTTTAAAACAATAGCGCCAAGAATTGCAGATAACATTGGTGCTGTTGCAATCATAACAAGAGTATTTGCAACATTCGTATTTTGAATTGAGACGACAAACGTAATATTTGTTATGCTAAATGTTGCGATATATATTATTCCATGAACACCGGAATTAAAAAGGATCTTAAAAAAATTTAGTTTATAAATTAATAACATTCCAAAAAAAACAGTAAAAAAAGGTATGATACCTCGATAAAAAACCAGACCCCAAGTATCAAGATTTGAAAGTCTTATAAATAATGAGTCTGGTGTAATAAACATTACAGCAACAAAAGCAAGTAAAGAGCCTTTTTGCTGATCAGTTAAATTTTTCACGCTTTAAGCTCTTTCCAAAAAGTTTTAGCAAGATTAATTTTTGAGAGATCATAAAAGGTTTTTAATCCAGTAGGAGAGGTAATATTAATATCTCCGTTAAGTTTTTGATCAATAAAGTCGATACCAGCAAAAAAAATATTCTTCTTCTTTAAATCTTTTCCAATAATATTGGATATTTTTTTTTCATTTCTTGTTAAATTAATACTTACTGGCTTAGCGCCTTTACTCATATTGCTTAAAAATGAGCCTTTTTTGGGAATTCTTGATATAGCTCCGCATACCTTGCCATTAATTATGAATACTCTTTTATCTCCATACTTAATCTTAGGTAAAAATTTTTGACACATTACATAACTATGTTTTTTTATAAATTTACTTATAAATTTAGATCTAAAAATCTTAATAAGATGAATATCGTTGCCACTGTAGCCGTGAATTGGTTTTATTACAATTTCCTTATTTTTCTTAAAAAAATTTCTAACTTCACGAATATCTTGAGTAAATATTGTTTTAGGCATAAATTTTTGATAATTGGCGGAATAAAGTTTTTCAGAAATATTTCTAATTGAAGTTGGATCATTAATAATTTTAACATTATCTTTAATTGTGTCTAAAATGTAGGTTGATGATATGTACTCCAGGTTAAAAGGGGGATCTTGCCTAATTAATACAAATTTACAGCTGGATAAATCCAATTTTTTCTTTTTTAGGATCTTAAATGAACTTTTTTTTTTATACTCAAATTTGATAAAAAAACCATTAGCTAAAACTTTTGAGTTCAGTATTGATAAATTTTTTGGCTCATAGTAGAAAATTTGATATTTTTTTTTTTGTATCTCATTTGCTAAAAATATAGTTGTGTCTGTTAAAGGATTGAGGTTTGTTGGATGATTTCCTTGAATAGCAACTATCTTATTTGTCATATAATTCATTTAAATCTTCATTTTTAGAAAATTTACTTATCATATGATCAGCATTTGTTGTTCTATTATTGATGATTTTTTGTAAGTGGCCTAAAAATATAAGCTCATTTCTTCCACCTTTATTAAGAATATCCCTTTTCTCTAGTCCTTTTTTTGATAAATCTAATAAAGTTGACGACCAATAAAAAAGATCTTTACCCATTAATTGAGTATTAAAACCTTTATGAGGCGCTTCTAGATAAGCATTAATAATTTTATCTTTATCCCATTTAGAGACTAATTCATAAACTTCATTCAGATTTCCGTAAAGTATGCCAACAAAAAAGGCTGGACCTGAACATAAGCAATCCCATCCACAAGTATCCATAGACCTTACTTCTATATATTTTTTTAATCTATTTTCTGTAAATATCGTGCTTAAATGAGTAGACAAATCCTTTTGAGAGGGAAGTCTGTTATTAATTTCTTTTATTTCTCCATTCATAAAATTACTAAATTTATAATTTTTACCAGAAATATATTTTAATCCATCCTGAATAAATAAAATTGGAAAGTTGATTATGAAATCAGCATATTTCTCAAAATCTAAATTATCAAAAAATATTTTCGGCAATCCTCCCCTTGAGGTATTTTGCCAAACCTTAGAGCGATAAGATAAGTATCTTGTTTGTTTTTTTTCGACTATAGAAGAATTAGCAAATAATGCTATTGAAATTGGGACTACTGAATTAACAATTTTAAATTTTTTTATAAAATCTTCCTCTGAACTGTAGTCTAAATTTATCTGAGTGCCACAGGTTCTATACATCATATCCAAACTTAAGCTACCTCCCAAAGGCATATCCTTGGTCATCAATTTATACCTTTGCTTTGGATTATTTGGTATTTCATTAAGTTTCGAGATCGGATCGAACCCAGCACTGACAATATTAATTCCAAGTTTTTTTGTAACTTGTCTTAGTTCAAACAAGTAATCCTGTGACTCCGCACAACCCTCATGAATGTTATTAAGCTTATCACCAGATAGCTCTATTTGATTGCCTGGTTCTAAAGTGATATTTTTTCCGCCTTTATTAAGACCTATAATGTTATCTTGTTCAACAATTGGGTTCCAGCCAAATTCAATAAGAGCTGAAAACATTTTTTTTATTTTTAGATAATCTAATCTTTTATTACTTTTATCATCAAATAAAAATTTTTCATGTTCAATTCCAATTTTAAAATTTTTGGATTCTTTAAAACCTGATTTAAAATACTTAATTATTTCATCTTTTGTATTAATCATGTAAGTTTCAATTAATATTTTATTTTAAATTAATGAATATGGTTTTCTCGAAAAAATTTTCTTAACCATTGGTTTAAAAAAATCAAGTGGAAGAGATTTATAATTGGGGTCAAATGAATTTTGATCGTATTTCTCACAAAAGTCTATAGTTGCTTGGTAGTATTTATGTCCCTTGTATTTATCTCTTTTATTTTTATCTCCACCTAAATGATGAGCATAATAAAACATTTGGAATTCTCCATGTTTTTCAACTATCCAATGTGTTCTCTCTGATACATATGGTTTCAATATTGCAGCAGCATATTCAGAGTGATTCATTGGAGCAAGTTCATCTCCTATGTCATGTAATAAAGCAGCTACAACCATTTCTTCACTCTCCCCATTCTTATGTGCTCTAGTTGCGCTTTGAAGAGAATGTTCCAACCTTGAAATTTGGTAACCTTCTAGTGTTTTGGTTAAACCAGACATAAACTTTAATATTCTATCCGCTGTTTTACTAGCAAAATTTTTTTCATGTCTATCTAAAAAAAGATAATCATCTTTTGTCCCATTTTTCATTTCTGTAAAGCTAACCTTTTTCATAAATTAATTATTCGATGCAGAACTTAGCAATGAAAGTTGTGTAATCTTATTATCGCCAAGTTCATCAACTGGTTTAACTGGATAATCACCAGTAAAATAATGGTCTGTCAATTGAGGATAACTATCATTCCTCTTATCAAAACCTATAGCTCTATATAGTCCATCAATTGATAAAAAAGTTAAGGTTTTAGCACCAATATATTTACAAATTTCATCATTAGTTTTGTTTGCTGCGAGTAATTCTTTCTTTGTAGGTGTATCGACTCCATAAAAATCTGGAAACTTTATTTCAGGACAAGCAATTTTCATATGAACTTCTTTTGCACCCGCGTCATAGAGCATTTTTATTATCTTATGAGAAGTGGTTCCTCTGACTAAAGAGTCATCTACGAGAATTATCTTTTTATTTTTAATAGTGGATTGGTTCGCATTTAATTTTAATTTTACCCCTAAACTTCTTATCTTTTGAATTGGTTCTATGAAAGTTCTACCAACATAATGATTTCTTGTGAGTCCTAACTCAAAGTTAATATCAAGATACTGGGCAAAACCTAGAGCTGCGGCATTACCAGAATCTGGTACTGGAACAACTATATCTGCTTTTAAACTGCTTTCTTTGGCTAACTCTTTACCAAGATTTTTTCGATATTCGTAAGCACTCTTGCCATTTAAAATACTATCAGGTCTTGAAAAGTAAATATATTCAAAAACACATGGTCTTATTTTTCTAGGAGGAAAAGGTTTAATACTTTGAATCTTATTATCTTCTATAAAAACGATTTCTCCATTGTCAACTTCTCTTACAAATTTTGCACCAATTATATCAAGAGCGCAAGTCTCTGATGAAAGTACATAACTATTATTCAGTTTACCAATTATTAGTGGCCTTATTCCATAAGGATCCCTCACACCTATCAATGAGGTTTGGGTCAACATGACTAAAGCGTAGCCTCCTTGGATTTGAAATATCGCATCTACAATTTTATCGATAGTTTTTTTTCTCTTTGACCTAGCTATTAATTGAACAATAGTTTCGGTGTCTGAGGTTGTATAAAAAATAGCACCCTCATCGACTAATTTTTTTCTTAATGAAATTGAGTTTGTAAGATTACCGTTATGAGCAACACCAATACCACCTGCATTAGTATCAGCAAAAAAAGGCTGTATATTTCTTAAAGTATTTTCACCAGTGGTACTATATCTATTATGCCCGATTGCATAATTTCCTCTTAATCTATTTAATACCTTTTCTTTATTAAAGTTATCTCCCACTAAACCAAATCTTTTTTCTGAAAAATAATGTGATCCATCAAATGTTACTATTCCACAACCTTCTTGACCTCTATGTTGTAGTGCATGCAAACCTAAAGCAGTTAGAGCTGCAGCATCTTTGCTATCACTTATACCAAAAACTCCACATTCCTCTCTAAGTTTTGGATTAAAGTTCTTTAATTTTTTCTTTAGAGTCTTGATAAGTTTTTTCATCCGGAAGTTCTTTTAATAAATAATTACTACCTTTTTTCAAATATGGAAAGATGTATGATTTATTATGATTTATGGGCCATTTATCATGATTATAAACAATATGTACTGCAGAAAATATACAAACAGCGATTATGTAAGATCTTACGAATCCAAAAAAAAAGCCAAATATTGTGTCTAAATTTCCAAGCCCCGTATATTTAACAGCTTTACTAATCCCTTTATTAATCAATAAGATGAAGAATATTAATATTATAAAAATACTTATACCTAGAGCAATATCTAAAATATATTCATTATCTATAATATCTTTAACATAAGGTTTAATTCTTGGAAAAATAATTAAAGTTAAGATGTATGCTAATAACCATTTTGCCATAGCCAGCACACTTAATACGAAACCTTTTATATAGCATTTGATTAGAGATAATATTGTTATTATTAAGTAAACTAAATCTAAAAATGACATTGAATTATAAAACTCTTTTAAAATTTCCATTTTAAATTTTATTTTTCAAAAGGTTTAATCAATAAGATTAAGGATGGTAAAAGAGTCAAAACAGATATCATCGCAAGTAACATCGCAATTCCTGTAAAAATACCAAAATAAATAGTAGGAATAAAATTAGATAAAATTAAGATCGAAAAACCAAAAACAATGGTGATAGATGTATTTAAGATTGCCTTACCAACTGTTGAATGACAGACTTTGACTGTTTCGTTATAGTCATTCAGATTGTTGTATTCTTCTTTAAAACGATAAATATAATGAATACTATTATCAACAGCTATTCCTATAGTTATAGCTGCTATTGTAATTGTCATCATATCTAAAGGAATACCAAGTAGGCCAATAATTCCCAAGATAAAAAAGGCTGCTATAAAATTTGGAACCACACCAATCAGTGAGAGTTTTATGTTTTTAAAAAGAATTAGAAACATCATAAAAATGCCTATCATAACAAATCCGAGGGTCAAAATTTGTGATTTGAATAGACTTTGAAGTAAATTATTAAATAAAATTAAAACTCCAGCAAGTTTAAACTCTTTTTTTTCAAGCCCTAATTTATTTTGTAAGTCATCATTTATTTTGTTTATTAAATCATTTCTTCTTAAGTCTTTTTTAGAATCTATAATTCTAAGATTTATCCTGGCCTCATTATCTTTTATAGAAATATAGGGATCAACAATTTCAGTCCTAATATTGTCAGGAATTTTTGAATAAAGAACTCCCATTTCTAAAGTTCCTAATGGTTTATTATTATTAAGCAAAGTTGCAACATCAATAATTGAAGAAAAAGATAAAACCTTACCGATTTCTGGTAGGCTATCTAAATAATTATGAACTGATGCAATTTTATCAATTTTGTTTTTTGTGAACCAATATTTTTTTTCATCCTCCTCATTATTTTCATTTTCCCAATCCTCGAATTCATCATCGTCAGTCTCAGTTTTATTTTCTGGGAATTTCAGAATTACTTCTAGCGGTGTGGTACCACCTAACTTTTCATCAATGAGTTTCATACCTTTATAAATTTCAGTCTTTTTACTGAAATAGTTTATAAAACTATTTTCAACTTCAAGACGACTGATGCCAATAATGCTGAATAAAATAACAATTCCAGTTAGTATAAAAATTGACTTTTGATATTCTTGCGAAAGTTTTGAAAAGAAAGATGTAATTTTAGATTTTTCGTATTTAATTAGTGAAACGTTTTTTTTTGGAACAAAATTAATAAGGGTCGGTAGTAACGTAAATGTAATAATGAATGAGATCACTAAACCCATTGTCATCATCCAACCGAAATCTATTATGGGTTTTATTTCACTAAAAATTAAAGACAAGAAGGCGATAATTGTGGTCATTACAGTATATAAAATTGGCCAAAACATTTTCTCAGTAGTTAAAATCAAAAGATCTAAAATATTTTTATCTGGAAAATTTTCTTTTAGTTGTAAAAAACGTGTGCTCATATGAATATTCATTGCCATTGTTAAAATTAACATTAGTGCAATAAAATTTGAGGAGATTACTGTTACTTTCCATCCTAGCAAGCCGAGCAAACCTGTCATTATTATTACTGAGAAAAAGCAGCTGCTTATTGGAACCAATATCCAAATTAATTTTCTAAAGATATACCATAGTGTTGCAATTATAAATAAAAGAACACCTAATCCAAAAACAACTATATCACTTTTAATAAATGTCATCATATCATCTGCAATCATAGGTATACCGCCCAAGTGAATCTTGCCTATATTTTCATAACTTTTAATTACATCTCTTATTTCAATAATATTTTTATGATTTTGTTTTTTTATTTGGTCTTTATAAATTTCAATTTCCTCTTTTGATTTATTCTTAATATTATCTAAAGGCCTATTTTTTTTTAAATAAACAATTATTCCACTAGTTTTACCATCTTCACTAATAACGAAGTTTCTAAAAATTGGACTATTAATTATTTCTTTAAAACCTCTATCTTTATTTACATCTTCATCTTTAAGAGTTTTAAAATTTTCCAATCTTTCCTGTAATGGAGCCTCTGAATTATTTAATAAGGGAATATCTAGCAAAGTAACCACACTATCTACCCACTCTAAACTTTGAATTTTATACTTTAAACTTAAGAGATTATTTATTGAGGTATCAGTAATCATACCTTCGTTTGGTGTATAAGTTAAAACTAAAAATTCTTTTGATCCGTAACGTTCATTTACTTCTTGAAGATATTTAAGGTCGGGATCACCATCTATTAATAGAGTGTCAGATGAGGCATCTAGCCTAAAGTTTTTTGAGTGATATCCAAAACTTATTAACAATATAAACAAAAGAGCAATTATAAGCTTAGGATTTTTAAGTACAAAATTTTGATAAAAATGGGTGAACATTTACCCTATTTATATTTTAATTTAAGTATTTTGAGTATCTTTAAATTTAGTAAACATGGCCTCAAACTCAAGCATTACATTTCCAGTTGGACCATGTCTCTGTTTGCCAATAATTATTTCTGCTAAATTTGATACCTCATTCATTTTCGCCTGCCACTCAGCGTGTTCTACAGTTGCAGGCCTTGGTTCTTGTCTTTCTAAATAATACGCTTCCCTATAAACAAACATAACCACATCTGCATCTTGCTCAATTGAGCCAGATTCTCTTAAATCAGCTAATTGAGGTTTTTTTAAATCTCTTTGCTCTACTGCTCTAGAAAGTTGTGATAAAGCAACAACTGGCACTGAAAGCTCTTTAGCTATAGCTTTTAAACCTTGCGTTATCTCTGAAATTTCTTGAACTCTGCCGTCTTTATTATTAATTGACCCTTTCATTAATTGAATGTAATCAACTACAATCAAATCTAAACCAAACAACCTTTTTATTCTTCTAGCTTTGTTACTCATTGCTGCAATACTTATTGCAGGAGTTTCGTCAATATATAAGGGAATTTCAGTAATATTTTTTGAGGTCTCAATAAATTTATCAAATTGTTCATCAGAAATTCTCCCGCGTCTTATATCATTTGATTTTATTCTAGATTGTTCAGCTAATATTCTTGTAGATAATTGTTCTGATGACATTTCTAAAGAAAAAAAAGCAACTGATGACTTAATTTGACTTTCTTGTAGTTTCTGTGCTGCATTAAATGCTATGTTTGTTGCCAAAGCGGTCTTACCCATTGATGGTCTACCCGCTATAATTATCAAATCAGATTGATGTAGACCTCCAAGTCTATCATCCAGGTCTCTGAGTCCCGTTGGGACACCAACAATTCCTTCTTCATTTTTATATGCAGCAGATGCCATATCAATAGTTTTTTTCATAGCCTCATCAAATTTTATTAATGATGAATTAAAAGATCCTTTCTCAGCTAAATCAAATAATAATCTTTCAGAATTTTCGATTATGTTTTGACCACTTGTGTTTAGATCATTAATTTTTGCTGTATCAATAGTTTGTTCTGAGATTTTAATTAATTCTCTTCTTACAAACATGTCATAAATTATTTTTGAGTATTCTGTAGCTTGTCTTGTGGAAGTTGAAAATTTAGTAATTTTTACAAGATATTCTGGTATATAAATATCATCTTTATCAGTTTCAAAGAAATTTTTAAGTGTTATTGGATTTGCTAACATTCCTTTATAAATCAAATTTTCTATTGCACTGAAAATCTTTTGATGCATTGGATCATAAAAATTTGTGCTAGATAAAATTGTATTAATATCGTCGAAAATTTCATTAGAGACTAGAATTGATCCAATTACAGATTGCTCCGCCTCAATATTGTTTGGTAATTCTTTAAAATTGTTTTTTATAATACTTAAACTTTTTTCCATTAAACAAATATAGCAAAAATAATAATATTTTATTTTTTTTAATTTGCTGGGGAAAAAATTGTATAATTATCGAATAGTTTCTGATGATGCCACATTAATAATTATCTCTGCATCAACTTCTGAGTGTAAGCTAATTTTTACCTTAAATTTACCAATTGATTTAATGTCTTTAATTGGCTGTATCATAGAAGGTTTAATTTCTTGATTGTCTATTTCTTTAATTAATTTTGAAATTTCTGTAGGCTTCACAGAACCATATAACTCATTATTTTCAGTACATAATTTTTCAATTTTATACTCTTTTCTATTAATTCTTTCTAAAATTTTTTTAGCATCCTGTTTTTTTTCGTTATCTTTTTTCGATAGTTCAGTCTTTATCTTTTCTACTTTGGTAATATTTTCTTTGGATGCGTATAAAGCCTTTTTATTTGCAATTAAAAAATTTCTAGCATAACCTTTTTTTACATCTATAACTTCACCAATAGCACCAACTCTTTTTAAATTTTCTAATAAGATTATTTTCATATTAAATTAGGGCTAAATTTCTAGCTCTTTTGATTGATAATGATAGTTCCCTTTGTTTTTTTTGACTAACATTAGTGATACGTGATGGAAGTATCTTACCATTTTCCGAAGTATATTTTTTTAACAGCTTTATATTTTTGTAATCAATTGTTGGAGCACCTTTAATAGAAAGTGGACAACTTTTTTTAAATTTATATTTATTTGGTTGAAATATACTTAGTTTAGCAAAATTGCTCTGTTTGTTTTTTCTATTTCCTAATTTCTTTTTTGGCATATCTAATTAGTTATTTGTTTATTTTTCTGAAACCTCTTTTTTGTTAAAGTAATCATTTTTTAAATCAAATTTTTTAACCCTGACAGTTAAGTATCTCAAAAGTTTCTTATCTATTGACTCATTTTTTTCCAATTCATTAATAACTTTACCGTCACATTTAATTTTGAAATGTATATAGCTACCTTTTTTATTTTTTTTTATTAAATATGAAAGATTTAATAATCCCCAGTTTTCAGTTTTAATTATTTCTCCTTCATTTTTACTAATAATTTTAGAATATTTTTCTATTAATTGTTTAATATCGCTTTGTGATGCGTCTTGTCTTGCTATAATTGTATGTTCGTATAAATTCATTAAAATTATAAAAAAAATGAGGATATACTATTATAAATCTTTAATTACAATAGTTAAAAAGTTTGAAAAATAGGTTTTTTTTATGTTTTCAGTAATTTTTCCAGGTCAAGGGTCTCAATTAGTTGGAATGGGAAAAGAGCTCTATGATAAATTTAATATAGTAAAAGACCTTTTTAAACAGGCAGATGACACATTAAATTTTTCTATTTCTAAGCTTATCCTGGAAGGGCCAAAAGAAGAATTAGATTTAACAGTAAATACACAGCCAGCAATATTTTTAATTAGTTATTCAATATTTAATTTAGCAAAAAATGAATTCAACTTAGATTTAAATAAAGCAAAATACTTTGCTGGACACTCTTTAGGAGAATATTCGGCATTATCATGTGCAGGATATCTGGATTTTTCAGATACTTTAAAAATATTGAGAATTAGAGGGGATGCTATGCAAAACTCTATACCTAAAGGACAGGGAGGGATGGTTGCGGTATTGGGCTCAACTATTGATGAGATTGAAAGAATTTTAATGGAAAATAAAGAAAATTTAAAAGCGCAAATTGCAAATGATAATTCTGAAGGACAAATTGTTTTGAGTGGAAAAAATAAAGACTTAGAACAATTAATTCAAATTTTTAAGGCTAGTTCAATTAAAAATATTAAACTTCCTGTAAGTGCACCCTTTCACTGCGAACTAATGAATAATGCCACAAAAATTATGAAAGAGGAGTTAAATAAACTTGATTTTAAAAATGGGCAAAATAAATTAATTTCTAACGTTACTGCCAATGAGATTAAAGACCCAAATGAGCTTAAAAATCTCTTAATTAACCAAATAGAGAATAGAGTTAGATGGAGAGAAAGCGTGATTAATATGATAGAAAATGATGTAGACCATTTTATAGAAATTGGACCTGGGAAAGTTTTGTCAGGTTTGGTAAAAAGAATTAATAGAAATGTTAAAATTGATACAATTAATTCTCAAAGCGATATTGAAGGTCTTGAAATATGACTGATTTAATAGGTAAAAATATTATTGTTACTGGCGCTTCAGGTGGGATAGGGAATTCAATAGTTGAAAAATTAAATCAATCAGGAGCAAATATTTTAGCCTCAGGTACAAGAATAGAAAAACTTGAGGAACTAAAAAGTAAATATGAAAATATTAAAATATTAAAGTTTGATATTTCTCAAAGCGATAAAATTGAGGAGTTTGTTGAAAACGCAACTAAAGAACTTGGTGGTAGCTTAGATTGCATTGTTAATAATGCAGGCATTACACAAGACAATTTAGCAATAAGGATGAGCCTTGATGAATGGAAAAAAGTTATTGATATTAACTTAACATCAACCTTTTTGATGAGCAAATCAGCAATTAAAAAAATGCTTAAAAATAAATCTGGAAAAATTGTTAATATTACCTCAGTCGTTGGACACACAGGTAATTTAGGACAGGCCAATTACACAGCTTCTAAAGCAGGTATAATTGCAATGTCTAAGAGTTTGGCAATAGAATATGCTAAGAAAAATATAAATATAAATTGTATTTCACCTGGTTTTATTAAAACAGCTATGACGGATAAATTAGACGATAAATTTAAAGAGGCTATAATATCAAAAATTCCTTCTGCCCGACTAGGAGAGCCAGATGATATTGCAAATGCTGTACTTTTTTTATGTTCTAGTCACTCAAGTTATATAAATGGAGAAACCTTGCATGTTAATGGGGGCATGTATATGGCTTGACAAAACAGGTTTTTAAACTAATAAGAATTTATAACAATAAGGATCAAAATGTCAGAAGATGTTTCAAGTAAAGTTAAAAAAATAGTTGCAGATCACTTAGGTATTGATGAAGCTAAAGTAACAGAGGAGTCAAGTTTTATTGATGATTTAGGCGCAGATAGTCTAGACACTGTAGAGTTAGTAATGGCTTTCGAAGAAGAGTTTGGTTCAGAAATTTCTGATAGTGAAGCTGAAAAAATTTTAACAGTTGGAGATGCTGTTAAATT
Source organism: uncultured Pelagibacteraceae bacterium (assembly GCA_902597575.1). GTDB lineage: Bacteria > Pseudomonadota > Alphaproteobacteria > Pelagibacterales > Pelagibacteraceae > Pelagibacter. Next base: position 24,929 of record CACJYF010000003.1, on the reverse strand, counting down.
TATAGAAGGAAAAGCTAACTAACAATTAATGCCCACAAATAAAGATGGGGTAATGATAATTCTTTCCTCTCCATCCGGAGCAGGGAAAACTACGTTGGTTGGATTATTATCTCAAAATTCTGATTTTGAAGTTTCGATATCACACACAACAAGAGAACCTAGACAAAATGAAATACAAGATAAAGACTATTACTTTGTAAATGAAAATGAATTTAAAAGATTAATACGAAACGAGGAATTCCTTGAATATGCTAAAGTTTTTAATAATCTTTATGGAACAACCCGAACGCCAGTAATAGAAAGGTTAGACAAAGGAAAACATGTTTTGTTTGATATTGATTGGCAAGGTGCTGATCAAATAAAAAATAAAAAACTAGATTATAAACTTATAACTTTTTTTATTTTACCACCAAGTAAAGAAGTTTTATTTCAGAGATTATCAAATCGACATATGGGTGACAAGTCTATGGTTGAAAAAAGAATGACCCAATTTAATCACGATGTTTTGCATTGGATTAATTATGATTATGTAGTAATAAACGACTCATTAAACAATTGTTTTTCCAAAATTCTTAAACTGATTGATGCAGAATTGAATAATGGTTCAAAAGATTATGACAAAGATTTTATTAGAAAACATGTTGAAAAATTAACTTCTTAGATTCTCATATTCTTTAGCCAAGTTGTAATAAGTAGCAAAATCTAAATTTTGTGGCCTTAAATTTAAATTAAGCATTAATTTTTTTTGAATTTCTGTATTCCCTTTAAATAACTGATTAAAGGGTTTTTTAATCATTTTTCGTCTATGGTTGAAGAAAAGTCTTGTTATCAACTCAATATTTTTTGGCTTATTAATTTTAAAAAATTTTTTTTTAGGTGTAAAAAATAATAAAGAACTTTCTATTTTTGGTTTAGGGGAAAATGAAGATGGATTGATATCACAAATTCTTTTAATATCTAATTTCCATTTTGCCAATATTGATAATCTTCCATAATTTGATGTGTTAACATTTGCTATAATTCTTTCAGCAACTTCCTTTTGAAACATTAATATTAAGTTTTGAAACCAAAAATTATTATCATCCAAGTTTATTATCCATTTACATAGTATTTGAGTAGAGATATTATAGGGTAAATTCCCATAAACAATTAATTTATCTTTAGAAAATTTTTTTTCATTTATCTTAAGTATATCATCATTAATTATTTCTATTTGATTTAAAAATTTTTTTTTTAGACTTGAGATAAGTCTTTCATCTTTTTCAACAACGAAAAATTTTTTTGGTTTTTTTTTTAATATAAATGATGTTAAATTTCCAGTTCCAGGACCAATTTCAAGAATGGTCTTGTCTTTTATATCTATTACATCAACAATTTTTTCTAAGATCTTATCATCTATCAAAAAATTTTGACCCAAACTCTTTTTTGCTTTTATCACTTTATTCTCTCAAGAAAAGAAATAGCTTTATACAAACTCAAAGAATTAGATAAATTTTTACCTATCATTTTTTCATTAGGTCCATGATCAGGTGAAACTCTTAAAAAAGGTAAACCCAAAGTAATATTGATAGCATCATACTCAAAAAGAGTTTTAATTGGTGTTAAAACTTGATCATGATACATACCTAGAATTACATCAAATTTTTTTCTATTTTTTTTTAAAAAAACTGTGTCAGCAGCATATGGTCCAGATACCTTAAAATTTCGTTTAATTAAATTTTGAATCGTAGGTTTAATAATTTTTTCATCTTCATTAATATTACTAATACTTTCACAATGTGGGTTGAGACCAGTAACTGCTATTTTGGGTTTAAAGCCAATAAATGTTTTATAAAAATCATCAATTAACAAAACTTTTTCAGTTATAGATTTTTTATTAATTTTTTTGGGGACACTTTTTAATGGCAAATGCGTTGTAACAGGACTAACTGATAGTCTTCTGTTATATATCAACATTGCGATCTTTTCTTTTTTAAATTTTTTAGCTAGAAATTCTGTGATACCTAAAAATTTATTTTTTAAAAAATTTTTTTTGGAAATTGGGCCATTTATCAATTTATTAGAAAAGTTTGATTTAATTAAAACAATAGCCGTTTCAAAACATTTTTTTATATAGATATTAGATTTATCACTAATTTTTTCAAAAGCTTTTTTTTGATTATAGTTAACATTAATAAGATTAATTGAATTATTGTTCAGCTTGTAATAGTCAATATTTCTTAAATTTAAATGATTTACTTTTTTTTTAAAATTTAATTTTTTCATTTGAAGAGAAAGAATTTTATACGATGCTATTAAAACTAAAGGACTTTTAATCTTTTTAGTCTTAAGCACTTTAAATAAAATTTCAAAAAAAATACTGTTTGGCTCTCCCGCAACTAATATTATAGGTTTATAATTCATTAATAATGATGTCTTTTTTTATTTTGTTTAAAAAGATATTTGAAAATTGATTCAGTTGTTCATTAGTTTTAATCTCAATAATTCTTTTTAACTCATCTTCAAAATTGATAATCTTTTTTGTGATTTTTTTTTCTTTTAATTTAAGGATTAGATAGCCACCAGGAATTACCAAAGGTTTTGTAAGATCATTAACATTAATTTTTGTAATTTCTTTTAAAATTTTTTTATCAATAGAAGTCTCGCTAACCCAACCAATATCTCCCCCAGAAGTTGAGGTCCTAGAAATACTATAAATTAAAGCAGTATTTTCAAAACCATTTTCCTGTATAGCTTTCTTAATAATGTTAAATTTTTCATTAATTGTTTGCTCCTCTTCCAATTCAAATACTATTTCAGAAAGAAGATATTCAGTTTGATTTTCATTTTTTTCAATATCTTGTTTTAATACATTTTTGTCGATCTTGATGTTCTTTGAGTATTTTTCATATATAAGTTGGCTCCATATAGCATTAATAGTCATTTTATTTCTTACGAAGTTTGGCTTTACATCGTATTTTTTAAGATGCTCATATATTTCCTCAATTTTTGTAAGTCCAGTATTTGAATAATTTGAAATCAAAATTCTATTAAAATCATCATCGTTTATTTCAATTTTTTCTACAATTGATAAAAGAGTAATTTTCTTAATTCTATCTTTAATTAATGAATTTCTGGCGATCTCAATAATTTTTTGATTTTCCAGATTATTAATATTTCTATTAATTGACTTTAGATAATTGATTTCATTTAAAACATCTATTGTAGTTATAAGTTCATTATTAACTTTTAAAAGTATTCTATTTTCATCAGTCGATGCTGGAATTTTTATTATTATTGAAAAAAAAAATATTACAAAAAATACTATAATTTTCATAAAAAGACTTTTATCACTGATCAATTTTTTGTTCAAAACTTGTCAACGGAGTTAAGGTTATGCTAAATAACAAATTTTCTGAGGGTTTTAAATCTCTATCTTCATAGTATGATTTGTTATATTTAATACCTGCTATTAAACAGTCATTTTTGTATTCATAAATTAAATTATAATATTCAGTTAAATTAATTTTCCTATTTCGTCTTGTATTAAATATTAAGTAATTTTCGTCGTTAAGTTTTACTGACGTTTTATTCTCAATTGTATTTGTGTCACCGATCACTCCATTTTCCTCTATAAAATTAAATGAAGTTTTCAAATTTTTATAGTCAATAGATGTGTTCAAAGAATTATATTTTAAAGTGTTAAAATCATTATCTAAGATAAAATCATAAGAGATATTTATGAATTTTGAGAGATTGTTTGATACTGATCCAAAAATATTTGATTCTTTACTGTTTATAACGCTTGAATTAGGTATGAATTTTTCATTTTTATTTCTATAGACAGTTGCAATTTTTGCCTCAAAGAACTGATTGATATCATTTAATTCCGTTTTTTTATATTCTAAACCTAAAGTTAATGATTTACCCTCTTCGAAAGAGTCATCTATCGCAAGTCTATTTATATCGAAAATACCATCAACATTTATTGATCTATCACTTGAGTTGTAATCTTTCATATCACCTGGGTTAAATCTAATTGACGCTTTCGGTGTAAAATAATTTATACTGTTCTTTGTTTGACTTATCATTGGTAAACTCGTATTGAGTTCTAAAATACTCATAATCTCGACTTGTGGGCTAGATTTATACACGCTATCATTCTTCCCTATGGTATTAAGATTTTTTAAGTAGAGGTTATATTCATTTTTAAAACCATAGCCACTGATGATATCTGAACTTTGATAATTTAGATCATTTATTATTTTTGTCCTTAAATTATTAGTATTGTTTAAATCATTACTCCCGCTAGAACTGAAATTAATTGATCCTTTTTCGTAATTACTAAACAATTGTCTATCAAAATTATAGTAAGGTAATATAAACTGATACCTGTCTGAACTTGGCAAATTCAAATCTTCAAATGATTGAAATCCCGTTATAAAATTAAAATTATCATCATTTAATATCAATTTTGCCTCAGAATTTATTACATCATAGTCCTTGGGAGTTGTTTTATTCTTAAATATATTCCCATCAAAGATTTTTAAATATGTGTCATTTGAAACCTTTTTAAGAGATACAATTAAGTCACTCTGATTAAAATTTTCCCATGCAAGGTTTGCATCAAATTTTGTAAATATATGACTTAGGCTATTCTTTTTATTTGAAAGTGATGATTTATATCCATCGATATAAGCAAAGTCAACTATCGCAGATGAGTTCTTATTTTTTACTCTAAACTCGTTCTGAAACATTTTAATATCACTATCAAATATGGTGGGTCTAAATGTAAAATCTTTATTTTGAGAAATTACATGATAATAGGGTAAATTTAAAGATGATCCTAAAACATTTGAATTATTTAAGCTTGGTTTTAATAAACCTGATTGTCTTTTCACGGTAGGATCTGGGTGAAAAAATTTTGGAAAATACATTACAGGAATATTATAAATTTTTATTATAGCATCATCATAAATAAGTTGTTTTTTATTTTTATCGTGCGTAATTTTATCAGCAGTAACAACCCAAGGAGGACAATCGGTGTCGTCATTACAACTTGTAAAAACTCCTTTTTTAATTGTTGTAATATTATTTTTACTTTGAGCTGATACACCTTTTAGTCTAGGGTCATTTTTTAAATTATCGAATATATCTTTTTTTAAATTAATTTTTACGTCCTTTGCAACAAAACTTTTTTTTTTAAAATCAAAAATTCCACTTTCAAAAAATAATTTGTCATTTTGCGGTAAGTTGTAATCTAAGTTAACTAAAACATTTTCACCTTTTAATAATTCGTCTTCAATAGAAAAACTAAATCTTTTTAATTCAAGATAAGTTTGCTCACCATTATCAAATATCGAGGTATTTTTGTTCGAACTAAGGATCTTTTTATCCCTAAAAAAAACAACGTCTATTGAATTTAAAATAAATCTAGAGGAAATTTCACTTTTAGTTTCACCTTTGCTAAATATTTTTTCATTATTCTTTTCATATGTAATATTATTTGAATATATATTATTGTTATTAATAATATCTTTTATTATAACTTTGCCATTAGCATTTAGTACATTTTCTATTTTATTGTATATAAAATTATCAGCTTCAATTAAAATACCATCTCCGGTAGAGATTTCACCTCTCTTTGAGCCAATAATTTTATTTCCATTTTCTAAAATTTCTATTTCAGAAACATTAAACCTAAATTGATCTTGTGCATTAGATAGTCCTATTGAAAAAAAAATTAGAAGGATGGATATCAGTGATAATAAATTTTTATTTTTCATTAAACTTTCTAATCATCAAAGAGTTTAAAGCCACTAAAAATATTATAGGCAGTAGAACTGAAATAAATAAATTAATTTTTTCTGTTTTTCCGAGAACATTAAAAAAATTAAACAAGTAATATATTACCACAGAAAAGAACAAACCAATTGAGATTTTAATAATTGAACTTTTTATTTCTTTTGTACCCACCATAATAATGCTTGAAAATATAGTCATAAGCGTCAAATAAATAGGAAAAGATATAAGTTTTAAAAGCTGAATATCAATTTCTATCAAGGAATAATTTAAAGATTTGTAATTTTTTCTTAATTCAAAAAGCTCTAAAATTGATAGTGAAGATAAGTTGGAGAAAAGATTTTGGATAATTAAATAGTCGAAATTCGTAGACATATTTAAAATTTCAAGTTTTTGTTTTGTATTTTTATCAAAAATTTTTGCTTCATATATGATCCAATTCTTATCAGATATATCAATTTTTGGGCTTACAATATTTCTTTTAATTTCAAAATCTTTATTAAATTCAGAGATATAAGCATCTATCAAATAATTTTGATCAATTTTCACAGAGTTAATTATTAAAATTCTGTCATCAATAACGTCTTTAATCCATAGCCCATTTTTAGTAATAACTGCAAGATATTTACCGTCCGAGGTATAATTTGTTTTAAGATCTAAATAAAAATTTTTTAAACTTGAGGAAAAACTATAAAATAATGTTATTATTAATATACCTAAAATAAAACTCAATAAACTAATTATGAATAAAATTTTTGAGTTTTTTAGACCAGAGTATTTAAAAATACTGAATTGGTTATTATTGAACAATGTAATAAAAAAAAGTTGAGTGGAAATAAGAAAAATAAAAGGAAACATTTCGAATATAAAAGTAGGTGAGTTAAGAAGAGATAAATATACTGGAAAATAGCTATCAACATTAATATCTTTAAAAAAATCTAACTCACTTAATAAGTTAAGTATGAAAATTAAACTAAACATTATTAGCAAAACATAAAAAAAAGAATTTAGATAGGTTATACTTAAAAATTTAATATAGGTTTTCATTTTTTTACCCTAAGTGAATTTAAATTTAAATAAATTATTGAATATATTACAGTTACTATAATTATAGGAATTATAAAAATTTTGATGTTTTCTAAAACATTATCTTTTATAAATCTTAAACTCATTTCTGCAGAAATGATTATTGATAATCCAAATAAAAAAATAAAAATTCTATAATTGAAATAATTTATATTTTCTTTCGATTTAAGTATAAGGAATGAAATTGCTAACATTAAAGATGGTATATAAAAAGGTACAATTAATCTTTTGTACAGCTCTTTTATAATATTATTTAGATTTGATGGAAGACAATTCTCAATTATAACATTTTTTGTATCTATATTAAAAAAATTTAAATTATTTAGCCTTAGATAACATCTGACCAATTTTGAGGTAGATACTTCTTGGGTTTTTATATAAGTTGTAGTGTTAGTTTGTAAATTTTTTAAATTAAAATCTGATTTAGAAAATCTAAAATTTGTAATTTTATTGTTGACAAAATTTATTGTCTCTCCTTCATATAAAACTAATATTGGAGTACTCTTTTTATTAACAAATTTTCCTCTTTTTGCATATGTAATTTGAAAATTATCTATATTTTCCTCTTTTTTTAAATATATATTTATTAAATTTCCATCTTTATCTTTACCGTCATTGTAGATTGTAATATTTTTTATTGTATCATTAAATTTTTTTTGTTTAACAAAACTCTCAAAAAAATTAACAGAAGATGTTCTTAAAAAAGATCTCGCTTTGTCTTGCGCTCCAGGAACTATGAAGGCTGATAACGTTATTTGTGTGAGAGTTAAAAAAATTGAAAAAATTAATAAAAAATTTATGAGTTGGATTTTATTGACACCAAAGTTCCAAAATATAATTAATTCGTTATTTAGTTCATACCGTGAAATTACGTAAAAAAAACTGAAAAAAAATACAAAAGGCAAAACTTTGCTAACTATTTTTGGAAAGTTTAGTAATGAATAATTAATATAGACTAAATAATCTCGACCATCTTCTATCATTATGTCTAAAAAATTAACTGCCTGAAATACCCAGATAATAATACTTGCGCTTAAGAGGGTAATCAGGAAAAAGACCAAACAATCGATCAATAATTTTCTAAACAATATTTTTATCATTGAAATCTTACAAAATAGTAATTATATATTTTCAACTAATAGTTTACAATTAATATACAACCTAAGGTACACAAATATAAAAAATGTCAATAAAAATTAACTTTAAAAAAGGCGTTACAGGAAAAATATCCTCAAATTTGGTCTTATTTGTTGATGATCAGTTTAATACAAAATCGATTAAGAAATATGTTCCCATTTCAGAGTTTTCTTACATATCTGACCTGTTGAAAATAAATGATTTAAAAAAAAAGTTATTAGTTTTTGATCTTAATTCAAAAAAAAAGATAATTTTAGTTTCAATTAAAAAAAAAATCAAAAATCATGATATTGAAAATTTAGGTGCTGAGTTTTATAACCTTATTAAATACGAAAAAAAATCTCAGTATTTCATCAATTCTGAAAGTGTTGTAAATAATAATAAAAATTTTATTGGACATTTTCTTCACGGAATGATGCTTAAATCTTACGATTTTACAAAATACAAAACAAAAAAAGAGAATAAGTTAATTAATATACACATTATCGGAAAAAAAAATAATATTTCTCTTAAAGATCAATTAAAGTTTAGAGCATTAGAAGAGGGAACTTTTTATGCAAGAGATCTAGTCTCAGAGCCTGGCAATATATTACACCCAGATGAATACGCTAGAAGAATAAAGTCACTAAAGAAATATGGTTTAAAAATAAGTATTTATGATCAAAAAAATTTAAAAAAACTAGGTATGAATGCTTTGTTAGGTGTTGGTCAAGGAAGTATAAGAGGTTCTTACCTCGTTACTATGGAATGGAAAGGTGTTAAAAATAATTCAAAACCTTTAGCTTTTATTGGAAAAGGAGTTTGTTTTGATACAGGTGGATATTCTTTAAAACCCGCTAAATTTATGGAGGACATGACATATGATATGGCTGGTTCAGCAGCTGTTGTTGGATTAATGAAAAATCTTGCATTAAGAAAAGCAAGAATTAATGCAGTGGGTGTGGTAGGACTTGTGGAAAATATGGTCAGTGGTAATGCTCAAAGACCCGGTGATATAGTAAAATCATATAGTGGAAAAACAATAGAAATTTTAAATACAGATGCAGAGGGAAGATTAGTTTTAGCTGATGCAATTACATTTACTGAAAAAAAGTTTAAACCCAAATTCATGATAGATTTAGCTACATTGACTGGAGCAATAATAGTTTCTTTAGGATCTGAATATGCAGGTCTTTTTTCTAATAATGACAAACTATCAAAAGAATTAATTGAAGCAGGTGAAAAAGTTGAGGAAAAATTATGGAGAATGCCACTTCATAAAAATTTTGATAAATTAATAAATTCTAAAAATGCTGATATGCAAAACATAAATTATGTTGGAGGGGCAGGCTCAACAACTGCAGCACAATTTTTACAAAGATTTATTTTAAATAAAACTCCTTGGGCACATTTAGATATTGCAGGAATGGCTTTTTCAAAATATGGGGGTGCATTGAATTCTGGTGGAGCAACTGGTTATGGTGTTAGATTGTTAAATCAATTAATTGAAGATTATTATGAGTAATATTGAACAAACACTATCAATAATCAAGCCAGATGCAGTTGAGAGAAATTTAGACGGTCAAATAAAAGAGATGTTTCAAACAAATGGTTTTACAATTGTTCAAGAAAAAAAAATTCAAATAGAAAAACACGAGGCAGAGGAATTTTATCGGGTTCATGAGACAAAGCCATTTTATAATGATTTATGCACTTACCTATCCTCGGGACCAATAGTCGTAATGATACTCGAAAAAGAAAATGCTATTATAGCTAATAGAGAATTGATGGGATCAACAAATCCAAAAGATGCCACAGAGGGTACAATAAGAAAAAAATTTGGAATATCCATTGATAAAAATTCTGTTCATGGTTCAGATAGTGCAGAGAATGCAAAAATTGAAATTGATTTCTTCTTTAAGACTTAGAAAGTATTTTTTTTAAAGCTTTTGGATATATTAAGTGCTCCTGTTTTAGGATTTTTTTCGACAATGATTTTGCATCATCTTTTTTATTTATCATTACTTTTTTTTGAATAATAATTTTACCAGAATCTAATTTTGAGTTAACAAAATGAACAGTGCAACCTGAAAATTTTTCTTTGTTAATTATAGCTCTTTCATGGGTGTTTAATCCTTTATATTTAGGTAATAGTGAAGGATGTATATTCAATATTTTACCATTAAATTTCTTAATAAAACTTCTTGAAAGTATCTTCATAAATCCTGCTAGACAAATCAATTGAGTTTTTTTTTTTTTTAAAATGTCCAAAATTTTTTTTTCATCTTTATTTTTTTGTTTGAATTTAAAAACTTTAAAATTAATTTCATTTTTTTTTAAATACTGAAGTGCATTACTTTTTTTATTGCTGGATATAACTAAATCAACTGTAATTGGGGAGTTTTTTATTTTAGAAAATTGAATTAAATTTTTCATATTACTTCCATTACCTGAAATAAAAATCGCTGTTCTCTTTTTAATCCCAGTTGATTTTACCATTTAATTCGATTTGTTTTGTCCCTCTGCATATTTTTCCTATTATATAAGGTTTATATTTATTAGGAAAAAATTTTTTAACTTTACTTAAATTTTTTGGATTTATAATTAAACAAAAACCAACACCACAATTAAACGTTTTTAACATTTCCTCATCACTTATGTTATGACTCTTTAACCAATGAAATATTTTAAGAGGATTAATCTTAAATAAATTGATTTTAGCGTAAAGATTGTATGGCAAAATTCTTTTTAAGTTATCAACTACTCCTCCACCTGTTATGTTTGCACATCCATTAAGCAAATTATTATCAATAAGATTTAAAACTTCTTTGACATAAATTTTAGTTGGCTCAATCAATTGTTTTTTTAGAAATTTATTTTTATTGATATTTATTTTTTTTATATTTACCAATCTTCTTACTAATGAATATCCATTCGAGTGTAATCCACTAGATGGAACTGCTAAAATTAAGTCATTTTTTTTAATTTTTTTTCCGTTAGGTATTTTTTTTTCCTCAACAATTCCTACAGCAAAACCTGCGATATCAAATTTATTCTTAGCATATGTTCCTGGCATCTCAGCAGTTTCTCCACCAACTAAACTACACTTTGAAATTTTACATCCTTTTATGACTCCACTTAAAATTGATTTTAATTTTGGTAAATTAATTTTGTTGATTGATATATAGTCTAAAAAAAATAAAGGTTTTGCACCTTGAACTATCAAATCATTTACACTCATAGCAACGAGATCAATTCCTATAGTATTAAATTTATTTAGTAAATTTGCAATTTCGATTTTTGTTCCAACTCCATCAGTACAAGCTACAATTTTGGGATTTTTTAAATTTTTAGGAATATTGGTGATTGAGCCAAAACCACCAATGTTATTCAACTTTTTTTTGCCTTTTTTTCTTGTAGAAATGTTAGATATGAATTTAACAAATTTATCAGCAGCATTAATGTCAACACCACTTTTTTTATATGTTAATATATTTTTACCCATTAGTTTTTATTATGATATTTAAAATAAAAAAAAGTATATTTAAAATCTTATATATTTTTTTTGTTTTACTATCTTTAAATATATTTTTTTTTTCCACAGATAAGGTTTATGCCAAATCCTTCGACATAAAAAACATAGATATATCAAGACCATTTGAGATGAACTTTGACAAAAATCAGGTAATAAATGAGGGATTTGAGCGTGCTTTTTTTGAACTAATTTCATTAATAGTAAGTTCAAATGATAGAAATAAAATTGATAACATTAAATTAAATGAACTTAAAGGAATGATTGAGTCATTTTCTATCCAAGAGGAAAAGTTTATAAACGAAATATACTATGTAAATTTAGGGGTATCTTTCAACAAAAAAAAAATTTATAAATATCTGGAGAAAAGAAATATTTTTCCCTCAGTACCAAATAGAAAAAAATTTTTATTTATTCCAATTATTATAGATGAAAACAAAAAAGATCTTTTAATTTTTGATAAAAATAAAGTATTTAAAAATTGGAATTTAAATTCAGAAAAAACACATTTGATAGAATATTTATTACCAACAGAAGATCTTGAGGACTTGAATCAAATAAAAAAAAATTATGAAATTATTGAACAATATGATTTTAAAGAGGTAATTTCAAAATATGATCTAAATGATTCAATTATATCACTAATTTTTAAAGATATTGATGGATTAAGAGTTTTGTCAAGAATAACTTACAACAACAATGTAGTTATAAAAAATAAGTTTTTTCCTTTAAAAGATTTAAACAATAAAGACCAAGTTAACAAATTAATTAAAGAATTAAAATTGGTTTATGAAGATCATTGGAAAAAAATAAATCAAATTAATACCTCAATAAAACTTGTATTAAATATTAAAATAAGCAATAAAAGTAGTGAAATTTTATCTGATTTTGAAAAAAATTTGAATAACCTAGATTTAATAAATTATTTTTTTATAACTAAATTTGATAAAGATTATACTTATTATCAAGTAATTTTTAATGGAACGCCAAGTACTTTTTTAAAAACAATGGAGGAAAGAAACTACATTTTCAATACTCAAAATAAAATTTGGTCAATTAGATAACATAAGACATATGGATCAAAAAATTATAAAATTTACCTACGAAAAAAATCTAAAAGACAGTGATTTTTTTGTGTCAAAAAGTAATAAGCATGTCCACGATTTTTTAATAAGTTGGCCAAATTGGGAAAAAAATCTTGTAAATATATGTGGAGAAAATTTTTCAGGTAAAAGTCATCTTATAAATATTTTTATAAAAAAGTTTAAAGGTGTCATTTTTAATGCTGATACATTTGATAATGACAATTTGTCAAGTTTAGATATTCATCAAAATATAGTCTTAGAAAATTTGAAAAATAAGATTAATGAAAAATTAATTTATACACTAATAAATACAGTAGAGCAAAATAACAAATATCTTATTATTACATCATACAAACCTGTATCTGAGTTAAATTTTAATCTAAATGACTTAAAATCAAGAGCAAAAAATTTTTTGATCCAAGATATTCAAAAACCTGATGATGAGTTGATTTTTGCACTTTTAATTAAGAATTTATCAGATCGACAGATAACAATAGAAAAAAAGTTAGTTAATTACATAGTTAAAAGAATTCATAGATCATATAGTAAAATATTTGATTTTATATATAAGATCGACGAAATGAGTTTAAAAAAAAAAAAATCGATAAATATAAATTTAATTAAGCAACTTTTAGGAGAATAATTGAACATTTATAGAAGTCATAATTGTGATGAACTAAGAAAAAAAGATGTTGGTAAAAAAGTATTACTATCGGGATGGATAAATAAAAAAAGAGATCACGGTAATCTTTTATTTGTTGATTTGAGAGATAATTATGGAATTACACAATGTATAATCGACAAAGAAAATCAAAACTTTTTAATTCTTGAAAAAATGCAACTTGAAACAGTTATAAGAATTGATGGGGAAGTTGTTAACAGGTCAGATGACACAATTAATAAAGAAATAAACACAGGTGAAGTAGAAGTTGTTATTAAAAATTTTAATGTTTTAGGCACATGCAAAGAACTCCCAATGCCAATATTTAGTGATCAAGAATATTCAGAGGAGATTAGACTAAAATATAGATTTTTGGATTTGAGAAGAAAAAAAATTCATGAAAATATTATTCTAAGATCAAAAGTAATTTCCTTTATAAGAAATGAGATGAATAATCTTGGTTTTTTGGAATATCAGACACCAATTTTGACATCATCAAGTCCTGAGGGAGCAAGAGATTTTCTTGTTCCAAGCAGATTAAATCCAGGGAAATTTTACGCACTTCCTCAAGCTCCTCAACAATTTAAACAATTAATTATGGTTTCAGGATTTGATAAATATTTTCAAATTGCACCTTGTTTTAGAGATGAAGATGCTAGAGCAGATAGGAGTCCAGGAGAGTTTTATCAATTAGATTTAGAGATGTCTTTTGTTGAACAAGAGGATATTTTCAATGTAGTAGAAACACTTCTGGTAAATACTTTTAAAAATTTTTCAAAAAAAAGACTTTTAGAAAAAAAATTTCCAAGAATTCCCTACAAGGAATCTATGATCAAGTATGGAACAGACAAACCTGATCTTAGAAACCCCCTCATTATAAATGATATAACTGATATTTTTTTAAGGGATGATGTCAAATTTGAGATCTTTAAAAAATTAGTTAAATCTGGTTCTAAAGTAAGATGTATAATTACTAAAAATACAAAAAATAAACCTAGAAGCTTTTTTGATAGTATTGACAAATGGGCCAAAGATCAGGGAGCATCTGGTATGGCTTACTTTACTTTTGAAAAAGATAAAGAAGTTTTTGGTAAAGGACCTGTAGGAAAATTTTTTTCAAAAGTAGCATTAGAAGAAATAATGAAAAAAACAGGAGCTAATATAGGTGATAGTATTTTTTTTGCATGCAATAAAGAAAAAGATTTAGAGATAATCACCTCATTGGCTAGAAATAAAATTGCTAAAGATTTAGATCTAATTGATGAAAACATTTTTGCATTTTGTTGGATCGTTGACTACCCTATGTATGAGAAAGATGAGCAAACAAAAAAAATTAATTTTAGTCATAATCCATTTTCCATGCCTCAAGGAGATGTAAATCAAATTGACTTTAACAAACCCCTCGAAATTTTAGCTTATCAGTATGATATTGTATGTAATGGAATTGAATTATCCTCTGGTGCAATCAGAAATCATATTCCTGAATTAATGTACAAATTATTTTCTATAGCTGGATATGACAAAAACCAAGTCGATCAAAAATTTAGTGGGATGATTAATGCTCTTAATTATGGTGCACCTCCACATGGAGGTATTGCCCCAGGTTTAGATCGAATAGTTATGCTTTTAGCAAATGAAAAAAATATAAGAGAAGTTACTATGTTTCCAATGAATCAGAACGCCCAAGATTTGATGATGAATGCTCCTTCAGACGTTAGCAATGATCAGTTAAAAGAGTTGAATATTTCTATAAAAGTGAAAAAATAATTATTTTTTACCTTTTAGACTTATTTTTACATCGGATAAATCCACTAGATTTTTCTTGTAGTTATTTCTCACAAAGCCTTTGCTAGTCATATCCTTAACAATTTTTAATAGCTGATTTTGTTCTTCAGGATTTTTTTCATCTAAATTTGTGTTTTCATTATTTCCTATGGCCGGTGTATGAGCTAAATCTTCTCTATTTTGGTATGAAATGGCTAATTCTCTAAATATATAATCTAAAATCGAAGTAGCACTTAAAATCCGATCATTTCCATAAACTTTACCAGATGGCTCAAATTTTGTTCCGACAAACGCATTAATAAATTCATCCAGTGGAACACCATATTGAAGTCCAAGTGATATAGCTATTGCAAAATTGTTCATTAATGCCTTTACTAATTCACCTTCTTTACTTGTATCTATAAAAATTTCACCGATCTTACCATCTTCGTATTCTCCAGTATGTAAATAGACTTTATGGTCACCTATTGTTGCTTTTTGAATATAGCCTTTCCGTCTATCAGGCATACTAAATCTTTTTTCATGTACATCTGAGTTATTAGACGTTTTCTTAATTATTTTTTCTAAATTTTTTTGACTAGTTTGTTTGCTATCTAATTTGATATCTAAACTTGTATTGTTTAAAATTTTTTTATTATTCGGGTCTAAACTTTTTGTTTTTCTATTATCAAGTTTAACATCTAATATTTCAAATTCTCCGTCATCTCTTTTTTCTAGATTTTTCAACTCAGTTTCATTTATACTTTCTAAATGATGATTTACCTTAAATGTACAAGTGTAATAAGTTTCGACTAGATATTTTGCCATAAAACCTCAATATAAAAATTATTTGATTAACGATTCAAATTATTTATATACAAAAACAAATTTTAGTCTAATTTATTTTATACAATTTTAAATTGAAATTATTTTAATTTTATATGTTGACACTTTTAAAAAAAATTTTCACTTGGTGGAATCGAGATACATTTGGCACAAGATTGGAAACAATTTTTTTTGGAAAATTTGTTGGTAAAGATGATTTTGGAAATAAATATTATGAGAACAAAAAAGGAAAGAGATGGGTTATTTATGCAGATGAAATTGATGCAAGCAAAATACCAGTTGAATGGTATTCATGGATGCATTTTACATCAAATAAAATTGAAAAAAATCATAACCTCGATAAATACAAATGGCAAAAACCACATAAACCAAACTTAACAGGAACAGACTCTGCCTACTATCCAAATAAAAAAAAAAAAATTAATGAGAAAAAATATAAAAGTTGGAAAAATTAAATTTAAATTTTCATTTATAATTTTATTTTCACTTTTAAGTTTTTATACTAATTTGAGTTCCAGCTCTGACTTGGAGGGCTCTGTAACTGAAATTAAAGTATTGGATAAAATAAGTTCAAAAAATGTTTTAGTGAAATTAAAGAATGGAGATGAAGCTCGACACAAAGATCTTGCCATAAAAAGTATGAAATGTAAAAATTCAGAATTTGATGACAATCCTGAAATCACTGCCTATATTCAAGTGAGAGACCTAAATAATAAAAATAAAGATGATGTATTTGTGTTCAACGGTTGGATGTTTTCCTCTAGTCCATCTATAGCACCGTTTGATCACCCAGTTTATGATATATGGCTTGTTAAATGTTATTAAACAATTTTTTCATTATCAAGCCAACTCACATTAAAATCTGACTTAATAAACTTTTCATGATTGAGTAATTTTTTGTGTAAGGGTATAGTTGTAGTAATTCCGTCGATAACAAATTCATCAAGAGATCTATTCATTCTTTGAATTGCTTCAGTTCTATTTCTTCCATGGCAAATCAGTTTACAAATTAAGCTATCATAATATGGAGTAACCTTGTAACCTTGAAAAATCGCACCATCCACTCTAGTTCTAAATCCTGATGGTTGATTGCACATTGCTATAGTTCCTGGAGAGGGTTGAAAATTATTACTTGGATCTTCCGCATTAATTCTACATTCTATAGCATGACCTCTTGGATTAACGTCTGATTGTTCTAGTGCAGTCTCTCCAGTATAAGCTATCCATATTTGTTCTTTGATAATATCTATACCAGTGACCATTTCAGAAACTGGATGCTCTACTTGCACTCTCGTGTTCATTTCTAAAAAGTAAAATTCCCCGTCTTCATATATATATTCAACAGTTCCAGCACCTTCATATCCAATTTTACTCACCATGCTGACAGTCTTTTCAAAAAGATCATTTCTAATTTTGTCATTTAAAACTGGACTTGGAGTTTCCTCAATTAATTTTTGATGTCTTCTTTGAACAGAACAATCTCTCTCATGTAAATGAATTGTTCTATTTTTTCCAGCTAATATCTGTACCTCAATATGCCTAGGATTTTGAAAAAACTTTTCTATGTAAACTTCTTCGTTACCAAAATATTTTTTTGCTTCTGATCTAGCAGTTGCAAATAATAAATCAAAATCTTCCTCATTGTGGACAATTTTCATCCCTTTTCCACCCCCTCCACCAGAAGCTTTGATTAAAACTGGAAACCCAATTTTTTTAGAAAGATTTTTTGCTTCAACTACGTTATTAACTCCACCCTCTGATCCTTCAATAACTGGTAGACCATTTTCTTTTGCAATTTTTTTAGCTTGAATTTTGTCACCCATCATCTCTATATGTTTAGATGATGCACCAATAAATTTTATTTTATTTTCTTCTAACATTTTCGCAAATTTTGCATTTTCTGATAAAAAACCATAACCTGGATGAACAGCTTCAGCTCCTGTAAGATCTATAGCAGATAACAAAGCAGGTATATTCAAATAACTACTGGAGGGTTGATGTGAGCCGATGCAAACACTTTCATCAGCTAATTTTACATGCATGCTATTTCTGTCAACATCTGAGTGAACAGCAACAGTAGAAATTCCCCATTCTTTACATGCCCTTATTACCCTGACTGCAATTTCTCCACGATTTGCGATTAAGATCTTTTTAAACATTATTCTAGTATGATCAAGACTTGGCCAAATTCAACAGGCTGTCCATCGTTCACCAAAATTTTTTTTACAACGCCAGCTGAAGTTGATGAAATATGATTCATTGTTTTCATGGCCTCAACAATCATAACTGTATCACCTTTTTTAATTTTTTTTCCAACTTCAACAAACTTTTTTGCCCCTGGTTCTGGTGCATGATATGCAGTTCCAATTATTGGAGATTTAATTTCTATACCTGAAATAATTTCATCTGAAATATTTGCATCTGAACTTGATGAAGAAACAAGTTTTGGATTTGGAAAAGATTGACTGTTTACCGATATACTATTTTTTGAAACTTTAATTTTTGTATCCTTAACTGTATATTCTAATTCAGTGAGTTTAAATTCATCTAAATACTCAGTTAATTCTTTAATTATTTTTTTATCAATTTTCATTTTTTTAAGAGCTTTTGCATAGAAATTATGGCTAAAATATAACCGTCTATACCTAATCCAAAAATTCCACCAGTAACTATATCACTTATAAGAGATTTTTGTCTAAATTCTTCTCTCTTATATATATTTGATATATGCAATTCTATAATAGGTTTTTTAAATACATCCAAAGCATCTCTTATTGCAACTGATGTATGTGTGAAAGCGGCAGCATTAATTATAATTCCATCAAATTTTTTTCTGGATTCTTGAATTATATTCACCAATTCTCCTTCAACATTAGATTGAGCAAAATCTACTTTTAGACCCAATTCGTTTGATTTTTTAGCGCAAATTTCTTTTAGTTCTTCAAAAGTAACTGAGCCATATTGTGATTGTTCTCTTTCACCTAATAGATTAAGATTTGGACCGTTAATAATAATTATTTTATTATTCATTCAGCTTTTATATACGATGAAAAAAATAAAAAAAATAAAAATTAAAATAAATGGGGGTTTTAAATTTATAAAAGACAATACAAATTTATCTGACCTTATAAAAACTTTAAAAATACCATTAAAAAAAGTGGCGATAGAGTTAAATGAAGAAATATTAGATAAAAAAAAACTAAATAAAAAAATTTTAAGAAAAAATGATAAAATAGAAATAGTTCATTTTATTGGAGGTGGTTAGTTTGAAAAAAGATAAATTTATAATTGCTGGAAGAAATTTCAAATCACGTTTGATTATTGGGACAGGAAAATATAAAAGTATGTCACAATGTGCTAAGGCAGTGAAGTTATCAGGTGCAAGTATAGTCACTGTAGCCGTAAGGAGAGTTAATATAACTGACAAAAAAAAAGCTCTTTTAATGGATTATATTGATCCAAAGAAAATCACTTATTTGCCAAACACTGCAGGATGTTTCAACTCAAAAGACGCCTTAAGAACACTAAGATTGGCAAGAGAGATAGGAGGATGGAAATTAGTAAAACTAGAAGTTTTGGGTGATAAGAAAAATTTATTTCCAGAAATGATTGAAACACTCAAGTCAACTGAGGTTTTGTCTAGAGAGGGATTCAAAGTTATGGTTTATTGCAACGATGATCCTTTAATGGCTAAAAGATTAGAAAACGCAGGAGCTTGTGCAATCATGCCATTAGCCGCTCCAATCGGCTCTGGACTTGGTATACAAAATCATACTAATATTAAGATAATTAGAAGACAAACGAAACTACCTTTAATTATCGATGCAGGCCTAGGGCAAGCCTCTGATGCTACCATAGCAATGGAGCTTGGATGTGATGGTATTTTAGTAAACACAGCAATTGCAAAAGCCAAAAAACCTTTTGACATGGCTCTTGCATTTAGAAATGCGGTAATAGCAGGAAGACAATCCTATTTATCTGGTAGAATTCAAAAAAATCTAATGGGTAGTGCATCCTCACCTCTAAAAGGTATTATTTAGCTTTTTTATAAAATCTTTTTTTTTTAAATACTTTTTTTTTGTATATTCTTTTATTTTTTAATTGAATTACATTTTCATCTAATTTTACTGTACCTAGATTTTTTAATTTTTCGTAATGTTCTATTAATTCAAGGGTTTTTTTTGATTTATTTTTTAAATCAATTATATATTCAGGTATTATTAAATTATTATCAGTTATTATATCTATTTTCATCTTATTTTTTTTTTCAAAATGTTTTAAGTCTTCTATAAAATTTTCTTTTAAAAAATTAGAAATTTTTTCACAAACTTTTAAAGTTACGTATTTTGCTTTATTAATGACTGTTTTTAGTTCTACTAATTTTAAAATCTTTAAAGCGAAAGATTCATCTGTTAGATTTATTTTCCATTTAACTGCACTTTCCCTTAACCTTTGTCTTGACATCTCCAATAAGCCGAAATTACTTATTCTTCCAATTTGAATTCTTGCTCTGTCAGCCCTACATTTTTCTTTTAATCGTCGTTCTACTAATTTTCTATTTCCATAACTAAGCATATCTATAAAATCAATTATTATTAATCCTGACAAATCTCTTATTTTAATTTGTCTAGCAATTTCGTCAGTTGCCTCGAGATTTGTATCTAATGCTGTGTTTTCAACGTTTTTTTGTCTAATAGAACTTCCTGAATTTATATCAATTGAAACTAAAGCCTCTGTAGGATTTATAACCAAATAACCTCCAGATTTTAATTTTATCTCTGTTTCAAATATTTGATTTAGCTTTTGCTCGATACCTTCCTCGATAAATAGTGGATTTTTGCCTCTATATTTTTTTATTTTTTTTACATGGGAGGGCATCATCATTTTCATGAAATTTTGTGCTTTTTTGTATCCCTCATTCCCCTCTACAAATACATTTTGAGTATTTTCATCATACATATCTCTTAAAGTTCTTTTTATAATTTCACTTTCTTGATGTATTAAAGATGGAGCAATAGAATTTATTGCATTTTCTTTTATTTGGTTCCAAGTATTTATTAATGTTGTTAAATCATGATTTATTTCATTTTTTGTTTTATTGCTGCCAGCAGTTCTTACGATTAAACCCATTTCTTTGGGTATTTCAATTTCATTAAGTATTGATCTTATTTTTTTTCTGTCAGCTGGATTGAATATTTTTCTTGAAATTCCTCCACCTTTCGCAGTATTCGGCATTAAAACTATATATTTACCAGCAACAGATATAAAAGTACTCAAGGCAGCTCCTTTTTGACCTCTTTCATCTTTTATAACTTGAACAAGTATTACTTGATTAGGTTTAATAACCTCTTGTATTTTATATCTTTTAAATTTTGGTTTATTATCATTTTTTTTTTCTTTCGTATCTTCAATGTTTTCTTTTTCATCTTGATTTTTTATATCAATAGGGTCCTCCAATTCCAAGTTACCTTCAGCTATTCTTTCCTCTTCTTTTTCTTCAACTTTTTTTGATAATTCTTCTCGAGCTTTTTCTTCTTCAATTTTAATTATTTCAAGGTCACTTCTAGGAATTTGATAGTAATCTGACTGAATATCATTAAAAGAGAGAAAACCATGTCTTTCTCTCCCAAAATCAACAAAAGCAGCTTGTAAAGATGGTTCAATTCTGCTTACCTTGCCTAGATAAATATTGTTTTTAATTAAATTATTTTTTAGGCCTTCGTATTCGTAATCTTCAATGTTGTCATTAGATTTAAGTACGACTCTAGTTTCATTTGGATGCGAAGCGTCAATATATAAATTTTTGTCCATAGCGTTAGTATTGATTTTTTAATTAAATAATTCATTTTAAATTTTGTGTATTCTTTATGCCATATCTTTAACAAATTCCCATATATAATGGAATTAAAATGAGTAAAATTTTAAAAAAAATATTCATTGGTATTATTGGTATTTCATTAATTTCCTTTACTTTGATTATGGTAATTTTGTGGAATTTTTCAAATAATATCCCTGACTATAAATTTTTAAAGAGTTATAAGCCTCCAGTGTCAAGTAAAGTATATTCGGGAAATGGTGAACTTGTAGCTGAATTCTCAAAAGAAAAAAGAATATTTATCCCTTACAGTTCAATTCCACAAAAAGTTATCAATGCATTCTTATCTGCTGAAGATAAAAACTTTTTTTCACATCCTGGCGTAGATGCAAAGGGAGTTCTACGAGCAATTATTAATAATATTACCAATATATTGACATCAAAAAGATTAGAAGGTGCATCTACAATTACACAACAGGTGGCAAAAAACTTTTTATTAACAAATGAAGTCAGTATTAACAGAAAAATTAAAGAAGCAATTCTTGCCTTTAGAATTGAAAGAGCACTTTCTAAAGAGAGAATACTTGAATTATATTTAAATCAGATTTATTTAGGAAGTGGTTCATATGGGGTAGCAGCAGCTAGTCTAGAATATTTTGATAAATCAATTAGAGACTTAAGCTATATTGAAGCTGCAATGTTAGCGGCATTACCAAAAGCTCCAAGTAAATATAACCCATACCGTAATCCAGATTTAGCAAAGTTTAGAAGAGACTTAGTCTTAAAAAATTTATTTGAGAATAATTTTATTAATTCTAAACAATATGAGAATTTTAAACTAAAAAAAATCAAGCTCAAAAAAGCTAAACAAGTTTTTTTAGAAGACGCACAATATTACATTGAAGATGTCAGAAAAAATGTAATTGAAACACTTTCGTATGAAAAAGTTTACAAGCAAGGATTTAATATCAATACTCCGATAAACTTAAAATTACAAAAAATTGCTACAAAATCTTTAAGAGATGGGTTAATTGAATATGATAAAAGAAAAGGTTGGAGAGGCCCAATTAAAAATAAAAAATTTACTTACAATTGGTTTGAAAATCTTGATAAGTACGAGGTAGAAAAATCAATTAATTGGAAAATTGCAATAGTAAAAAAAATTAACAGATTTTCAGCTGAAATAGAAACCAAAGAAAAATCAGTAGGCACTATAAAGTATCAAGATATATCTTGGACCAAGAAAGAATTTAACAATTTATTAAAAGTTGGAGATATTGTTTATGTTAAAAAAATTTCAGAAAATAATTATAGTCTAAAACAAATTCCCAAAATTAATGGAGGTATCGTTATCATGGATCCATATACTGGAAGAGTAATGGCTATTTCAGGTGGCTTTAGTTTTAAGAATAGTGAGTTTAATAGAGCTTCGCAAGCTTTAAGACAACCAGGATCAGCTTTCAAACCTTTTGTTTATGCTTTAGCTTTAGAAAATAATTTCACACCTTCATCTTTAGTTTTAGACGCTCCACTTGTTTTAGATCAAGGATCAGATTTGAAAGTTTGGAAGCCAGAAAATTACGGAAAAAAATTTTATGGACCGTCTACATTAAGAGTTGGTTTAGAGAAATCCAGAAATTTAATGACAATAAGAATAGCACAAAAATTAGGGGTAAAAAATTTGGCTAAATTTTCAAAAAATCTTAAAATATATGATAATCCAGATGAATTGATATCTATATCTTTGGGATCTGCGGAAACTACTTTACTGAGGCTAACGTCTGCCTACTCAGCTTTTGTTAATGGGGGTAAGTTAGTACCTCCAATTTTAATTGATCGTATTCAAGATAGCGAGGGCAACACAATTTTAAATAACGAAAAACGAACTTGTAGTAATTGTGATACAATTTCTTTCACAGGAAAGGATTATCCTGAAATTAAAGATACTTATAAGCAAGTTTTCACTCCACAAACTGCTTATCAAGTTACTTCAATATTAGAAGGAGTAATTAAAAGAGGGACTGGAAAAAAATTGAAAGATCTTAATTTAAATTTAGCAGGTAAAACTGGTACAACTAATGAAAATACAGATACTTGGTTTATAGGTTTTACTTCAAACCTGGTTATAGGCGTTTATGTTGGTATGGATAATCCTGAACCTTTGGGAAAGTTTGAGACTGGTTCAAAAACAGCTTTACCTATATTCAAAAAATTTGTTCAATCAGCTGTGAAAAAATCAGATGCTAGACCTTTTAAAGTATCAAGAGGTATAACAATGATGGTTGTTGATGCATCTACCGGTCAGAAGGCTAAATTTACATCTGAAAATACAATATTAGAGGCTTACAAAAGTAAAAATGTAATTAACGGTAAAATATTGTATTCAAATAATAATAGAATAGAAACTAATAATATATTAAGATTTTATTAATGGATTCTAAATATTTAGATTTTAAAAAAGATATTGAAAAGATAAATCAAAGAGTAAAGGAGTATCTTTGAAAAAAATGATATCTACATAAAATTAGAAAATCATAACAAAAAAATGCTTGATGCAAATTTTTGGAAAGATAAACCTAATTCTCAAAAAATTGTTAAAGAAAAAAAATTTTATGAAGATTTAGTGTTTTCTTACGAAAAATCAATCAGAAGTTTAAAAGATCTTGATGAACTCAATAACTTAGCTCTAGAAGAAAAAAACACTGGTGTCCAAAATGAATTATTAAAGAACATTAAAGATCTTAAAAATCTTGCTAAAAAAAATGAGGTTAAGTGTTTTTTATCAAATGAAGCAGATTCACTCAATTGTTATATTGAAATTCACGCAGGTGCTGGGGGCACTGAAAGCCAAGATTGGGCAGAGATGTTGAGAAGAATGTATTTGAAATGGTCTTCTCATAAGAAATTTAAATCAAATTTGATTAGTGAACACAAAGGAGATGAGGCAGGGATCAAATCATCCACAATTACTATAGAGGGAGATTATGTTTTTGGTTGGCTCAAAAAAGAGTCAGGTATTCATAGGTTGGTAAGAATTTCGCCATTTGACTCTGGTGCAAGAAGACATACAAGTTTTGCAAGCATATGGGTATATCCTGTAATAGATGATAATATTAATATTGAAATACTAGAAAAGGATTTGAGAATTGATACTTATCGTTCTAGTGGAGCAGGAGGGCAACATGTTAACACAACTGATAGTGCTGTTAGGATTACTCATTTACCAACAAAAATTGTAGTTCA
>CACJYF010000002.1 GCA_902597575.1 uncultured Pelagibacteraceae bacterium | reverse complement strand
TTTTTCGCCGAAAAAAATGAAAATAATTAAGACTTTTATTATCTTCTTTTTTGTAATTTTGCCAATTAACATTTTAAAATCAGAAATTATTGTCATGAGTAAATGTGATGATAAACAAGATGAGTTTCTAAAAAATGAGTATATTCTTAATTTAAATGAACAAATAATGACTAGAAATTATGTTTATAAAGAAAAAACATTCCAAAAATACAGATTAACGGATTTAAGTGTAAAAAAATCTAATTCTTACGTCCAAAATATCTACGAAGAGGATGGAAAAATTTTAACTCACAAGCATGGATATCCACAATTTTATACCCAAATTTTATTTGAAAAAGATAAAAAAGAAATTTTCATGAGAACGGTCCTTAACGATGAGGAAGGCCTTTCAAAAATATCAACGTGTAAAAAAATAGAAAAATTTGAAAAAGAAAGTTAGTTCTTTTTATTTTTTTTATTGAAATTTTTCTTTCTTGATCCAAACCTACTATTTGTTATGTTGCTCCTGTGTCTAGCATAGGCCTGTTTTTGTGCTTGTTTCATTGCTCTTTTTGATGACATAATTCAATAAGATATTTCTTGAGTATCTATAATATTAAATTTTTTATCAGATACAACTATTTCACCCGATGATGATCTATAGTTTAAAATTTCCGATATTAAAACGTAATGAGTAACTAAAACTAAATTCTCATTATTGTTCTTATAATTTTTAATATATTCTTTCAATGCTTTAACCTGTTTCTCCCTATTTTTTGCAAATTTAGAGCTGTAGAAAGAATTTAAAAAACTCTTTGTTGTAAAGTCTTTAAATGCAATTTTTGCTGTTTCTTTGCATCTACACCATTCACTTGATAAAACTTTGTCAATTTTAATTTCATTTTTAATAAAAAATTTACCGATAGATTTAGCCTGTTTTTTTCCCTCCTCACTTAGATTTCTTTGTGTCGAACAATCGTTTAAATTGAAATTATTTGGATCTCCACTTCCAGGTGCATATGCATGTCTTATAAATATTAATTTTCCACCCTCATCTAATTGATTTAATAAATTTTCATTTAAATCTGCTTTAATAGATGATGTTAAAGATATAAATATTATTATTAGAAACTTAAAAAATTTCATTTATGGATATTAGATTAAACGATTTGAATAAAACAATAGTTAATTGTAAAAAGTGTCCAAGATTAGTTAAGTTTATCCGCAAAGTAAGTTCAATAAAGAGAAAACAAAATAGAGATGAGCTGTATTGGGGAAAACCGGTGCCTGGATTTGGAGACTTAAGCTCTAAAATGGCTATCATCGGACTAGCGCCTGCTGCACATGGTGGTACTAGAACCGGTAGAGCATTTACTGGAGATAAATCAGGAGATTTTTTATTTAAATGTTTGCACAAGGTAGGAATTTCAAATTCTCCGTTATCAAAAAATCTAGAAGATAATTTAAAACTAAAATCTACTTATATTACTAATATTCTTAAGTGTGTGCCTCCTGAAGATAAACCACTAAGCATTGAAATTTCTAACTGCTTTAATTTTTTTGATAAGGAAATATTATTTTTAAAGAATTTGAAAGTTATAGTTACATTAGGAAAAGTTGCTTTTGATAATTGTGTGAAATTGTACAAACAAAAATTTAATATAGAACAAAAATTTATTTTTAAACACAATAAAACACATAAATTGCCTAACGGTTTAATAATTTTATCAAGCTATCATCCAAGTCCTAGAAATGTTAATACAAAATTAATTTCTGAAAAAATGATGATAAAATTATTTAAAAAAGCTAAGAGATTGACTACTTCTTAATACTATCACAAAAGTATGGTTTAAATTTTGAGTAAATCTGATCAGGTATCTTTATAGGTTTACCATCTTTATCAACAAAGACTAAGTGAATTTGTGCCTCAACAATTAGTTCATTATTTTTAGTAATTATTTGATTCATAAAAAAAGAAGTTTTAGTGATTGATTTAACAAAAGATCTTATTGTCAATTCATCCTCTAAATAAGCAGATTTTTTATATTCTATATTACAGGATTTAACTATTATTAAAGATTTAAATTCTTCTTGAATTTTATTATTACTGTAACCAATTGAAAATAATGCTTCTGTTCTAGCTCTTTCTAAGAATTTTAAATAATTTGCATAGTAAACTACACCGCCAGAATCTGTATCCTCGTAATATACTTTCAATTTATGAAAGAAGTTTTCGTGCATTAAATAACTATATCAAATAATTAATTAATTTTATAGAATCTAAGAAATAAAATAAAATGAATATCTTTGTTATTTGGTTGGTATTGGTTATTGCATGGAACTTTGGTTATCCTGGTGCTAGTCCTCATGAAGATGTTTTGGTAGCTGTGATTTTAGCTTTTTTCAATATTTTTTTGAAAAAATATTTGAAATTATAATTAATTTTCTGAGAAATATATATTTTGGTAATAAGCTATAGCTTTCATTTTAGAGTTATCTGTATCAGACATAATCGCTAATCCATCTAACTCATCAACATCTAGATTGTGAAATCTTTTAAAATCTTCTTTTACATTTGCTTTAACGGTAACCCATTCTTCTAAGTTTTTTTTCGTAGTTGCTAACACATTATCGATTGATTTTTTTGTATAGGGGCTTGGTGAGCTAAAACCAATTTCACTATTGCTTGAGAAAACGTAATTTATAGCCCTATTAGATAAAGGTGTTGCACCAGTTTTTTTAACTGCAAAAACTCTAGCAGCAAAATCATGTCCTTTTTTGGTATTTTCTTTTATACCGGGTAGATCTTTTTCTATTTTCCAAGTTATATTTATGAATGGAGTTTTGTTTAGATCAATTTTGACCTCTTTTCCTAATCCAGAAGCTGCATTATCAGCCACAGCTTTTAAGAAATTTCCATTTTCATTTGATCCAATTGTATAAACTGTCTTATTGTCAGCCCCTCTGACCTTTCTAACCTCTAAATTTGCAAGTTCATCTTTAGTAAAATTGAAAACCTTAATTTCATTCGCAAATCCGGTTCCAATTGTTACAAAAATAAAAATTGAGATTTTAGTAAAAATATTCATTTAAAAATTTTTTTAAAAAAAATTGTTAATACATTATTTTGACAAAATTTAAACATTCAAAAATCATCTTTAACTAATATGTATAAATTATGAAGACAATTTCGATTTTTATACTACTAATTTACTGGTCAATTATGATTTTTGCACCAGTGATGTCAAATGATGTCAAAATGAGCCGAGCTAAAACCACTAATACTAAAATAGTTGATGAAAGACCAAAAAGTTAATAAGTCGATCGACCACCACTTATGTCATAAACTGCTGCAGTGGTGAAAGTATTTTCCTCTGATGATAGCCAGCAAACTAAGGAAGTAAACTCTTCGACCTCAAGAAATCGACCTCTAGGGACCTTTGAAAGCATTTTTTGAACATGTTCCTTGGTCATTTGATCTAAAATACGTGTTTTTGCCCCTGCAGGAGTGACAGCATTTACTGCTATATTTTTATCAGCAAGCTCTTTGCCTAAAGATTTTGTTAGTCCAATGGCACCGGCTTTACCTGCGCTATATGCACTTGCATTTGCATTTCCATCTTTTCCCGCAACAGACGCTACATTAACTATCCTACCATAGTCATTCTTAATCATATTGGGTACTATTGCTCTGCAACAATTAAAGGTTCCCATCAAATTAATATCTACTACTTTTTTCCACTTCTCTAGATCATATTCCCATAATGGGGCAGTAGGACCAGTTATTCCTGCGTTATTGATCAATATGTCAATCTTGGATTTTTTTATGATTTCATTGGTACAATTTTCAACTTCTTTAAATTTTGACACATCAACAACATTTGAGGTTAAATTTGTATTGTTAAGTTCTTTAACAGAATCTTTAAGTGTGTCTGGATCGTTGTCCCAAATTATTACTTTAGCACCTGAGTTCAAAAATCTTTTTGCTATATCAAATCCAAATCCTTGAGCTCCACCTGTTATAACTGCAGTCCTATTCTTGAAATTAAATGTTATCTTGTCCATCTAGTTATTTTTTTGCCAAAAAATAATAAGTTATAGAGGAAATTAATGCACCAATAATCCATGCATAAGATTGTAAAAACATTAAATTAGGGTTCCAAATTGTTGAGGCCGAGAAAATAAATCCCAAGAATAAAGAATATGTGCCTCTTATATGCCAACCACCTGAAAAATAATACGACCCATTTTTTTCTAAAGAATAAATATCTTTATTAATTAAATTACCCTTTCTAATCAGATAATAATCAGAAATCATAATTCCAAAAATTGGTCCAAAAAAAGCTCCGATTGTATCTATTATTGATAAAATTCCTATTTGACTTAAAACAGTAAGCCAAAAAACTCCTATTAGAAGTCCGATTGAACCTATCACTAATCCTGAGCTCTTAAATGATAATGATTTGGGAAATAAATTAATAAGTGAATATTGAGAAGGAATAAAGTTAGCAATTAAATTTGTAGAAGCTGACGCAATAATTATAAAAATCAAAACTAAATTAGTTAGTAATAAATTGTTCAGCTTACCAATTATGTCCGTAGGATTTGTAAGTATTTTTTCAATATTTTCAGGACTTTGTTTTAGAAAAGCATCTGCACCTATGACAATAAAAAGTGCAAAAAAAGAAAAAATTATTAAATTCAATATTAAAGTTAAATTCCCTTTTTTAAGTTGGTTTTCATTTTCAATGTACCTTGAAAAGTCACCAAAACTTAAAATAACAATCGAAAAATAAGCAAAAAGTGTTCCTGATACAGTTATCAAAGGTATAATATTATTTTTATCTGCAAAATTTTCAAAACTTAAAGCACCTAGAAATGCATTAACTGTAAATTTAACATCACTTAATAAAACTATAAAAAAGAATAACGCCATCCCGGAATAGACAACGATTGCAGAAAAATTAATAATTTTTTTGTTATAGTTCATTCCGATACTAAATAAAATAACTTGCAATGCCATAGAGACTAAAATTGAAATCCAATCTATGATGTTTAATCCAATAAAAAAAATAAGAAAAATTTCTTGCTGTAAAAGAGTTTTATCAATAGAAAAAATTAAAATTCTTAATAAATATCCCAATGCTTTTGATAAAAAATATGTTTGAATTCCAAACATAAATATACCAACTATACTTCTTAAAGATCCGATATACTGTGCTCCTCTTACTCCCATTGAGGATCTCAATAAAACTACAAATGGTAATCCAAATTTTTGAGATGGCTTACCAATTAAATTTGAAAAAAAATAAACCAATAAAGAGGCAAAAACTGTTCCAAACAATACTACAAAAGTATTTAAATCATATACGACATAGAGAGATGCGATCAAAGAAAATCCAATTACACTTTGAATGCCAACTCCCCAAAAACAAAATAAATCTTTCCAGTTCCAATTTTTATTGCTTGGATTTACTGTTACTAAATCCCAATTAACTAGTGTTTTATTTGATTTTTGCTGATTCACTCAGTCAATATAGAACTTTAACAATCTACTGTCCATATAAGAGAGTTGGTAACCATAATGCAATTTTAGGAAATATAATAATTAAAATTAAACCAAATACTTGCAGCACCATAAACTGCATCATACCATAATAAATATCTTTCAAATCCCACTCAGGTACAACACCTTTTAAAAAATAAGCTGAAAGCGCAACAGGTGGTGATAACCAGGCGGTTTGTAAATTCACAGCTACTAGTATTGCAAACCAAGTTAAATTAAATCCTAATGCTTCAATCAATGGTAAAATAATTGGAACAATAATCATTACTATAGGTACCCATTCTAAAGGCCATCCTAATAAAAAAATCATTACCATAACCATCGCTAAAATAAGATACTTATTCATTTCAAGACCTAATAAAAACTCTGTCAATAAAGTCGGTGTTCCTAATCTTGCAAAAACAGCGCCAAAAAAATTTGAAGCTGCAACTAAGACCATAATCAATGCAGTTATCTCTAATGTTTTGACTAATGCTTCTTGTAATTTTGGAAGAGTCAATTTTTTATAAGCTAATGAAAGAAGTAAAGCTCCCATAGCCCCACATCCTGCAGCTTCAGTTGGAGTGGCAAAACCAAATAAAATACTTCCTAATGCTGCAAATACCAAAGCTGCTGGTGGCACTAACCCTAAAAAAAATTCAATCCAAACATCTTTCATACTCGCAGCTCTCATATCATCAGGAATGACTGGTCCTAATTTAGGATTAATCATACATCTAATTGTTGTGTAACCTGCGTATAAACTTGCAAGAAGAATTCCTGGTAAAATTGCAGCGGCAAATAAATCTATTACTGGAATTTCCATTATAGGGCCCATAACAACTAACATAATACTTGGTGGGATTAGTATTCCTAAAGTTCCTCCAGCAGTAATAGTCCCAGCCGCAAGTCTCACATCGTAACCGGATCTATTCATTGATTTTGCAGCCATAATTCCTAGAATGGTCACGGATGCTCCCACAATCCCTGTTGCAGCTGCAAAAATTACAGAAACAAATAAAACTGCATAATATAAAGACCCCTTAACTTTTGCTAACATCATCTGGAATGCTGAAAATAATCTTTCCATTAATCCAGCTTGTTCCATCATAATTCCCATAAAGACAAAGAGTGGGACGGCGGCGAGTGTTTGTTCAGTCATAACCATAGAGAATTGTAGAGTCATTAAATAAAAAACTAATTTTCCAAATCCCAAATAACCAAAAACAAAACCTAAAAAAATTAGTGTAAATGAAATTGGGAAACCAACAAATATTGCAAATAACATTACTCCAACAAGAATAAAGCCTAAGATTGCTGGGTCTATAAACTCAGCAATCATTTAGTTTCTCCAGGCCACTCACCTTTTTTAGCAGCCCAATAACTTTTGAGTAACTCAGAAACTCCTTGAATTAGTAAAAAAATTATACCAATAAGCAAACAAGTTTTAATTGGCCACATATAAGGCATCCATGTGGTATCCATGCCTCTTTCTCCTCTTTGAATTGACTCGCCAACAAACCCAACAGTCATGTAAAGAAAAACAATTAGACCTGGAAAATAGAATAGTAGATATAACCAAAAATCTATCAGACCTTGGTTTTTAGTTTTAAAATTTCTGTACAAAAAATCTGCTCTTATATGAACTCCTCTAGAAAGAGCATAACCAGCACCCAAC
Organism: uncultured Pelagibacteraceae bacterium; assembly: GCA_902597575.1. Taxonomy (GTDB): domain Bacteria; phylum Pseudomonadota; class Alphaproteobacteria; order Pelagibacterales; family Pelagibacteraceae; genus Pelagibacter. The sequence continues at coordinate 60,741 of CACJYF010000002.1, read as the reverse complement.
ATAAAAAGTGCTCCATATAAAAATCGGCTTATATCATAAGCCCAAATAGTTGGTGCTAAAAATAACTTTCTTGCAAGAACTTCATAAGTCATTGCAAAAATTAGTGGCATTAATATCCAACAAACAATATTGCCTATCCACTTACTAAATTTATCAATTCCTGTTATAGCTTTTGCCATCCATAATGGCATATCATCAGGCATTTTTCCCGAACCACCTCGCCTTTCGGCAATCATTTCATCTGATATATCTAGTTTACCTGGTTCGTCTGCCATAAGTTTGAATTAGAAACTAGAGCGGACTTAAAAGTCCGCTCTAATTAAATTAAGATTAATTACTGATTACTTTAATGTTGCTGCGTGAGCCATTCCTAGCTTCGCATTTGACATTTGAGCACCACTCCAGAAAGGAACAGCTACATCAGCAAAATTCTTCATTGAAGTATAAACTTCATTAAAGAATTTGTTATCTTTAGCATTCTTGTTTAAAGATGCTTTTGCAGCAGCCATATATTCTGTGAAATAATCAGAAGGTGTGTCTTCTAAAATTACTCCATGTTTAGTAGTTAACTCTCTAAGAGCTTTACCATTCTCATAGATTCTATAACTTAAAGATTTTGCTAATGAAGCATTAGCAGCAACTTCAAGAGACTTTTTCTCATGAGCACTCATAGCGTTATAAGTTTTTCCAGTAATATAAAAGTCAGCATTTACGACTACTTGGTGTAAACCTTGTAAATAATAATGCTTTAATACTTTTTGGAAACCAAATGTTAAGTCTGGTTTTGGACAACACCATTCAGCAGCATCGATTGTTCCTGCTTCAAGAGCTGGTAAAATATCTCCACCACCCATTGCAACAGAAGCTATACCAATGTCTTTATATGTTTGTCCTGGAATTCCTGGAGGAGTTCTGAACTTATATTTTCTAAAGTCAGCCATATCTTTAATTGGTTTTGGAAACCAACCTAAAGCTTCTGGACCAACTGGTTGAATCATAAATCCTTTTATGTCTCTTCCCATTTCTTTCCAAAGTTGGTCGTATAATTCTTTACCACCACCATATTGGAACCATGATAGGAATGCGATATTGTCGATACCAACTCCACCACCAGCTACTGGCGAACCAAATAACATAGCAGCAGGATGATCTCCTGACCAATAGTGAGTCCATGCGAAACCACAATCAATCAGTCCTTTATCAACAGCATCAAGAGTTTCCTTAACTCCAACAACAGCGCCTGCAGGTAAAATTTCAAATTTTAACGAACCAGCTGTTAATTCAGTTACTGTATCAGTAAAGTCCTTTAACATTTTCACTTCATCAGCTTTAGTGTTTAGAACTGTCTGACATTTTAGTGTTTTTGCAGCATTAGCATTGGATACAAATCCAAGGACTAAAACAGATGCAAATAACATTGAAATGATTTTTTTCATTATATTTCCTCTTGTTAGTTAAATTTAACGTAATCAATTCAATCAGAAAAACAAACCTGATACAAGTGACAATCGATTGATATGAGTGTAAAGATGATTAATTAAGTTAAGTAAAAAATTAATTCAACTAGAGATGGAAAATTTTGATTTTATAATTATTGGTGCTGGATCTGCTGGATGCGTTCTCGCAAATAGACTTTCTGAAAATTCACAAAATAAAGTTTTATTAATTGAGGCAGGAGGAAAAGATAATTATCCCTGGATACACATTCCTGTTGGATATTTTAAAACTATGCACAACCCCTCTGTTGATTGGTGTTACAAAACTGAACCAGATGAAACAATGAACAATCGCTCCATTCGGTATCCAAGAGGAAAGACTTTAGGTGGAAGTTCAGCAATTAATGGTTTGTTATATATTAGAGGCCAAAGTAGAGATTATGATATTTGGCGTCAATTAGGTAATACTGGTTGGGGTTGGGACGATGTTCTTCCATATTTCATCAAAGCAGAAAATCAAGAGCGTGGAAAAGATGATTTTCATGGAGTTGGTGGTCCTTTATCTGTGTCTGACCAAAGAATACAGCTACCATTACTAAATGAGTTTCAAAATGCTGCAGAAGAATTTGGTATACCTAAAACTAAAGATTTTAATACTGGTAATAATCATGGTTGCGGATATTTCCAAGTTACTGAAAAAGATGGTTTTAGATGTAGTACTGCAGTTGGATATTTAAATCCAATAAAGCATAGAACAAATTTAAAAATTGTTACCAAAGCTCATGTGAAAAAAATTAACTTTGAAAATAAAACAACAAAAAGTGTTGAATATTGGCAAGAGAACGAACTTAAAAAAGTAATAGTAAATAAAGAGGTTATACTATCATCTGGATCCATTGGTTCTCCACAAATTTTACAAACATCCGGAATAGGCAACTCTGATAAGCTAAAAAATTTAGGTATAGAAATGATTCATGATCTAAAAGGAGTAGGAGAAAATCTACAAGATCACCTAATGTTTAGACCAATTTACAAAATTCATGGGCTTAAGTCATTAAATAAAAAAATTAATAGTTTGTTTGGTAAATTATTGATTGGACTAGAATATGTTTTCAATAGAAGTGGACCCATGACAATGGGTGCTAGTCAAATGTGTATGTTTGCTAAAAGTGATCCCTCTTTAGAATTACCAGATCTTCAATGGCATGTTCAACCAATGAGTATGGATACTTTAGGTGCAACAAAGAATCATGACTTCCATGCTTTTACTCCGACTGTATCAAATATTAGACCGACTAGTAGAGGTCACGTAAATATTACCAATAAAGACTCTAGAATTTATGCAAAAGTAAAACTTAATTATCTATCAACAGAACATGATCGAATGATTGCTGCAAAGGGATTAAAACTTACAAGGAAAATTGTAATGGAGTCTGAAACTTTTAAAAAATATAACCCTGAAGAATATAGACCAGGAATAAATATTAATGATGATGAAGAACTGGTAAAAGCTGGTGCAGATTATGCTCAAACTATTTTTCATCCTGTTGGTACATGCAAAATGGGTCAAGATGATATGGCGGTAGTTGATGAAACGCTTAAAGTTAAAGGTTTAAATAATTTAAGAGTTGTTGATGCATCTATAATGCCCAACATAACTTCTGGTAATACTAATGCACCAACAATAATGATTGCAGAAAAAGGTGCTGATATGATACTTAGGAGTTAATGTTCGCTGATTTTGTTACACCAGAACAAATTACAATCTTAACACAAATAATCTTAATAGATCTTGTGCTTGCAGGAGATAATGCAATTATTATTGGAATGGTTGCCTCAAAATTTCCTTTAGAACAAAGAAAGAAAATTATTTTTTGGGGTATTGGTGGCGCAGTTGTTTTAAGAATAATCTTAACATTATTAACAGCTTATTTGTTGCAGATAACTGGCTTAAGATTAATTGGTGGAGTACTTTTACTTTATATTGTTTACAAGCTTTACGTTGACGTGGTGAAAGGTTCAAATCATGATAGTGACATTAAAGTAGATAATTCAAGTTTCTTAAAAGCAATTTGGACAATTTTGTTAGCTGATTTTACCATGAGTTTAGATAATGTTTTAGGGGTTGCTGGAGCAGCTGGAGATCATTACTATCTATTAGTTTTTGGACTAGTTTTATCAATTGTTTTAATGGCAACAGCTGCAACATTAATATCTAATTGGATAAAAAAGTATAAATGGATAGCTTGGGCTGGCTTAATTGCGATACTTATTGTTGCTATTGAGTTGATTTACACTGATATTAAAATATTATTTTTATAATGTTCCTTAAAAATTATAATTTTAAAAACAAAACTGCAGTTGTAACTGGTGCAGGTAAAGGAATTGGGAGAGCCTGTGCAATTGCTTTGGCTGAAGCTGGAGCAAATTTAATCATTATAAGTAGAACTAATAAAGATTTAAATGAAGTTTCTAAGAAAATAAAAAAATTTAAATCAAAATGTAAATCTTATGTTTGTGATATTACAAATTACGATGAAGTTAAAAAAATTATCAATAAACAGCCAAGAATAGATATCTTAATTAATAATGCAGGAAACAATAGACCAGCCCATTTTACCAAAGTTAAAAAGGAAGATATGGAATATATGGTTAAGATTAATACAATAGCGAGTTTTAACTTGGCTCATCTTTGTGCGCTAAAAATGATAAAGTCAAAAAATAGAAAAAAATTAGGAGGATCTATTGTAAACATGTCATCGCAAATGGGGCATGTAGGTGGACCTATAAGGAGTGTATATAACATGAATAAATTTGGTTTAGAGGGTTTAACCAAAGGAATGTCCATAGATTTAGCAAAATATAACATTAGAGTTAATACTGTTTGCCCAACCTTTGTTGTAACTCCCATGACTAAAAAGTTTTTGAAAGATAAAAAATTTAAAAGAGATATGCTGAATAATATTCCCTTAGGAAGATTTGCAGAACTATCTGAAGTAGCTTCAGCTGTAGTATTTTTAGCTTCTGATGCAGCTTCAATGATTACAGGAACTTCATTATTGGTTGATGGTGGATGGACAGCAAAATAATATTTAGATTATTTTTCTTTATAATCTTTCTCATCCCTACTCACTCACACGCTATTGAATTTAAAGGAAAATTTTTACAGGGTCATTTTATTGTTGGTATTACTAACCCTTCAGCAAAAATTATTATTGATAAAAAAGAAGTTAAAGTATCTAAGGATGGTTTTTTTGCTTTTGGTATAGATAGAGATAGAAAATTTGATCTAACTATAACAAAAATTCAAGATGGTAAAAAAGAGAAAATAGTAAAGAAAGTTTTAAAAAGAAAATATAATATCCAAAGAATAGATGGATTAGAAGAAAGCAAGGTTACACCACCAGAGTCAGTTTATAAAAGAATTAAAGAAGAAAATAATAAGATAGGAAAAGCAAGAGCAATTAATTCCGATTTACCTTTTTTTAAAAATCAATTCATTATGCCAGTTAAAGGAATTATAAGTGGAGTTTATGGAAGTCAAAGAATTTTAAATGGTAAACCTAAATGGCCACACTATGGAATTGATATTGCAGCTAAAAAAGGAACTATGATTAAATCATCAGGCTCTGGGACTGTAACAATGGCAGAGGATGATTTGTATTATACTGGTGGGACTATAATTATGGATCATGGACATGGTATTTCCACAATATATTCTCATCTTGAAAGTGTAATGGTTTCAGTAGGTGATAAAATAAATCAAGGAGATATTATTGGAACGGTTGGATCAACTGGAAGATCCACAGGTCCACATTTAGATTTTAGAGTTAATTGGTTCCAGACTAGACTCGATCCCATGTCTGTAATAAATTAAATTATGCAAACATTAATCCTATTAAGCTTGGTAATTGTTATTGCTTGGGTTTTGTTCAGACCTTTTAGCAAAAAAGAGCTTGATAGATATAATGATAAAAATTGGCCAGATATGCATTAATGAATGCACCTGTCAAGAGAACGCCCCCTACTAATCAATCTAATTCAAATTCCTTAGTATAATCTTTTTTGAGATTTGGATCTTGTTTTGATTTTTCCAAAATACAATTTCCTATGACTAAATAATCCAATTCTGTTCCCATAAAACAATTAAAAGCATCAGTTGGAGAATTAACTATGGGCTCTCCTCTAACATTAAATGACGTATTAACTATTAATGGGCAACCAGTTTTTTCTTTAAATTTTGAGATTAAATCATAATAAGGTTTATTAGTCTTTTTTGTAACAGTTTGTATTCTCGCTGAGTAATCAACATGAGTTACCGCTGGTATTTCAGATCTTTTAATATTTAATTTATCTATACCAAAAAGTTTCTTTTGTTCTTCGTTCATTTCAATTTTTTTATTGGAATTTACGTCAGCTACTAACAACATATATGGACTATCTACATTTATATTAAACCAATCAGATAAATCTTCTCTTAAAATTGATGGAGCAAAAGGTCTGAAGCTTTCTCGATATTTAACTTTTAAATTAAGGTTTTTTTGCATTTTATCTGATCTTGGATCACCTAAAATTGATCTCGCACCTAAAGCTCTTGGTCCAAACTCCATTCTGCCTTGAAACCAACCTATTGCTTTTTCATTTGATAAAAACTCTGCAGTCTTACTTATTAAATCTTCATATTCTATTGTCTCAAAATTCGCCCCTACTGACTTTAGTTCTTTTTCAATTTCCTCTTGATTGAATTCGGTTCCTAAATATGAACCTTTCATGTCATCATTTGAATTAACAACTCTCTCTTTTTTTTGTTCAATATGCCAAAGAGCTAAAGCTGCACCTAAAGATCCTCCAGCATCTCCTGCTGCAGGTTGGATCCAAATATTGTCAAAAATCTTTTCCTGAAGAATTTTTCCGTTAGCGACACAATTTAAAGCAACACCACCGGCTAAACATAAATTATTGATGTTATATTCTTGATGAATAGCTTTTGCTAATTTGATCATTATTTCTTCTGTTACTTTCTGAATTGATGATGCAATATCCATATGAAATTGAGTAATCTTTTCATTTCTTGGATCACGGGGTTTTTGTCCAAATAAATTATGAAACTTTTCGTTAGTCATAGTAAGACCAGTTGCATAATTAAAATATTTTTGATCTAGTCTGAAGGTTCCATCATCTTTTATATCAACTAATTTTTTTACCTTATCTTCATAAATTGGGTTTCCATAAGGTGCTAAACCCATAAGTTTGTACTCTCCACTATTTACTTTAAAACCTGTGTAGTAAGTAAAAGCAGAATATAAAAGCCCTAGTGAATGTGGAAAATGAATTTCCTTTTTTATCTCTAAATCATTTTTTTTTCCAACAGCAACCGTGGTCGTTGCCCATTCACCAACACCATCAGCAGTTAATACGACTGCTTCTTCAAAAGGTGATGGAAAAAAGGCACTAGCTGCATGACTTAAATGATGGTCTGAAAAAAAAATATTTTCATCAGATTTAAAATTTTCATCATGTTCTTTTAGCTTATTGAATAAAAGATTTTTCTGAAAGAGTTTCTCTTTAATCCATAATGGCATCGCTTTTGCAAATGAAACAAATCCTCTTGGTGCAAAGGCAACATAAGTTTCTAATAATCTCTCAAATTTTAAAAAAGGTTTCTCAAAAAAAACAATTTGATCAATTTCGCTCAATTTCATGTTTGAAAATTTTAAAACAAATTCAATAGCTTGATGTGGGTATCTTGGATCATGTTTTTTTCTTGAAAATCTTTCCTCTTGCGCTGCTGCAATTATCTTTCCATCTTTTAATAAACAGGCTGCACTATCGTGATAAAATGCAGAAATACCTAAAATTGAAGTCACTTTAAAAAATTGTATAAATAAATGGAGCTACTGCAGATCCTTGAGTTAGAACAATTAATCCACCAAATAAAACAAGAACTATTATAATTGGTAAAAGCCAATATTTTTTTCTTACTTTTAGAAACTCCCAAAATTCTCTTATAAAACTCATTCTAAAACTGATTTTTCATTTTACTTTTTGGACCTGATTTGTTGATCCAATAACTTTCTTTTTTATTATATTTTAAATTTAATAAATCTTTCTTAAATAACCGCATGATAATTCCTGTAGGTGTTACAACTATGAAAAATATAATTCCCATTATTAAAGGTGAAATAAATCTTACAAGTAGTAGTCCAAATTTAAACCATAGTCTATTTAAAGGCGTAAGAATTTTTGAATTTATCGAACCTAGAGCTAGAAAAATAAATGAAATAACTAATGACCAAATTCTTAAATCATTACCTTTTAAAAGTGGATAAAGTGCTATTAATAAAAAAACTATAAAAAATACTGTACCAAAGCTTCTATTAGAACTTATCTTAATTTCATCCATTTAGAGATTTTTGTGGCCTCATATCTTTTTTATTTATACCAGCCACTCTCATAGGTTTTTTCATTGCATCTCGTCTAAAAGGCTCACCAAGCTCTTGGTTTAATATAACTTCAATGAACGTTGTAATACCTTTTTTCTGATCTTCGCATGATTTTTTTATCGCCTCTGTTGTTTCTTCCATTGTTCTAACAGTCACTCCCTTTAAACCACAAGCATCTGCGACTTTTGCAAAGCTCAATTCTGGATCAAGTTCTGTTCCTACAAAATTATTATCAAACCATAAAGTAGTATTTCTTTTTTCTGCGCCCCATTGATAATTTCTAAAGATAACCATTGTAATTGCTGGCCACTCTTCCCTTGCACAAGAACTCATTTCATTCATACTTATTCCAAATGCTCCATCCCCTGCAAAACCAATTACAGGTGTATCTGGGCATCCAATCTTTGCACCCAAAATTGATGGGAAACCATAACCACAAGGTCCAAATAAACCTGGAGCTAAATATTTTCTTGGTTTTTCAAAAGTTGGATAAGCATTTCCAATTGCACAGTTATTACCTATATCACTAGATATAATTACATCTTCTGGCATCCCAGATTGTATTGCTCGCCAAGCTTGTCTTGGTGACATTCTGTCTTTATCTCTTTCTCTCGCTTCTTTGTTCCAAACTGTTCCCTCATCATCATCCTCATGATCTAAACTTGCTAATTTTTGTAACCACGCAGATTTTGTCTGATGAATTAAATCTTTTCTTTTTTGTCTATCAGTATCTCCTGCAGTTGAAGATAATTTATCAATTATTTGCTGAGCAACTAATTTTGCATCACCACTTATCCCAACTGTTACTTTTTTAGTTAAACCAATTCTGTCAGGATTTATATCTACTTGAATAATACTTGCATTTTTTGGCCAGTAATCAATTCCATATCCAGGTAATGTTGAGAAAGGATTTAATCTTGTGCCTAGTGCCAAAACTACATCAGCTTTAGAAATTAATTCCATAGCTGCTTTTGATCCATTATATCCTAAAGGACCTACTGCTAAAGGATGACTTCCTGGAAAACTGTCATTGTGCTGATAACCTGAACAAACAGGTGAGTCTAATTTTTCTGCAAGTTTTTTAGTCTCATTAATTGCATCACCGATAACAACTCCTGCACCAGATAAAATCACGGGAAATTTTGCATTTGATAAAAGTTTTGCAGCTTTATCAATTGCCTCTGCCCCACCACCTTGTCTTTCTAATCTGACGATTGGCGGTAACTCAATATCAATCACTTGAGTCCAATAATCTCTTGGAACATTAATTTGCGCAGGTGCTGAACCTCTGATTGCCTTTTCTATTACTCTATTTAAAACTTCTGCCATTCTAGATGGATCTCTAACTTCCTCTTGGTAACAAACCATATCTTTGAACAAATTCATTTGCTCTACTTCTTGGAAACCCCCTTGACCCATTGTTTTGTTTGCAGCCTGAGGTGTTACCAATAATAATGGTGTGTGATTCCAATAAGCTGTTTTAATCGGGGTTACTAATCCAGTAATACCTGGTCCATTTTGTGCTATAACCATTGACATTTTTCCAGTAGATCTTGTGTAACCATCGGCTATTAATCCACCGTTTGTTTCATGAGCAACATCCCAAAAGGTAATTCCTGCATCAGGAAAAATATCTGAGATTGGCATGAACGCTGAACCAATTATACCAAAAGCATGCTCAATACCGTGCATTTGTAAAACTTTTACAAAAGCTTCTTCTGTTGTCATTTTTGTCATTATTAGAGCCTTTCTAAACCAGTATATGTAATAGTTTTTTTATAAAACTATTTCTTAATAGACGCGATTAATATATAAGATTTTTGGAAATTCAAATAAACATTTCGACACTATATATGGCTACAGATATCATAATTCACGACAAAAAAGATAATGTAGGTGTAGTAGTGATAGAGAAAATAACCCCAAAACAAGACTGTAAATGCTGGATTATGGAAAATGATAGCTCGGCATCTATTCAATCAATAGATGAAATACCTCTAGGTCATAAAATTGCGATGGTCGATTTAAAGGAAGGTGACACTATTTTAAAGTATGGTCATGATATTGGTAAAGTTGTTAAAGCAATCAAAAAAGGTGAACATGTTCATGTTCATAATGTAAAAACTAAAAAGTGGTAAATAATGGAAATTCCAAAAAGTTTTTTAGGTTATAAAAGAGAAAACGGCAGAGCAGGAACTAGAAATCATGTAATTATATTACCTGTTGATGACATTTCTAATGCATGTGCTGAAGCAGTCGCTAACAATATAAAAGGAACGATTGCACTACCACATTCTTACGGAAGACTACAATTTGGAGCAGACTTAGATTTACATTTTAGAACAATGATTGGAACAGGCAGTAACCCAAATGTAGCTGCAGTTATTGTGATTGGTATTGAGCCTAAATGGACTAAAAAAATTGTTGATGGGATCGCTAAAACAGGAAAACCAGTTGAAGGTTTTCACATAGAGCGTACAGGGGATATTGGAACAGTCATGAAAGCTTCAAAAAAAGCGCAAGAATTTTCACAATGGGCATCTGAAAAACAAAGAGAAGAGTGTCCAATGAGTGATTTATGGATCTCAGTAAAATGTGGGGAGTCAGATACAACATCAGGATTAGCATCAAATCCAACTGTTGGAAATTTAATGGAAAAATTAGAACCATTAGGTGTTCATTTATGTTTTGGTGAGACATCTGAACTTACTGGGGCAGAAAATGTCTGTGCTGCAAGAGGAGCAACTAAAGAAGCTTCTGAAAAATTTATGAAGACATGGAATGAATATAATGATTTCATATTGAAAGAAGCAACTAATGATCTTTCAGAAAGTCAACCAACTGCTGGAAATATTGCAGGTGGTTTAACCACAATTGAAGAAAAAGCATTTGGAAATTTTCAAAAAATAGGAAACTTAAAATTTATAGATGTACTTGAGCCAGCTGAGGAGCCAGCAAAAGGTCCAGGACTTTACTTCATGGATACATCTTCAGCAGCAGCAGAATGTATTACACTTCAAGCTGCAGGAGGATTTAACATTCATTTATTTCCAACAGGCCAAGGGAATATAGTTGGAAACCCTATAGAGCCTGTCGTAAAACTAACTGCTAACCCATTAACAGCTAAAAGCATGAGTGAGCATGTTGATTGCGATGTATCAAAGATTCTTTCAAGGGAAATGAACTTGTCTGAAGCAGGAGATAAGCTCATTGAGACAACACTAAGAGTAGCTAATGGAAGATTAACCTGTGCAGAAGCTTTAGGTCATAAAGAATTTGTTATGACTAAACTTTATAGAAGCGCATAATCACTAAATTAAAGAATGTTTTTTAAAAATTACTTGGTGTTCATACCAGGCATAGTTCTTGCATTTGTTCTTTATTCTCTATCCCAAGGTTTTAATAACATTATTGGTATTGATCTTTTAGGATATAGCAAAAGTCCGATCTCCACAGCTATGATAGCAATCCTACTCGGTATTTTCTTTGGAAATTTTTTTAAAATTAGAGAAAGTTTTCAAAAAGGATTAGATTTTAGTAGAGATTATATCTTAAAACTTGGCATAATCTGTTTAGGCATACAATTAAAGCCGTTTGAGTTTTTAGAGTTTGGAAAAATTGCAATTCCATTGATATTAATTTGTATAGTTAGCGTCTTAATCGTAATTAAGCTTTTAATTAGAAAACTTCAGATACCAACTCGGATGGCTTACTTAATATCAATTGGAAGCAGCGTTTGTGGCACCACTGCTATTATGGCAACCGCGCCTGTAATAAAAGCAAATAAAAGTGAAATTTCTTATGCAATCGCAAATATTACTTTATTCGGAATATTGTCGATGTTGTTTTACCCTTACTTCTCAAATTTCTATTTTGAGGGAAATTCATTATTTGCAGGTCTTTTTTTAGGAACAGCTATACACGAAACATCACAAGTTGCTGCAGCAGGATTAATATATGATCAACAGTACAATAGTCCTGAAACATTAAATATTGCAACTGTCACAAAGCTTTTAAGAAATACTTTTTTGATAGTGATGATTCCTCTTTTTGCCTTTCTTTATAATAGAGGTCAGGTAAAAGAAAAGGGTTACTCCATTTTAAGTATATTTCCTTATTTTATTTTAGGTTTTGTTGGGATGATAATTTTAAGAAATGTTGGTGATGAAGTTTTCTCAACTGATAATAATTGGATTGAAATTATAGATTTTGTTAAAGCAAGTTCTAAAGTTTTCTTAACTATGGCTATGGCTGCTATAGGCTTATCAACAAACTTAAAAGATATTAGAAATATGGGTTATAAACCTTTTGTTGTTGGATTTACGGCAATGTTAACTGTAGGAGTTGTGAGTATTATAACTATAGAAACTTATATAAAATTTTTTATTTAGATTGTTTAACTGGTTTTTTAAAATATTTTTCTCTGAACTTTGAAATTGATCTTCTAATAAATGCAGCTGCAATTCCTAAAATTACAGCAAATAAAATCGAAAATAATCCATAGAAGAATGGCATATCCTCTGAAAACTCTTTAATAAACTTTGAGAAGAAATTTAAGTCTTTTGAGCTTATAGGTGTTGTGCCATTCAGTATTTCTTCTGCAAAAAAAGTATCATAAGCAATTACTATTCCCACAATTAATAGTAAAATTGCCAATAATGCTTTTAATCCAGAACTATCAATTTGCTCACCAAGTTTTTGGCCTACCTGTACTCCGACTATTGAGCCTATAACTAACATTAACACTAACATTAGATCTATTGAACCATAATTAATTGAATGAAGAAATGTAACTATGACACTTACAAAAATTGTTACGAATAAGGAAGTTCCAGGAACTAATTTTGTCGGCATCTTAATAATATAAATCATTGCCGGCACTAAGATAAATGCACCGCCGATCCCCATTATAGCTGCTATAAACCCAACAACTAATCCAATTATGATCGGTGTGAATATACTTTCATATAGTTTTGATTTTGGAAACCTCATTCTAAAAGGAAGTCCATGTATCCAATAATGAACATGTAATTTTTTTTTCTCTACAATATTCTTTTTGGCTTTATCAATCTCACCTAGACTTTCCACTAACATCAGAGTCCCAATTATTGCAAGAATATACATATAGGCTAAAGAAATTACCGTATCTATTTTACCGATGTCTTTAAAATATGTGAAAGTAAAAATACCTACTATAGTTCCTATAGTTCCACCAATTACAATCATTAATCCCATTTTGTAATCTAAAGTATTTTTTAACCAATGAGTGGTGGATCCAGATACAGAAGTTGCCAAGATATTGTTGGCCTCGTTAGCAACTGCATAAGCTGGGGGAACGCCCATGAAGATTAAAAAAGGTGTCATTAAGAAACCACCTCCTACACCAAATAAACCAGAAAGAACTCCAACTATAGCACTTATTAAAAGTATTTCGACAGGGTTAATAAATACTTGGGCTATAGGTAAAAAAACATCCATCTAAAAAAACTTTAAATATAACTTAACTAAAAGTTATAAAAGTTCCAAATAAGATCACGCCCCAACAAGCTACAATCGCTGAAAAAATTCCAGTTTTAATTAATGTTGTTTTTTTTTCAGAAAGTAATTGAGGTATTTTTATATTTGGAAGGTGCATCTATATTTCTCATACACCCGGTAGATAAATTGTCAAACTATTATTGAAAAATTAATTCTTTTTTTAGTAGATAGTTGCACCAAAAACTTTAACCTCGCCATCCTCTACTCCAAGCACAAGTCTGCCTAAAAATTCACCTTGGATTTCTTTGTTTGTCTGCTTTATTAATACTGTTATATGATCACCTCTTCTTAGAGTGCCAAATGGCTCATATGTTTCATTTAAGTTTACAATTAGTTTGTTATTAGCCCATTGTTTACCTAATTCGACCTCATTAGCTCCGAAAAGCATTTGAGTGGAAAAATCTCTGGTAAAACCGCCATAATCTTTCAAATTGGAGGATCTAACTAAGTTTTCCCAGAAGGGTTTACCAATTTCGAATATCTCCTCATCTGATTTAGATAATAGATCCATTGATTACTCTTTATAATATTAGATTAAGAAGCTTTTTTCTTCTCTTTTTCATCAACAATATGATACACAGGGACCTTCTCAAGACTAAATTTACCAGTTTTAGGATCCCTTCTAGATACCGTCAAACAATGCCAGTTTTCATCATCTAACTTCATATGATCACCTCTATAATAATATCCTGGCCAACGAGTTTCTTCTCTAAATAATGTATGTTCAGTCACACACTGAGAAGTCAGCGCCCTATGCTTTAATTCCCAAGCTCTCATTAATTGATGATAATCTTCAGCTCCTACTTTTTCTAAATCTTCTTGAAGCCAGTCTAACAATTGCAGAGCTTTTTTTAATAAGTTTCCATTTGTCATATAGTTAGAGGTAATTCCTCCCACATATTCGTCCATAATTTTTTGAAGTCTTTGTAGACCTTGAATAGGTGAAATATAGCTCGGTGAAACTGTTCCCCCAGTTATTTCGTTTTGAGCAACAGTATAAGTATCTAGAGGTTTATAAACAGCTTTTTTGAAATCATCACATTGTTTATCCGAAACTTTAATTCCGTCTGCTTTTTTGTCCTGTATGTATTTCACTGCTGCTTTGGCTGCTAGTCTTCCTTCAGTAAATGAGCCTGATGAAAATTTATGAGCGCTTCCACCAACAGTGTCACCAGCTCCAAATAGGCCATCAATAGTTAACATTCGATTATATCCCCAAAAATATTCAGGTGGAGATAAATCTTCTGGTCCACTCACCCAAGCTCCAGAACACGTTGCGTGTGATCCCATCACATAAGGTTCCGAGGTTGTTAATTCAGGATTGGTATATTTTGGATCAATATTTTGCGAAGCCCAAACAACAGCTTGCCCAACTGTCATACCTAAAAAATTTTCCCATCCTACGGTCTCTAAATGTGGATCTTGGAAAGCCTCTTTAGTCACCATGTGGATTGGTCCACCTCCCGCAGCCACTTCTTGAATAAATGCGTGATTTCTTAAACATGTTGGAGTTGGATGGTGATCAATATACTCACCTACTAACTCTTTTGTTTGGTCGTACCATTTTTTTTCATAGTTTTCACCATTAGCATTTTGAGTATATGTTTTTAAATGTAAAAAGTATGCACCAACAGGTCCATAACCATCTTTAAATCTACATAAAACAATTCTGTTTTCCATTTGAGTCATCTTTGCACCAGCTGCTATAGGTAAAGCATATGCTGATCCATTACTCCACGGCGCGTACCAAGTTCTGCCCATACCCTCACCTACAGCTCTTGGTTTAAATATATGTGATGCTCCACCTGCAGAGACGATAACAGCTTTTGCTCTAAACACATGGAAGTCTCCAGTTCTCATATTAAAGCCAACTGCTCCACCAATTCTGTTCTCTTGAGATTCATCCATTAATAAATGTGTAACCATTATTCTATTGTAAATTTTATCGGCAGATTTTTTTGCTGCTTCAGCTACAATTGGTTTATAACTCTCACCATGAATCATAATCTGCCACTTTCCTTCTCTTAAATATCTTCCTGTTTTTTCATTTTTCATCATTGGAAGACCCCATTCATCAAACATGTGAACAGTCGAGTCTACATGTCGAGCCATGTCATATCCTAAATCTTCTCTGACCATTCCCATTAAATCATTTCGGGCATATCTTACATGATCTTCAGGCTGATTTTCATCCCACTGCATACCCATGTAACAGTTGATGGCATATAATCCTTGAGCTACAGCTCCACTTCTATCGATGTTAGCTTTCTCAACACAAACAATCTTTAAATCTCTACCCCAATGACGAGCTTCGAAAGTTGCTCCCGTTCCAGCCATTCCACCACCAACAACCAATACATCACACTCTTCATAATGGGTCTTATGTTTGGCCATTAATAATAAACTCCTTTTTTAAAAGACTCTTTTGGGACCGATGGTAATTCTTGATTAGTATTTAAACCCTCTGGCTCACTATATAATCTCTGTGAATTAATTTCTCCTTGATTGGGTGTGTCCCCTTCTGCAAGCTTAGGAATAAATTTTCCCCAAGGTTTAGTTGTTATAGGTGAAACGAAGTTTTTCTCTGTTCCGTTTCTAAATTTTATTTTCCAAGAGATAGTTCCTTTTTCTTCTTCTCGTCTAACTCTAACACTGTGACCCATTGGGGCAAAATCAGCATACCCTCTTACATCAATAGCATGATTAGGACATGCTTTAACACACGAATAACACTCCCAACAAAAGTTTGGTTCAATATTTTTTGCACGTCTAATATTTTCATCAATGTGCATGATATCTGAAGGGCAAATATCTACGCAATGACCACAGCCATCACATCTAGTCATGTATACAAAAGTTGACATAATTTTAATTATCCTTTCTATGTAACATATTAATAGTGTTTTGGCTCTTCTCTTTTTATACCCAAGCCAAATTGTTCAGGCGCATCAGCTGGTGGAGGTAAATTATCTCTTGATCCATCAGCTTCAGCTAAATTTTTTTGAATAGCAGCTCCAGGTTTATAAAACATGTGTGCAAATTTTGACCAATACACACCACCAAATAGAATTAAATTAGCTGCAATAAATAGAACTAAAAATAAATAAGACAGTCCAATTTGTCCATTGAATTGAGTGAAAGACCAAGCCAACCCAAAAGTTGAACACGCAAGTAAAGCTAAGACAAACAAATCAGCTTTAATAATTCTATACCAAGGATGAGCTTCAGCAGAAACGTCAACTCTTAAAAAAAACCAAAACCAATATCCTCCTAAGCATGTGAGTATTGCTCCGACATGCCAAAGCATTGACCAAGTTTGAGAACTAGGTTTATCAGCACCTGTGTAACAAAAAACTAAAATAGCCGAAGATACCCAAAATAAAATTGTACCATACATTCCTAGAACATGAGCAAGTCTCCTCTTTCCAAAACCAAGTTCTGAAGTTGTGCCAATATCCACTACTGTTGTTTTGGCAATAACAGAGACTCTTTCTCCTACACCTAGTTTTTTAGTTGCTGAAAGTTTTGCTTTTTTTGCATTATTAAAAAAATAGGTCAGATTTTTATGATGTATCATTTGAATGACTGTACCGATTACAATCAATAAAATCATAGCCACAATAAAAGATTGCATTGCCAACGGTGAAATTGACTCTGATAAAATTGAAAAAGGATTATTACTTAACATTTCCGCCTTGGTTAAATTTTTGAATTATATTAAATTTTATATATTGTGAATGAATAGTTCAACCTCAAACTAAGGTCAATTTGTCTTTTTATACAAGATTAATTATTTCTTTTATAATGTTGTTTATTTGGAATAACTGATCTTACTCCACCCTGAGGATTATCAACATCTCCTTCTCTACGAGGAATTAAGTGAAAATGACAATGGAAAATTGATTGTCCGGATACTTTTCCAATATTTGTCCCTAAATTAAATCCTTTAACTGATTTATCTTTTTTAATTATTTCATTTTTAATTATTTTAATAAGATCATTACAGGCTAGCAATTCCTCGTTAGATAGATCAAAAAAGTCTATCGTATGTCTTTTAGGAATAATAAGACAATGGTGTTCTGTAACTGGATAAGAGTCATAGCTAGCATATGCAAGATTATTATCATGAGTGTATTCTGTTTTTTTAACATTACAAAATAAACAAGGTTCGTTTGGATCTTTCATTCTCTTAAAATCTATATGAATTACATTTATTTATAGCTGTATTATAATGTTTTGAAAGAAACCTAAACTTATCTAAATTTTTTCTTTTCCATTTAATCTCATTTATTGTTTTAACCGATGTAACACCTTTACCAGAACCCAACAATAAGATTTCATCATAACTATTTATCTCTTTGAGGAAAATATCTTTTTTGATTATCTTTTTTATTTTTGTTTTAAAAAATTTATAAGTATTACCCTCATAATATCCTTTTCTAGGGGTAAAAAATTTTTGATCTTTAACAAATAATAAATTTGAGGTTCCAGTTTCCAATAATCTTTTATTAGATACCAATCCAATATCTGATTGGGAATTATCCATTTTAGATAAATATGATAAAATCTTTTTGTATTTAAGGTTTTTATATTCAGGTTTTTCTCGTTTTAATTTTACTAATTTCAAATTAAAATTTAATTTTGGTTTAATTCTTTTTCTTAAAGATATTGAAATTATTTTTTTATTTAGGGCAATTCTTAATAGATGATTATATCTTTTCTTTTTGGACAAATTTTTTTTAATAATAGCTAAAATATCAGCTCGTAAAGATTTCTTAGTGATCTTATAATCATTTAAGGATTTAATTAAATTATTTAAATGATTTTTAAAAAATAAAATTTTTCCTGGCCTACCAAAAATCCACATCGTCGTGAAAATTCCATGATCTCCCCAAAGGTCATGAAATTCTATTTCCTCTAAATTTTTAAGCTGATAAGATTTTTTTAATAAGTATTTTGCCATTGATAGTTAAAAAAGATTCTGGATGAAATTGAAATCCATATATTTTCTCCTTTTGATTTTCAAATGCCATTGCGACTTTTGAATTTAAACATCTCATAGTTATCTCAAAATTATTAGATTTAAAAGGTTCTTGTAACTTTAAAGAATGATACCTTCCAACTTTAAATATTTTTCCTTTTTGAAATAAAGATTTATCATTAACTACTTTGATATTTGATTGAAAACCATGATATATCTTTTTCTGTTCAATAATCCTTCCACCTTCACAAAAAAGAATATGTTGAAACCCTAGACAAATGCCAATCATCTTTTTCTTTCCCTTAAATCTTTTATAGATTTTAGAAGTTATTGGATAATCTTTTGGGCTACCTGGCCCCGGTGAAAAAACTATTGTTGAAGCTTGATGAATTTTTTTTTCGCTAATCTCATTATAGTTATCACATTCAACTTTATCAAATAAAGCAAATTGGTGAACCACGTTGTGAGTAAATGAGTCATTATGATCTATCACATATATCATTTAAATAAATCAATTAGTGCTTTGGCCTTTAAAAAATTTTCATTAAATTCATGGTTGGCATTACTATCAACAACGACACCTGAAGCGACAGATATCTCTGACATATTTTTAAAATTTAAAATTGATCTAATAATAATATTAAATCTCATATCACCATTAAATTTTATATAACCAAAGCTACCTGTATAAATATTTCTATTTTCTTTTTCTTGATTATTTAAAAGATTAAGCGTGTTTATCTTAGGACATCCAATAACTGAACCACCTGGCATCATCGCTTTAATTATATCCACGTTATCGATATTTTTTCTTAATTTTCCTTTAATTAGACTTACGTAATGAAATAAGTCTTTATATTCCTCAACAATTTTTTGCTTTGATAGTCTTACAGTGCCAATCTTGCAAATTCTTGATAGATCATTTCGTTCCATATCTACAATCATGTTATGCTCTTTAGTTTCTTTGAGGTTTTTTCTAAAATAATTTAATGCTTTTGACTTATTAAGATTTTTTGTTTTTTTTACTGTTCCAGCAATTGGTTTTGTAGATATTTCTGAGCCTTTTTTTGTTATTAAATTCTCGGGTGAACAACTAACTATTGAATAGTTCCTGTCTTTAATCATAAAAGCTTCTGGAGCTAAATTTGTCTTAGATAACCTTGAAAAAAAATCTAATGGATCTATTTTAGATTTAGTTTTGTATTTGGTGCAAATTTTAATTTGATACGTTTCTCCACTTTTAATTTTTTTTTTAAATCTGTTAAATATTTTTGTATAGCTTTTTTTATTTATATTTATTTTAAAACTTCCAGACTCAAAATCTCTTTTAAAATGACTAAGGTTGTTACTTAATTTGATTTTTTTTTCTGGTTTATAAAAAATACCTTTTGGAAAATTAAAATCTTTTTGTCTAGGTAATTTTATATCAATTAAATTATTCAAAAGTTCGTAGCCAAAAAAACCAATATAAAGATCAGTTTTTTTTATTTTTTTTTTATTTTTTTTCTTCAAAAAACTTTTAATATTTTTATTGTTTAAAACAATTTTTTTTGAAAAATTTGTGTAAAGATCAAATCCAATTTGAGATTTGTATATAATATAAGGTTTTCCCGATTGATCTAATTTTGCTAATTGATTTGATTTGCTCAATTTATTCTGTTTTTAATCTTAAAACTGGTTCTTCCCTAATTGGAAGATGGATTATTGCAGCGAATATGGATAAAGCAATTGCTAAATACCACGCGTAATCATATGACCCATATGTATCATGAAATAATCCACCCAAATAAGCCCCAAAAAAAGATCCAATTTGATGACTTAAAAAAACAATACCGTATAGAAGACCCAAATATTTGGTACCAAATAAATGAGCTACTATTCCACTTGTAGCTGGAACTGTTGAGAGCCATAAGAAACCAAAACTTGCTCCAAATAAGAATGCATTAATATTACTTGCAGGAAGGAATATAAACAGTGCAATCGAAATACCCCTTAAAAAATAGATCGCACTCAGTATAATTTTTTTGCTCATCTTGGCTGAAAGATAACCACTTAATAATGAACCAAAAATATTAAAAACTCCGATTAAGGATAATATTGCTGCAGCTGTCCAGTCTTCTAATCCTCTATCAACTACATACTTTGGAACATGAGTTCCAACTAAAGTTATATGAAACCCACAAACAAAAAATCCTGAGACAAGTAATATATAACTCTTGGTTTTAAATGCTTCTGAAAGAGCTTCTTTAAATGATTGATCAGAGGTTTTTTCAATTTTTTCTGAATCTGATGGAGATCTTACAAAATATGCCACAACTAATCCTGATAACAAAAATAAACTGAATATATATAATGTATAATTCCATCCAAACTCATTTAATGAATAATTTGTAAAAATTGGTGAAAGAAAATAACCAAATGAACCTATTGCAGTTACAAAACTCATAGCAATTGTTCTTGTTGATAATGGAAAATGTTTTCCAACAATTGACATCGGAATACTGATCGCTGTACCACCAAGTCCGATTCCAATTAATAAACCCATATGAATTTGAAAAAATATTCCAGTGTTAGGTCCCGTGTATAAAAAATAAATACCTAATGTATAAAAAATAAATGCTGTAATTATAGCTATATGTCCACCATATTTATCTGCAATCGCCCCAAAAATAGGACCTGTGATACCCCACATAAGCATTTGCATTCCTATAGCAAAACCAAACGCGGTATTACTAATTTTTAAACTTTCGTTAAAATCCATAAAAAATAGTCCGAAAGTTTGCCTTACTCCTAAAGAAATTAAAACAACGAAACATGCAGCTATCAAAGTTACAATTGCAGTTTTAGATTGGAAAAATTTTTCAGAGATCATCTTAAATATCTTAACGCTTGTTTGATATCCTGAATTAAGTCTTTAGGATCTTCTAGTCCTATATGCAATCGAACTAAATGTTCATCTTTTAACAAATTCATATATTTTCTTTTTCCTGTTTCTCTAAATTCTTGATGTAATACCAAACTTTCAAATCCACCCCAGCTATATCCATAACCAAATAATTTAAGCGAATTTACAAATTTTTTTACCGACTTAGCGCTATTTGATTTTATTTTTAAACCCATTAAACCAGATGCACCTGAGTAATATTTTTTCCACATTCTATAATTCTCTGAATTTTTCTTAAATGGATAGAGTAACTGAATTTTTTTATTTTTTGATAAAAAAGCTGCAATTTTTTTGGCATTCTCACTATGTCTATCTAATCTCACGTCAAGAGTTCTCAAACCTCTTGTAATTAAATAAGCATCATCTGGACCAAGTCTTAAACCTGTGATTTTTTCTGCTGCTTTTACTTTATTAAAAACTTTTTTGTTTACTGCTAAACTACCTCCCATCACGTCAGAGTGACCAGAATAGTATTTGGTTGCTGAAACAATTGACATATCAAAACCTAATTTCATTGGTTTCAAATAATATGGAGTTCCCCAAGTGTTATCAATCGCAGTAAATATTTTATGTTTTTTTGCAATTGAAATGATTTTACCTAAATCTTGAAAATCAAAAGTATTACTTCCTGGATTTTCTACAAAAATTAATTTTGTTTTTTTCGTTATATTGTTCTTTAATGTTTTCAAATCATGAGGATTGTAAAAAACAGTCCTTACATTAAATTCTTTTAAATAGTTTTCTGTTAGAATTCTTGTTGGGCTGTAAACTGGGTCAGCAACTAGCATTTCATCTCCAGGTCTAACAACACTAAATATAGCTAAAAAAACTGATCCAAAACCTGTTGGAGTTGTGAAAACATGATAGCTATCCTCTAGCTTAGTCAATATTCTCTGTAATATATAAGTTGTTGATGTTCCTTGTCTTCCATAATCAAAATGACCGCCTGTAGGTTTTTTTTGGGCTTTAACTTGTGTCTTTCTTATGTGTTGCATTGACTTAAAGATAATTGTTGAAGCTCTAACTACTGGAGGGTTTACTGACTGATTATGAAAATCTTTTGCTGTGTGCTTTAAGAATGTTTTAAAAGATTTAACCATAAAAAATTTGATATGATAAGTTGACAATGCTATATCCATATGAAAAATTCAATAAATTAATGTAAAGGATTTAATGAGTTACCCAAAGAAACACAGAGGCAGAAGAAAAATGGGTTCTAAAAAGAGAAGAGCTCGAAAAAAGAACAAGAAAAAATAGCTTATTCTTTTATCCAACCACCTCCCAAAACTTTATAACCCTGAGAGTCTTTGTTATAAAAAACACATGCTTGACCTGGAGATATACCATCCTCAGACATATCTAGCTCCACGTTTGCGCTATCATTCTTAGCTAATTTAACTTTAGCGCCTAATAATTTTCCAGTAGATCTGACTTTTACATAAATTTTTTTTTCAAATTCCTGTTTTCCAGATAATAAATTAACATCTTTTAATAAAATTTCTTTTTTCCCTAAAAACTTTCTTGAACCTACAATAATCTCATTTTTATCGGAATTTATCTTAACAACATAAAGTGGTTCATCATTTGAAATCTTAATACCTTTTCTTTGACCTATCGTAAAATTTACTATTCCATCGTGAACACCAATAACTTTGCCATGTAAGTTTTTAATATTACCTTTTTTAAAAGAGTCAGGCCTAAATTTTTGAATAACAGATGCATAATCGCCATTAGGAACAAAACAAATATCTTGGCTATCAGGTTTATCTGCAACATTTAGATCTAACTCTTGTGCTATTTCTCTAGTCTCACTCTTATGCAAGACTCCTAAGGGAAATCTTAAGTAGTCTAATTGATCTCTTGTGGTGTTAAATAGAAAATAGCTTTGATCTCGATTTTCATCGATTGCTCTATACATATTAGTAGTATTGTTTGAAGTAACACTTTTTACATAATGACCTGTAACTAAAGCATCAGCATTTAATTCTTTTGAAAATTCAAATAAATCTTTGAATTTTACAGTTTGATTACATTGCACACATGGTATTGGCGTTTCACCTTTTAAATAGCTATCTACAAAATTATTAACAACTCCTTGTTTAAATTTATTTTGGTAATACAAAACTTTATGTTCTATATCTAGTTTATTGGCTACTCTCTTGGCGTCCATAATATCTTGACCCGAACAACATTGTTTAGATTTTGCTACATCTTTACTATCATCGTAAAGTTTTAAAGTAATGCCAATAACTTTATAACCTTCTTTTTTCATCATACCAGCAACTGTTGAGGAGTCTACACCACCTGACATAGCAACAACCACAGTGGTATCCGATGATTTTTTGTTTAAGCCGATTGAGTTTAATTCTTTATTCATTTGCTGGTATTTATACTCATTTTTATTATAAATAAAATAGGATGATTTTAGATTTTGAACCAGGAGATAAAGTAAAAAATCCCGCAAATAGTGAATGGGGTGTTGGTCAAGTTCAATCAATTATTGATGAAAAAGTTACAGTTAATTTTGAAAATGTAGGAAAAAAAGTAATTAATATAAAAAATATAGTGTTAATAAAAATATATGAATGATGAAAATATAAAAAAAATTGTTGAAGAATTAATTGCTACTTTTTTATATGCTGGTCAAGTTGCTTTGGATTTAAGAGATAAAGGTCTAAAGAAAAAAATGAAATCTGATAATACGCCCGTTAGCAATGGAGACATAAAGGTTAATGAAATTTTAACCAAGAAAATAAAAACACTTACACCCGAATTGCCAATCGTCTCTGAAGAGAGTTCTGAAAATAAGGATAAAAAGAATCTTAATAATTTTTGGTTAATTGATCCTATTGATGGTACTTATGATTATATAAATAATTTAGATGAGTTTACACTTAATGCAGGACTAATTTTAGAGAGTCAACCAGCTGGTGGATTAATTTTTGCTCCAGCAAAAAAAAGAATGTTTTATTCATTTGGATTGAATAATGCTTATGAAATCGCAGGTGAGAATAAGGTGAAATTAGAATGTTCAAAAAATTTTAATAAAAATTTTGTAAAATTTGTTTCTTACTCAAATAATATTAAGCCTGAAATTGAAAGTATTCACAAAGAATTAAATGTAAAAGAATTTGTTAAAATGAAAAGTTCTCTAAAATTTTGTGTTATAGCTGCTGGCGAATACGATGGTTATGTAGCAGAACCAAGAGCCCGTGAATGGGATATAGCTGCTGGTCATGCTATTTTAGAACACGCAGGTGGTATTGTAACTGATTTCAATAACCAAAAAATTAAGTACGGTAAAAAAGATTTTAAAAATTCTAGCTTAATTTTAAAAAGAAATAGTATCTAAAATGGATGAACAACTAAGAATAATATTAATTATAATTATCTCTGTATCAATTTTTGGTCTTTTGGTATTTGTCTTTGTAAAGAATTATATCAGAAATAAAATTAACAATTTAGTTAAAGATGAAAAAAAAAATAAATTAAAGTAATCTAATTATTTTTATAAAATCATCTTTTTGTAAATCCATCACTTTTTTTGAAGTTTCAAAATCAAATCCGTTTCTTGCTAATAGAGATATATCTTTTTTATAAAATAATGGACGATTATCCTCGGTTCTAGCTGGGCCTATCCTTTTCTTTTTGCAAATTTTAATTGCTGAAAAAAAATCTTGATCTGAATTATTCTCATTAATTTTATTAACAGTATCCTTGATGAATTGGTCTTTCACTCCTTTTCCAATTAGATAATTTCTAATTTTATTAATTGAGCTTCCCCTACGGATCATACTTTTAGCCTTGCTTTCTGAATAAAATTTGTCATTTATAAATTTACTCTTTTCTAAATCAGAAAGAACAACATCAATTAAGTTGGTGACATCTTGTTTTTTTATATTTGGCACTGATAATTTTAAATATTTCTTCAATAAATATGTGCGTAATTGTTGTTTTGATGGTGCATATTTATCAACATAAGCCAAAGCAAAATTTCTTATTTCATCTACAGTTGCTTGTAAGGTTTTTCGTTTATTTCTTATAGGAATCATTGTTAGATTTAATATAATATAATTTTAAATGATCGAACAAATTTATGCATATTTTACAATTGAAATTCTCTATTTTTGGGTAAATTTAGGTGTATTACCATTTTGGCTAATATTAATTTTTTTTCCATCATCAAATATAAATAAATTTTTTGTAACTTCTATTTTGCCAATCTTGTTGCTTAGTGGAGTGTATATATTTGCATTATATAAATCTTATCTAAATACATATGATTTTATTGGTAACTTTGAGCTTTACCTAAGTATATCCAATTTATCCAACTTATTTTCAAACAATTTATTTCTAATTTTATTTTGGATACATTTTGTATCTTTAAATTTATTTATTGGAGGATGGATGGTAAGAGACTCTCAAAAGTTATTAATAAACAAAATTCTTGTCGCTTTTCCCTTGATAATAACTTACTTGATTGGTCCTTTGGGCATATTCATATATTGGCTTATACGTATATTTTATGCAAAAAGTATAAATTTATATGAGTAAATTAATTGATTTTTATTTTGATTTTATTAGCCCTTATTCATATTTAGCACATAGAAAAATTATTAATTTAAATCAAAGAAAAAATTTTAATTATAAGGGTATTTTATTAGGCGGTTTACATAACCTTGGTAATATTACCGCTCCAGCTTTTAATGAGAGAAAAATGAAAAATATGAGAGATGACTGTGTTTTAATTGCAGAAAAAAATAAAATACCTTTTAAATGGAATGAAAAATTTCCAATTAATTCCTTGTATCTTATGAGAGGTTTCCTTTTTATTAATAAAGATAAAAAAGATAAATTTTTTGATATTTGCTTTGATGCCTACTGGAAAGATAATATCGATATATCAAAAGAAGAGAATATAAAAAAAATTTTATCTGATTCTGAAATTGATGAAAATTCATTTGCTAATGGTATAAAAGATGAAAAAATTAAAGATGAATTAAAGAATTTGACAAATTTGGCATTCAAAGAAAATATATTTGGTGCTCCTACTTTTGTTGTAAATGATAAACTTTTTTGGGGACAAGATAGACTTGAGTATGCTCTTGATGAATTTAATTCTTAGGTAATTTTAAATTTACTATCTTTTAATTTACCAAAACCTCCGTCGATATGAGAAACTTTTTCAAACCCCATATCTTTTAAAGTTTTTGCTGCCAAAGCAGATCTCAAGCCACCAGCACAGAAAAGAACCATCTCTTTTTTCATATCTAGCTTACCTTCTTTAAAATAAGGGCTTTCAGGGTCTAACCAAAACTCCAACATACCTCTTGGAATGTGAAGTGATTTATCTATTCTGCCCTCCCTCTCAAGTTCCCTTATATCTCTAATATCAATTAAATTACATTGATCATTATTTACTTTATCGAATGCTTGGTCAGCATTGATAGTTTCAATTTGATCTAAGGCCTCTGAAACTAAAGATTTGGAAGACTTAATAACCATAAATTTATTAATTAATTATATTACTTCAAAATTTAAAAAAAACATTAAAAATACAAATAATTTACACTCATGGTAATAATATTGATAAAATAATCAAATTTGGTTATCCAATTATAATGAGCAAATAAAATAATGAAAAAAATTGAAAAAAATAAATCTAATTCGAATTTTTTAAAAAAATGGTTAATTAAGATAAATCGTAAATTAGGATTTGAACTTATCGATCAAAATAACTTAACTTTTTCAACAAGAGAAAATACTGAGGAACAGAACTTTACAGAAATAAATAAAAAAATAATAACCTTACCTTTGGGGGAAATAGAAATTAAAAATAAAGTAAAAAGTTTACTTGTTATTTTTAGATCTTTTACAAATGAAAATAAATTACTTAGTCAAAATAAGAAAAGAATATTTGAAGAAGAAAAAAAAGAATATACTTTAAGATCATTAAGATCAATCTGCAGAAATATATCAAGTTTTAATGAAAAATTTGATGAGTTAAAAACCTACCTAAAAATAATAGACGATAAAGCTGACAAAAGTATAATTGATCAATTTAATAATATCTGTTCAAAAGAAAAAATCAGTTATGACATTGAAAAATTGGATATCGATAAATATTCAGAAAAGTTGAATTTTAAAGATAATCCAAGAATGATCTCTCATAATTGTCATATAATGCAATCAAAAAATTTTGCTTTAAAAGAGGACTATGATTTAATTTATTTTGTTGAGGACGATTATATTCATACAGAAAACGCCATTGAAGAAATGGTATGTAGCTATCAAAAATTTTCTTCTCAAACAGAAGATGATATAATTTTATGTCCTTCAGATTATCCCTATCTTTATCAGAAATATGAAACTACTCGTATTTTAATGGGTCACAAAAAACACTGGAGACAAGTTGGAGAAAGTCTTTGCACATATTTATTATCAAAAAACACACTCAAAAAATTTTGGAATTATTACGAAGATATGTTTTTGAATAATTATGATCCTTATGAGAAGCCGCTTCACGATTTGTATAAAAAGGTTTTCTGCTTTTCTCCAATGCCTTCAATTGCTATTCATTTGACAAATATAAATTCCATATATGGCTTATCTCCACAAATTGACTGGAAAAAACTTTGGGATGAGAATAAATAATTTTTATAAGGGCAAAAAAAAAGCCCCCGAGGGAGGGGGCTTTTAGTTTTTTAACTAACTAGAGAGAAAAGTTTTAAAGGAACTCTTCGATGAGTAATTTTTTACAGAGAGCGAAGAGTTCCTTAATATTGCAAGCAATTAGTCTCTAATTGAGTAAGCTATAACTCCAGTCTCTGACACGTCAGTTCCTTTCAGTTCAGCTTCTTTACTCAATCTGATACCCATTGTAGCTTTCATCAATGACCAAACTATAAACGCAGCAACAAATACAAATGCATTTATTGAAATTACGCCTAGTAACTGAGTACCAAAATTCGCACCCGAGTTTGTAGCTGGAACTATTAAAGTTCCCCAGATACCTGCAAACATGTGAGCAGGAATTGCTCCGACTACGTCATCAATTTTTAAAGCAAACAACATCTTCGTACCATAAACAACTATTATACCTCCTACTGCACCAATTAAAATTGAAGCAAACGGTGAAGGCATTAATGGTTCTGCAGTAATAGCAACTAGGCCACCAATACATCCATTAAGCATTTGCACAACATCTGTTTTACCAGATAATCTAGTGACAGCTGCAGCAGCCATTACACCACCTGCACCAGCTAATAGAGTGTTTATAAATATTTTTGATACAGCAATTGCATCAGGAGCGGTTCCTATTGCTAATTGTGAACCACCATTAAATCCGAACCAACCTAGCCATAAGATGAATACACCTAATGTAACTAATGGGATTGATGATGCTGCAAAAGGTTTAAGTGGTGCTGGAGCTCCAGACTTAGTAAATCTACCTAATCTAGGCCCAATAAGTATTGCACCAGCTAAAGCAGCTGCTCCACCAGTTGAGTGAACTAATGTTGAACCAGCAAAATCTGAGAAACCAGCTTTAGCTAACCAGCCGCCTCCCCACTGCCAACCCATTACAATTGGATAAATAACACCAGCTAAAATTGCTGCAAATAAAAAGAATGGCCATAATTTAATTCTTTCAGCCATTGTTCCAGAAACAATTGAAACTGTTGTTACACAAAATACCATTTGGAAATACCAATCTGATCCATCCGCATAACCAGTATCGATTTTACTACCGTCTTTCCACGGAATGAATTTTCCAATGTATCCTCCTTCTGGGATACCATATGCTAGGTTATATCCAACCAACCAGAACATTATTGCTCCAATGGATACTAAACCTATATTTTTTGCACAGATTACAGATACACTTTTCGATGTAACCATACCTGACTCTAACATTGCAAATCCACAAGCCATAAAAAAGACCAGGAATCCACACATTAAAAATAGTAGAGTATTAAAAATAAACCCTACTTCTGCAGAAACAGTTGATTCTGCATATCCTGCACTACTCATGTTTAATAAAAAAATTAAACTAACAAGTGGTACACTTATTTTTTTTAATAATTTAGTCATTAAGACCTCCCTGTTAAGGGTGTTTTTATATTTTTAAAAATACGAAAAACTAACGTTGATTATGAGAATTTGATATGCAGAATTTGCATATAGTAACAGCCTTAACACACAATTATGTTAAGGCTGTAAAGACCTTTATTTATTGAAAACTTCTTTTAAAGCTTTTGCAGGCAAGAATTTGACCTTCTGTGATGCAGCAATTTGAATTTGCTCACCAGTTCTTGGGTTTCTTCCAACCCTAGCTTTTCTTTTAGCCACTTTATATGTACCAAATCCAGCAATTTTCACTGAATCGTCAGCTTTTAAAGCGTCCAAAATAGTGTTGGTAATTGTGTCAAAAGTTCTCTCAGCATCAGCTTTACTCAAGTTTAAAGCTCCTGAAAGCTTGACCACTAATTGTTTTTTGTTCATTTTAGCTCCGGTTTATTAGGTTATTTACTATCTTTATCAAAAGTGTTGATAAATCAAGACTTTTTTTAGTGTATATAAAATACTTATACACAATATCTAGTATAGTAAAAAAACATTGATTTTATTGGCTTTTTTGAATTTTTAAATAAACCCTATTGTAATACGCCAAGATCCTTTAAGTCATTAAATGTTGTAAAAAACATCAATGTTAGAAGTAAAATCATACCGATTCGGAAAAAACTTTCTTGGGTTTTTTGCGATAAAGGCCTACCTAAAATTTTCTCAAATGTATAAAACATTAAATGACCCCCATCTAACATAGGTATTGGAAATAAGTTTATTAAACCTAAACTAATAGAAATGTAGGCCATCATACTAACAAATGCTAAAAACCCGAATTCAGCAACTTGACCCGATATTTTTGCAATTCTTATGGGTCCTCCTAATTGTGATGTATCAGCTTTACCAATTATCATGCCACCTATATATTTTAATGATGCAGTGCAAACATAAAAAACCTCATTTGCAGCGTGGTATAGAGCTTTAACAGGCCCTAACTTTACATGATTGATTTCATTATTATAGGCACCTAATTTAATGCCAACCATTCTTTTTTGGATTTTGTTACCAAGGTTATCCTCACCAAGAACAGTATTTGGTTTTACTTTTAGTATAATTTCATCAGAAAATCTTTTGACCTTAAAATCTATGATATCGGCTGAGGACATTGTTATATATTTAGAAACATCCATAATACTTTGAACTTCGTTACCATCAATTTCTAAAATAATGTCATCTTGTTTAAGGCCACCAATCATTGCAGGGCTATCTTTTTGTACTTCATTAATTACAGCAGGGGTAAAATCTTTACCAATAAAAGTATAAATTGAAAAAAAGATGACTAAAGCTAAAACAAAATTAGCTAGTGGACCACCAAATACTATCAATACTCTTTGATATAATGGTTTGAGAACAAATAATTTTTTCCTATCTTGATCATTATATTGTTTAATTAATTCTTCTTGGTCAGCTTGAGAAAAAACATTTCGATCTCCAAAAAATTTTACGTAGCCTCCAAGTGGTATCCAACATAATTTCCAGCGTGTACCTGACTTATCATTCCAGCCAAATATTTCTTTACCAAATCCAATTGAAAAGTCTGTAACACCTACACCATATTTTTTTGCAAAGTAATAATGTCCATATTCATGGATGAAAACGACAACCATTATAAGTATAAGAAATGGAATTAAATAACTCAGGATAAATGAAATCATTTTTTTCTTACAATATATTCAAAATTTTGAGTAGTTTCGTTTACTTGTAACAATTTAGCGCCATTTCTTAAGTGAAATTTCGTCGCCATATCGGTTAGTGGAGATAAAGTTACCAGCCTGTTTAAATGATTTGATTTTTTAATTTTTTTAAAGACCTCTTTTACAATTAATTTTCCACCACCTCTTTTTTTAGACCAAACAGTATATGCAATAGCGATTTGCCCAACAGTTTGACCCCTTTGAGTGCTTTGTAAGAAAGCATCATGACTAAATTTATCTAGCTGTGTAACATCTTTAGGCACTTTGTTGGTAAAAGCAAAACACATTACCGCATGAATTTCATTTTTATATCTAACTCCATATATTTTTCTTCCATAACTTGTTCTAAAAGCGTTGTCTAATTCTGGTCTTACAGGGTCCTCATTTATATTACATTCTTTTAATTCAACTAATTCTGCTCCTTTAATCCAGTCAAAAAAATTACTTAAATTTTTACTCAAAATTTGTTTGTTTTTTCTTAATCGAGCTTTAATTCGAGGTTTGAATTTTTTATTACTTTTGGATAAGCTGTTTTCTAAATACTTTGAAGCCAATTTATCCCTAACATTTTTGAGCATTTCTCTCATAATCTAGTTTTTATTATTTCAATTTTTAAGTCCATAAAATTAAAAATATAATAAAGCCATTACAATAGTTAAAATTACAACAAAAATAGCCAATACAATATAGTTCATTTTTATATTGAACTTATTATAAAAAAATTCTTGTATTTTTTCCCAAAATAGCACTATTAAAAAAACAATAATTGCTGGAATAATAAATTTTATCATTATTTTTAATTTTTCTTGTCACTTACGTAGATAGAAACACCTCTTGTATTTATATCTACGTCAAACTTTTTGTGTAATGGTGGAAATGCTCTTTGAGAACAGTCTAATCTATCACAGGTTCTACATGACACACCAATAGGTATCTCTGTTGATTTATCACTCATATTTAAATTTTCTGTATAGATAAAGTCTTTTGCATATTTCGCTTCACACCCTAAACCTATGGATAAAATACTTTTAGTTCTACCAAACCTACCTATCCCCTTTTCAACAGTTCTGGCTATACAAACATACTTTTCACCATTTGTCATTTTGCTAACTGCACTTTGAATAACTCCTGGTCTAGTAAATGCAGAATACACATTCCATCTAGGACATGCGCCGCCGTATCTTGGGATTTCAATGCCAGATAAAGAAAATCTTTTTGAAATATTTCCTGCCATATCAACTCTTAAAAAATGGAATGGAATTCCCGGTAACTTTGGATCTTGCAAGCAGGTTACTCTATGAGCAACTTGTTCAAAAGATGTCGCAAATGTATTTTGAAGTAGTTCCAAATCATATTTAAGCTTTTTACATTCAGAATGGAAAAGTTTATAAGGCATTAATATCGCTGCTCCGCAATAGTTTAATAAAGCTACTTTGGAAAGTTTTTTAGACTCATCAGATGGAAAAGAAAATTTAGATAGATAATTTTCTATATCTTTACTCGCACCCTCTTGCGCAATTTGAGCAGCTGCGTGAAGTTTTTTTGTTTCTAATGAGCTATAATCACTCAATAAAAGTTCCTTTTTATTTTTGTTAAAAATTTTTGAAAAAGGTTTATTTTCCTCAGGAATTACATCTTTTACAACAATGTCATACTCAGATTTTAAATATTCACAAAGAGCAATATATCTTGTTCTATTATTTTTTTGTACTTTTCCAAAGACTTGATTTGCAAAATCTTCCAATTTTGGAAAATAATTTTTATTTTCTTGTAAAAAATCTGAAATGACCTCACCTGGAAAAGAATTTTTCCTATTATCCACAATCTTACCAGAAATTTTTTCAATTTTATTTACTAACTCATGATCCTTTTTTTTTAAAATATCACCCAAACGTACTATTGCTCTACCAATTTTAGGATTTGTGCTTACTAAATCTTTTACTTCTGGACCCAGAATATCTAAGTCTTCGAACAACTTATCATCTAAAATTTCTGATAAAGTATTTTCTAAGTTTACATCAATTTTTGAGGATAATTGCGAAAGCTCTATATTTAACTTATCACAAATTTTTAACAGTAAATCTCCATCTATCTTTCTTTTTCCACCTTCAATAAGATTTAAATAACTTGGTGAGATGTTTAATTCCTCTGCAAGTTTATTAGCTTGTAAACCCAACTGTCTTCTAAAAGCCTTTATTTTAGGGCCTATTTTTAGGTTTAATTGACTCATATTTTCTATTTGTAAATTTTGTAAATTTATTTTTACAATAATTTTCCTTTGTTTACAAGCATTTTATGCTTTTTTGTAGATTTTGTAAATTCTGTAAATTAAAAGGATTACATGAAAGATAAACTAAAAAATTACGAAAATGAGGCTCAAATCATCAACAATGAGGACCTTGCTAAACACAATAACCGAGGTACCTACATGAGAGACGATCATTGTGATTGGGGTTCAAGTGGAATGCAAGATCTAGTTGAGACCCTAAAAGAGTCAAACTAGTTGAATTTCTAACATCTCATTTTCACAGCCTAATTTAGAAAGAGAATAAATGAGTGCAGAGAATATATCATACGACTTAAAAAGATTTGCTGGAATTAAAAGAGATTATACCCCTGAAGAAGTGGAGAGGTTAAGAGGTTCAATTAAAATTGAATATTCATTATGTAAACAACAATCCGTTAAATTATGGAATCTTTTAAATTCAGAGCCATATGTTAATACTTTAGGATCCTTGTCAGGAAATCATGCAGTTCAACATGCAAAAGCAGGTCTTAAAGCAATCTATTTAAGTGGTTGGCAAGTAGCAGCTGATGCAAATAGCGCTGGTGAAATGTACCCAGACCAATCTTTATATCCTTATGACAGTGCGCCCAAATTAGTTGAATCTATGAACAATGCTTTAATTCGAGCAGATCAAATTCAACATATGGAAATTAATGATGGTGATATGAAAAAAGAAAACAGAATAGATTATATGCTTCCAATTATTGCTGATGGTGAGGCAGGTTTTGGTGGACCATTAAATGTATTTGAACTAGCGAAAAAATTTATCAAAGCTGGAGCAGCAGGTGTACACTTTGAAGATCAATTAGCGAGTGAAAAAAAATGTGGTCATATGGGTGGTAAAGTTCTTGTTCCTACAGGAACTATGATTAAAAATTTAAAAGCTGCAAGGTTAGCTGCTGATATAGCAGATGTTCCATTAATAATTTTAGCTAGAACTGATGCTAATGCTGCAAAACTTATTACTAATGATTATGATGATAATGACAAACCTTTCTTAACTGGAGAAAGATCACCAGAGGGCTTCTATTACGTAAAAGCAGGAATTGATCAAGCGATTTCAAGAGGATTGGCTTATGCGCCTTATTCAGATTTAATATGGTGTGAAACTGCAACTCCTAATCTTAAAGAGGCAAAAAAATTTGCAGATGCTATCCATGAGAAATTTCCAGGAAAAATTCTAGCGTATAATTGTTCACCTTCTTTTAATTGGAAAAAACATTTATCAGATAGCGAGATAGCAACTTTTCAAACTGAAATAAGTAAAATGGGATATAAATTTCAGTTTATTACTCTTGCAGGATTTCATACTCAAAATATAGCTATATTTGAATTAGCAGAAAAATATAAAAATGAAGGAATGACCGCTTATTCAAAAATTCAGCAACAAGAATTTGCTCGAGAAAAAGATGGATACACAAGCGTAAAGCATCAAAGAGAAGTTGGAACATCTTATTTTGATGCTGTATCAAATACAATTAGCAGCGGAAAAAGTTCAACTACAGCTATGGAAGGCTCAACTGAGTCTGAGCAATTTTAATAGTTCAATTCCTCTTGTATATTAGTTCATAACTGGCCCACAAATGGGTCAGTTAGCTTTTAATATTATATCCTTTTTTAAGTAATATTGAGACAGCAAATACACAAATTATAAGGAATAAAACCATTAATCCAACGCTGATCAAAATATTAAAATCTGAAATACCATAAAAGGAATATCTAAGACCATTTATTAAATAAACTACCGGGTTAAAATAAGTAATCATTTGCCAAAATTCTGGTAGCATATCTAAGGAATATAAACTTCCACCTAAGAACACCATAGGTGTTATAACCAATGATGGAACAATAGACATCTGTTCAAAATCTTTACTCAAAATCCCAATTAAGAATCCAAATAAAGCAAAAGTAAAAGATACTAGTATCAATAAGAAAATCATTAGTAAGGGATATTGAACCTCAACATCAACAAAAAATGAGGCTGTTATAAAAATTACAGTACCAACTATTAATGTTTTAGTCGCACCAGCGCTTACAAAAGCTAATACAATTTCAAAAGTAGAAATCGGTGCAGCCAAAATTTCATAAATAGTTCCATTAAATTTAGGAAAGAAAATACCAAAAGAAGTGTTACTTATCGATTGTGTTAATAAGGTTAACATCAAAAGTCCAGGCACAATATAAGATCCATAACTGATCCCATCAATTTTTTGAACGTAGCCACCTATTACTGAGCCAAACACAATAAAATATAACGAAGTCGATATTACAGGAGATAAAAGTGACTGACCTAATGTTCGTCTAAAACGATCCATCTCGTGTAAATAAATGGCTTTTAAGCCATAAAGATTAATTTTCATTATTCTCCCTTACTAACGTAACAAATATTTTTTCCAGGTTACTCTGCTCAGTCTTTAAATCTTTTAGTCTTAAACCAGAGTCTTTAATATCTTGTAAAAGATTAGTAATACCTGTTTGCTTCTCTCTAAGGTTATAAGTGTAATCTAAAGATATATTATTATTCCCGATTGACAAATTGTATTTTTTTAACGACGTCGGTATTTCATTTATTTCTTGTTGTAACTCAACAGTCAATGTTTTGTGACCCATTTTTTTCAATAGCTCATTTTTTTCTTCTACAATAATTATTTCTCCTTGATTAATTACGCCGACTCGATCTGCAATAGCTTCAGCCTCTTCAATATAGTGTGTTGTAAGAATTATGGTAACACCTGTCTCTCTTAAAGACTTTACTACTTTCCACATTTCCTGTCTTAACTCAACATCTACTCCTGCTGTTGGCTCATCTAAAAATAAGATCCGAGGTTCATGTGATAAAGCTTTTGCGATTAAAACTCTTCTTTTCATTCCTCCTGACAACTGTCTAAGGATTAAATCTCTTTTGTCCCATAATGATAATTGTCTTAAAACTTTTTCTATGTGTTTTGGATCCGGTTTTTTTCCATATAAACCCCTTGAATATGAAACATTATTAAAGATAGTTTCAAATTGCTCTAGTGTAAGTTCTTGTGGGACTAGCCCTATTCTTGATCTAGTTTCTCTATAGTCCTTAATTATATCAAAATTTTCTACGGTAATTTTTCCAGAAGACGGTTTTACTATACCACAAATTATGCTTATTAAAGAAGTTTTACCAGCTCCATTCGGGCCCAACATTGCAAAAATCTCTCCTTTATTGATTTGTAAATTAATATTATTTAAAGCTTTGAATCCATTGTCATAAACTTTAGAAAGATTGTTAATTTCAATTTGTTTTTCCACCATTAGAAGTTTTATATAACGATTAATTTGACTTATACAATCTTGTATTATTTTAATTTTGTAATCTTCAAAACAACTAAAGGTAAAAATGTAGCAATTATAAATGATAGGAACAATAATGATTGATTAATAAAAGGTGTAAACAAATCCTTTGATAAAATAAGACCAACTAATAAACTTTTAGAGAAATCTGGTGATGGAAACAGCAGCACACCACCTAGCAGTCCTATTATTATTGAAAAATATGCAATTTTTTCATCAATCCTAGTATCAAAAAAACTATAAAAAGTTGTTAAAACAAAAGCACAACAAAATAAGTCAGCTAAAAGAAAAAGATATAAAATATCAAATCCCTTAGATGCTATTAAAAAAGCGATTAATGAGAGTATGATAATGATATATTTTGAGAGTTTTAAATAATCTGTTTTTCCTTTTAGTTTATATACTGCTCTTCCATCGACAACTATTAAACTTGAGATAGCATTAACCAAAGTGTCAATCGTTGAAATGGTTAAAGCAAGTCCTAAAATTACTACTAAGAAAGATAATAAAATTGTATTTTGTTTGAGCAATAAAGAGAAAAAACCAAGATCTGGTCTACCCTCTGGATCAATTGAAAAGGCGACCATTCCTACAAAACCCATATAAAAAATAATTGGGACAATTATTAAAAAAGAAATTAGTAGACTTTTTTTCAATGTTAAAAAATCTTTTGCAGCATAAACTCTTTGCCAATTTCCCTGATGGAATAAATTTGTAGCTGCAACCGCAATAAAGAAAGTAAATCCTGCAGTATAACCAGGTAAATACGAAGCGCTTATTAAATGCGGGTTTTTTTGTCTGAGAAAATCAAACGTGAATTGTTCACCAACAAAACTTTGAATAATAAAAAAAGAAATTATCAAAAGAATTATGATGAGAACCATTTGTATATTATCAGTAAATAAAGAAGCTCTTAAACCCCCATAAAGTGTATAGGTTAAAGTAGCTAATAAAACTATTAACGCTGTTAACCATAATGGAGTTCCTGAAATATAATTAATGAGCACAGAAACTGCGGTAATCTCAGCACATAAAAAAATAAACATATAAAAAATCGTCATCAATAAAATTAGTTTAAAAAGACTTTTTCCAAATTTTTTTCTTAAAAATTCAATTAAAGATGACCCTTTTGGAAAGTCTTGCCTAATTTTTTTTCCAAGAAAAATTAAAAAAATCATTGGAAAGGCTGTACCAAGTGAATAACCGATTATAGCACCTATACCCCCCCAAGTTGAGGCCGCTACAGGACCAAATAATATCCAAGCCCCAAGAGCAGACGCAGTTAAACTTGTAGTGAGAGAAAATAATCCAATATCTCTATTTGCTGTTAAATAATTATTTAAACCTTGAAATTTTTTTGAATACAAAATTCCAAAAAGGGTGAAAATTAAACAAGTTATAATGACAAGTGATATTGAGGAATATTGACTTATAAAAAAATTGTTCATTTTTCCCTTTCTGAATTACCGGACAGGTTCTTAGGGTTTATTCTCAGTCTTCTAGGACACCCCTATATATAACTTAATTCTATATTCATTATATTCCAATTAAAATCTAAAAAAACTAATTTTTTTGACTCTCACTTAAAATGAACTTAACTAATTCACTATATCCTAAAGGTGAAAAATGTGCCCTATCTTGACCTAAAGCATACATTTTTTTGTATTCATCATTATTATTTTTTAGATGTTTATAAAAGTCTAAAAAAATTAAATTATTTGATGTCCCACTTAATTTCTTAAACCTTTTACTACATTCTAAAGACCTATTGGTAAAGCAAGTAGTTTCAGGCAAATAAACTACATAAATTTTTTTTTCAGGATAAATAAAAGTTAATTTTTCAAATATGTTTTCAAATAATTTTCGTTGAAAAACAAAAGTGTCCTCAGGATTATTCCGGTGAATTAACTTATTTATTCTTGAAATCACAGCTTTTAATTCAAAAAAACTCTCTTTAAATGAAAAACCTTTTTTTAAACTTTCAAGATTATCTTCAATATATTTCTTTTGAAATTTGTAAGCTTCATCAATATTTTGGAAATATTCGTTATTATCAAAATTTTTTACTAAGTAATTTTTTAAGAAGCTCGACTGAATTTCTAAATTTATATCGTAAAAATCGTTATCAAATATTAACCAAATAATTGTATGAAAATCAATTAAAGGTTTTATTTCATGTGCCAAGGCAAGACTTAATAAAGG
Organism: uncultured Pelagibacteraceae bacterium; assembly: GCA_902597575.1. Classification (GTDB taxonomy): domain Bacteria; phylum Pseudomonadota; class Alphaproteobacteria; order Pelagibacterales; family Pelagibacteraceae; genus Pelagibacter. The sequence goes on along the minus strand of CACJYF010000002.1, from coordinate 21,768 downwards.
ACCATTCCCAGATATACCTATGTTATAAGTTTTTAAATTATAGTTTTGATTTAATAGGGTAGCAGGTTCGTTTAATTGATTTACACATGATCCCTCTGCAAAAGAGTCTCCCATCAATAAAATGTCAAATGTATCAATAAATCTCTCATTATTTAGACCAAGTTTATCGGTTTTAATTTTTTTCCACTCTCCAAATTCATTGCATGATACAAAAAGTGTATTAGCCATTGGTGTAAGAGGAATTTTTTTCATATTTTTCTTTAAAAACTCTCTTGGTACAACTTGAGGATAAATTTCTACATCTTTAGATCTTTCATCTTTAACAACTTCAATAATAGATCTTTTATCGAAAGTTTTGTTTTCCTTTTCTAATACTTTTTCAATTTTTTTTTGTGGAGTATTTTGTATATTAAAAAATAACAGTAATCCATTAACTGAATACAAAATTAAAATAAAGTATCCAAAAAAAATAAGAGTAATTTTTGTAAACTTCCTTATTAAAAATCCTAAAAAAAAATTTATTAATAAAATGAAAAGTATCAAAATTTTAGCAAAATCATTCTGTGAATAGTATTTATTAAACTTTTTAAATAAAATTATTGTAATTATAAGAAATAAAAAAAAAGTAATTATCTGTAAAAGTTTATTTTTAAGCACTTTCTTAAGTAATTTTCTCTATTTGCTCTTCTGCCTCTTTCATAGATTTTTCATAATCTAATGCCATTTGATCCGCATTAATTGTCTCTATTTTCTCAATTCCAAAAAAATTTAGAATAAATTTTAACCAAGGCGTTAAAAAATCTTCCTTACTATTTAATTTAGTTCCACCTGATGTAATAACGAGATACGCTTTTTTGTTTTTTAACAATCCCTCCCTTCTTCCGTTTGGTTTAAATTTAAAAGTTTCACCAACCCTTGCAGCTAAATCTGACCACGCTTTTAATGTAGCTGGTGGCCCATAATTATAAATTGGAGCTGAAATTATAATAATATCGCTTTCTTTTAGCTCTTTAACCAATTGATCTGATAACTCGAACATTTTTTTATGATGATCAGTTTGATCTTTTTTTTCAATATTCATCCCTGACTCTGTTAGCCCTGAAACGAAAACCATTTCCTCATTTAAATCTCTGTAAATTATCTCATCCTCTGGATTTTTAATTTTATCTAATAACTTTTTAGCTAAAGCTCTTGAAGTTGATCCCTCTTTTCTTGCGCTTGAATCTATTTGATAAATTTTCATTTTTTTATTATCCAAAATTTTGAAGAAAAGGAAATATATTTAATAAATAAAAGCCAAGTGCTTGTAGGTGATTGGTTATCATTAAAATACCAGTAATTAACAATATAGATCCCCCAACTTTAGATACCATATAAATATTTTTTCTAAAGTTTTTTGAAAATACTAAAAATCTTTGTATTAAATATCCTGCCAATATAAATGGCACTGCTAATCCAATTGAATAAAAAGTTAAAAGTAAAATACCTTGTTGTAAACTTTCTTCTGTTGAAGCTAAAACTAGTATTGATCCAAGTATTGGACCAATACAAGGAGTCCATCCAAATGCAAAAGCCATACCAATCAAAGCTGGACTAAAAAAATTTCTTTTTATATCTGTTTGCACTCTTTTTTCATAATTTAAGAATTTTATATTTATAATTCCAATTATATGAAGAGATAGAATGATAATTACCACTCCTGCCACTATTCTTAACTCATAAGAATTTTGTAAAAGAACTTGTCCAAGTAATGTAGAGGCTGCACCAAAAAAAATAAAAACTATTGAAAAACCAACTGTAAATAAAATAATTGGTAATAAATTTACATTTTTTTTTTCAATTAATTCATTAATTGAACTTCCGGATATGTAAGAAATATACCCTGGAATAAGTGGTAAAACGCATGGGGATAAAAAACTTATCAATCCAGCTCCTAACGCAATGAATAGTTCCATTATTTAATTGTATTAATCTTTATAAGGAATGACTTTATGTTTTTGTTGACCTAGCTTGTCTATTCCTAAAATAACTTCTTCACCACCTTTTAAGAAAACAGGTGGCTTCATATTTTCACCAACACCAGGTGGAGTTCCTGTACAACAAATATCGCCAGGATGTAAACTCATGCACGAGCTCATGTAAGAAACTAAAGTTTTAATATCAAAAATCATTTTACTTGTATTTCCAGTTTGCATCCTTTTTCCATTGACATCTAAAAACATATCTAAATTTTGATAGTCTGGTAATTCATCTGTAGTAACTATGAATGGACCTATTGGACCAAAAGTATCAAAACCCTTTCCTTTATCCCAAGTTAAACCTCTATTTTTTTGGAAATCTCTCTCACTCACATCATTAACTAGAAAAAAACCAAGAACATGGTCTAAGGCGTTTTCAATACTAACATTTGTAGCTTTTTTTCCAATCACAAAACCAATTTCAACTTCCCAATCAGTATGGTTAGATCCCTTAGGAACAATGATAGGATCGTTTGGTCCAGTAATACAACTAGTAAATTTTGAGAAAATAATCGGTTCTTTTGGTATCGGCAAATTTTGTTCTTCGGCATGATCTTTGAAATTTAAACCAATACCAATAAATTTTGATGGGTTAGAAACGCATGCACCTATTCTAGAACTTGAATCAAGCTTTGGTAAACTTGAAATATCAGTTTTTTTTATTTTCTCTAATGTGTCAAAATTTAATGTGCCAGGGTTTAAATCATTTATAATTGATGACAAATCTCGGTAATTGTTTTCACTATCTATGATTGCTGGTTTTTCTTCTCCAACACTACCTATTCTACATAATTTCATATTTCTCTTCCTGGACTTAAATAATTAGCTCCTTTTGTAGTAAATGAATTTTATTCACTAGTCAATAATTAGTGGTTCTTGCTAATCGAGCTGCACCCCGAACACCGCTTGCATCACCAAATTTGGGTTTTAAAAAAGTCCCCTCAAATTCACCCCCTGCTACAAATCTTTTCATTTTTTGTTTAATTTCATCTAAAAAATTTATTTCGTTAGATACCCCACCCCCGAAAACAAACACATCTGGATCAATAATATTAACAACAGTGGCTAAAGACATAGCGAGTTGATCTTTATATTTATCAATTAATTTTTCTGCATCTAAATCAAGTTTTCTATGCATCTCAAATATCTTTTGGGCAGATAAATCCTTTTTAAACTCGTTTTTGAACGCTTTAGAAATACCTATACCCGCAACAAAGTTTTCTATTTCTCCAGCTCTTAAATTGGTTTTTTTTATTTGAACACCTTCAATACAAGCGCTCGGTATTTGATTATGCCCCCATTCTCCAGTAATCCCATTAGGTCCATTGACAATTCGTTTATCTATAACTAAACCGCCCCCAACACCAGATCCAAGAATTACCCCAAAAACTATTTTGTAATGTTTTCCAGAACCATCTATTGCTTCTGATAAAGCAAAACAGTTTGCATCATTTTCACAATAAATTTCTTTACCAATCTCACTCCGTAAATCTCTTTGTAAAGGTTTGCCATTTATCCAAAAAGAATTAGGCGCATTTTTAACTAGTCCTGTTTGAATAGAATGAATCCCTGGATGACATACACCCACTGGTAATTCTTTACCAGCTTTACGCTCAAGTTCGATAACTATTTTTTTAATTATGGATAATGTATCTTTATAATTTTTTGGAACCTCAGTTCTTTCTCTATGATGCTCATTGCCAACATTATCTAATAACACATACTCTATCTTACTTGCCCCAAGATCAATACCAATCTGCATATTTTATCTCATTAATTTATTTATTTCTTTATTAATAAAAAGTTTTGGAATTTTACATGTTGTACTAAGTCTAATTGGTTTATTTGTTTTAGCAGATTGCATAGTTGATTGTATCAAGTCAAGAACATGCAAAGATACTTCTCCATTGCATCTATGTATCTTTTTTTTATCAATACAATATGCCATTTCTGCAAGACCAACTCCTCTGTAATTTGCGTTAGTAGGTGACTCATTTGCTCTAGAACTTTGCGTTCTAATATTAATTTTTCCTAGTGGCATTTGATTTGTTTTAAATTCTCTCCATGGGCTTCCTAATTTTTTACATACATAAACTGAACCACCAAACATATTAGGATCTGGCACAATCATTGAACCTTTGGTTCCATAAAGTTCGATATGATTTCTTTGATGGGCTATAACATCAAAAGATAAAGTGAGTCTGATTATGCTTCCATTTTTAAATATGATTGTTGTAAAATATGTCGTCGGACAATCTACCTTAATTCTTTTTCCTTTTTTTGGACCAATACCAATTGTTCTAAATCTTGAACCTTTCATTAAACTTGCTGCTTTTACCTCTTTTGCTGGACCCAATAAATTTACTAATGCTGTGAGATAATAAGGTCCCATATCAATTACTGGACCACCTTCTTTTTTTGCAAACCATGGTTCTGGGTCTGGATGATAAGATTGAACTCCTGGAAAAGCAAAAATCGCATTACCTAAATTTACTTTGCCTATACTTTTACTTTCTAATAATTCTTTTGATTTTTGATTGCCTCCTCCTAAAAAAGTATCTGGAGCATTTCCTAAATATAATTTCTTTTTTTTTGAGAGCTTTAGTAATTCTTTTCCGTCTTTTAAATTAATTGCTAATGGTTTTTCTGAGTATACATGTTTTCCATTTAACAAAGACTTTTTTGCAATTTGGTAATGAACTTTTGGAGGGGTTAGATTTAAAATTATTTCAACCTGTTTATCTTTAAATAAATTACTTACCGAAACTGCTTCAATTTTATTAATTTTAGCACATTTCTTAGATGCTTTTTCTTTAACATCTGCACATTTAATGATTTTAAAATTTTTGAAATATTTGTGAGCTCTGAAATATGTTTCAGCGATATGACCACAACCAATTAAGCCAACTTTAAATACTTTGCTCATTAGGGTTATACTCCCTGTCTTTGTTTTGCTTTACCTTCTTTGTGTAATTTAAGAGCTTTTTTGTTTTCTTTAGTTTTAGGAATCTCTAAAGTTGGACTTTCCCAATAAGCTGATCCTTCAAGCCATTGATACGAATGAGTTTTGATTGAAATAACGTAAGTCACTTTTGATTTCTTCGCTCTTTTGAAAGCTTCCTCTAATTCACTGATAGAACTTACCTCTTCAGACTTTGCCCCCATACTTTCTGCATGTTTTGCAAAATTTACTTTTACTAAATTTGAAACATTTGAACTCTCAAACAAACAATTAAATTCTTTTCCACCTTTAAATAATTGAAGTCTATTAATGACAGCATGACCACCATTATCACAGACAATCACAATTAGTTTATTATTAGTTATTACAGATGAATATATATCTGAATTATAAAGTAAATATGATCCATCACCTACAAATGTGATAACTTCTTTGTTTGGATTGGCCATTTTAATTCCTAAAGCTCCAGAAATTTCATAACTCATACAACTAAAGCCCCACTCTGTTTCATGAGTATTAAGTTCTCTTGGTCTCCAAATTTGAACAACTTCACCTACCAAACCTCCAGCTGCAGTGACAGCAATATCACTTGGATCAGAGTTTCTATAAATTGCACCAACTGCATGAGCATAACTTGGGAGTTTTTGATTAGTTGGTCCACTTTCTTTATCAACATAATCATTCCAAGATTTAAGTTCATCTCTGGATTTTTTATGCCATTCCTCGGATGCTTTCCAATCACCTAAAGCTTGTGATAGTTCATTTAAAGAAACTTTTGCATCTCCAATAATTGATTGTGCCATATGTTTACTAGCATCAAATCTTGCAACATTAATTGATACTAGTGAAAAATTTGGATTTTCAAAATTGGACCATGACCCAGTTGTGAAATCTCCTAACTTAGTTCCGATAGCAATCGCTAAATCAGTTTTTTTTGCAAAGTTATTTGCTGCTTTTCCCCCTAAACCTCCAATAGGTCCTAAAAAATGAGAATGATCTCTTTTCATAGAAGAATAACCCATTACAGTTTGTGTTACAGGGATATTGTGTTTAACTGCAAAAGTAGAAAGTTCCTCCATTGCATCTGAGTAAAAAACACCTCCACCAGAAATTATGATTGGATTTTTTGATTTTTTAATTTTTTTAGCTGCCTCTTTAATTTGAAAATCATCAGGTCTTGGTCTTCGTATATTATGGATTTTTTCTTTAAAAAAATCCTCAGGATAATCAAAAATTTCTCCTTGTATATCCTGACATAAAGATATGCATACCGGGCCACAATCAGCTGGATCTAATAAAACTTGTACAGCTTGGGGAAATGTTTGTAAAATTTGTTCTGGTCTGGTTATTCTATCAAAATATTTTGTAACTGGTTTAAAAGCATCATTTTGAGTAATTCCTGGATTATTAAAATGTTCTACTTGTTGTAAAACTGGATCAGGCATCCTGTTTGCGTAAGTATCACCTGGAAGAAATAAAATTGGCAGTCTATTACTCATCGCAACTGCTGCAGCTGTTACCATATTTGTAGAACCAGGACCTACAGAACTTGTTGCTACAAATACTTGTTTTCTTCTTTTTGCTCTAGCGTAAGCAATTCCTGTTAAAGCCATATTTTGCTCATGATGACCTCTATAAGTTGGAAGTTTATCTTTATTTTCCTCTAAAGCTTGTCCTAAACAAGCTACATTACCATGACCAAATATTCCAAAAGCACCAGCGAATAAAGCTTCTTTTTTACCATCGATAAGAATTTTTTGAGAAGTCAGGAAATTTACAATTGCATGAGCACATGTAAGCTTTATTTTTTTCATAATTGTAGATATATTCTCTTAAAATTTCGCTTAATTAACCATAAAATAAAAATTATGTATAGTAAATTTGGGCAGTTCATTGATGGTAAGTGGCAACAAGCGGAAAAAAAAGAAACTTACGATGTTATAAATCCTGCTACGGAAGAAATTATTGGCCAAGCGTCTAAAGCGTCTTCAGCAGATGTTCAAAAAGCTCTTAAATCTGCAGAGAAAGGTTTGGAAGTTTGGAAAAACACTTTACCTTGGCAGAGATCATATATTATTAGAAAAATTGCTGATCTTTTAAGAAAAAAACAAGATGTTTTAGCAAAATGGTTAACGATTGAAGTTGGAAAACCTTTAGCTGAGGGAATTGGCGAAACTGGTGGGGCTGCTGATATTTTTGAGTGGAATGCTGAAGAAACAAAGAGAATTTATGGACAAACAGTCGAAAGTCGATTTCCAGATACGAGAGTTCATGTTTATTATCAGCCAGTTGGAGTTGTAGCAGCTTTAGTGCCATGGAATTTTCCTTTAATTCTAGCAGCGAGAAAAATTTCAACAGCATTAGCTGCCGGATGTTCAGTAATTTGTAAGCCTGATGTAATTACTCCAGGAACAGTAATGGAGTTAGTAGATATTTGTAAAGAAGCGGGAGTCCCTCCTGGAGTTGTAAACTTATTATCAGGAGATCCTGAAAGTATTTCAAATGAGTTGTTAGAGTCTGATATTATTAAAAAGGTTTCAATTACTGGATCAACAAGAGTAGGAAAATTAATCTTAAAAAAAGCCGCAGACAAAGTTCAAAGAGTAACAATGGAGCTTAGTGGACACTCACCTTTTATAGTTTTTGATGATGTTGATATAAATAAAGTTGCAGATATGGCAATTACTGCAAAATTTAGAAATAATGGTCAAGTTTGTATTTCACCTAACAGATTTTATATACAAGAAAATAGAAAAGATGAATTCATTAATGCGTTTATTGAAAGAACAAAAAAATTAAAAATTGGAAATGGTTTAGATGAAGGAGTTCAATTAGGTCCATTAACAACTGCAAAAAGATTAGGAGAAATCGAAGAATTGGTTGAAACAACTAAAAAGGAAGGAGCAAAAGTTTTGTTGGGTGGAAAAAGACCTCAAGGTTTTAACAAAGGATATTTTTATGAGCCAACAGTTTTTGACAATGTAAAGGATAATTTTACAATAATGAAACAAGAACCATTTGGTCCACTAGTTCCAATGTTGTCATTTAAAACTTTTGATGAAGTAGTTGAGAGAGCTAATGATAATGACTTAGGATTATGTAGTTATATTTATACAAATTCTATGGACAAAGCTCACAGAGCTTCAGAATTAATGGAAACTGGTACTGTAGCGGTTAATACTCCTGCAGTTGCGATAGCTGAGGCACCTTTTGGTGGAATTAAACAAACTGGATATGGACGTGAAGGTGGTTCAATGGCAATTAAAGATTATCTTAATATAAAGTACACTCACCTTGGTTTGAAATCTTAAAATGAGGCCAAATAAAATAAAAAAGATGATGAGAGATGGTGAGCAAATAATTAATGGCTGGTTACAAATACCTAGCTCTTTTTCAGCGGAAGTAATGTCTCATCAAGGTTGGGACTCGCTTACAATTGATATGCAACATGGTGTTATAGATTATCCAAATGCATTACAAATGCTGCAATCAATTTCATCTACGGATGTTACTCCTTTAGCAAGAGTAAACTGGAATGAACCAGGACAAATAATGAAAATTTTAGATGCAGGGTGCTACGGCGTAATTTGTCCAATGGTGAGCAACAAATTTGAAGCTGAAAAATTTGTTCAAGCATGCATGTATCCCCCTAAAGGGTATAGAAGTTTTGGACCAATTAGAGGATTAATTTATGGAGGTTCAGATTATGGAGATTTTGCAAATGATGAGATTTTAAAAATGGCAATGATAGAGACAAAAGAAGCCTTAGATAAATTAGATGAAATTATGAGTACGCCTGGAATAGATGGAATTTATATTGGACCTGCTGATTTAAGTCTGGCTATAGGTCAAAAACCAGCTTTTGATAATCGTGAAGGAAGTCCAACTTATGAAAAGATTTTGAATATCTTGGAACATGCAAAAAAAAATAAAATTTTTGCAGGTATTCATAATGCTAGTCCAGAGTATGCAAAAAAAATGCTTAATTTAGGATTTAATTTGGTAACCATTGGATCCGATCAAAGGTATATGAGTGCAGGTGCAAAAGATGCTGTATCTAAATTAAAATCAATCAAATCAAAAGAAGACTCTAAAGCTTACTAAATTTAAGTGTCAGATAAAAAAAAAATTTTGATAATTCAACCTATTCATAAAGCGGGGATAGATCTTATAAAGAATAACACAAATTATGATTATGAGGTTATTGAAAACATAGATGACAAAGATATTAAACAAAAAATTTTGGAGTGTGATGGTCTATCAATTAGAACAGCAAATTTATCTAGCGAATTAATCAATATATCAAAAAAACTTAAGATTATATCTCGCCATGGCGTTGGGTACGACAATATTGATCTCAAGTCTTCTAAAGAAAAAAATATCACCTTGGCGATTACGGCTACAGCAAATGCTGTTGCGGTGGCAGAACATGTTATGTTTATGTTGCTCAATATATCAAAGAGAAAAAACATGTATGATGAGGCTGTTAAAACAGGAAATTTTTCTAATAGAAATAAACTTCCAAAAACAATTGAACTTTGGAAAAAAAATATTTTAATTGCTGGATTTGGTAGAATTGGTCAATCTTTAATTAGAAGATGCAAAGGATTTGAAATGAATGTTTTTGTTTATGATCCATTTGTTTCAAAAGATATTATTGAGGAATTGGGTGGAAAAAAAGTTGAAGATCTTACAGAAGCAGTAAAATCTATGGATGCCATCTCTTTACATATGCCTCTTAATGAAAAAACGAAAAATATTATCAATTATGACTTAATTAAAACAATGAGGAAAAATTGTATAATTATTAATGCTGCAAGAGGTGGAATGATTAATGAGAATGACTTAGATAAAGCATTGAATGAAAGTCTTATATTCGGTGCAGGTTTAGATGTTTTTGAAACAGAACCACCTAAAGAAGATAATCCTTTGCTAAAAAACAATAAAGTTTTTTTAAGTCCTCATACCGCTGCATTTACTGAGGAATGCATGATAAGAATGGGAAAAGAAACAATACAAAATATAATTGATTTTTTTGAAAAAAAATTAGACAAATCAAAAATTATTAAACTTTAATTATGCGAATAAATTTCAAAAATTTTGGACTATTAGAAGCATTAGTATTGTTATCATTGGTATATGTGGTTGGGATGTTGATTTGGACTGCAAGTACAAGGCCCGCAGTTGAAGCAAAAGCTAACTTAGTCAAAGAAAATCATAAGAAAGTAGTCGATTTTATCAATGGAGAAATAAATAATTGCGGGAATAATGATGAAGGTAAATTGACTGTTTGGGGTGATCCGTGTAATGGCGAGTGGTCCTCATCCAAAGTTGTGAATTATATAAACAAAAATCTTAATATAGAGAATCCTTTTTCAGAGGATATTAAAGTAAAAACTGATCCTGATCCTAGAATTAAAGCAGAAGGTAAGGCGGGGCAATCAGTTGAGATGGGTGTTATATTTGTGATGTCATCAAATTTTTTACCTGATCCTGGATCTGAATGGGTTGTGGGTACTTGTTTTAAATCTCCATGTGTTGCTGCCGGAAATAATGAACTAACTTCACTCTATAGATAATCAATTTTTATAAATTTCAATTTCAGATTTTTTTAATGTATCTCTAAGATAATTATAACCAATTTTTGCATACTCTAACGGATTTGCTTTTGCCGGATCCTGCTCTGCCTCAACTACCAACCATCCTGAATAATTATTATTTTTTAATACATTAAATAAAGGTTGATAATCAATACAACCATCTCCTGGTACTGTAAACGCACCTTCTAAGAAAGCACCTCTAAAACTTAAGTCCTCTTTTAAAGATTTTTCAAGAACTTGTTTTCTTATATCTTTACAATGGACGTGCAAAATTCTCTCATGATAATTTTGTAATATGTATTTTGAGTCCCCTTTTGCAAATAACATGTGTCCTGTATCTAATGTTAATTTTACACTTTCATGAGTATTTTCTATGAGTCTTTCAGTGTCTTTTTGAGTTTCAATTACTGTTCCCATGTGATGATGATATGCCAAAGGCATCCCTTCATCCTCTAAATATTTTCCTAGTTCAGAAATTTTTTCACAAAACTTCTGCCATTCATCCCTTTCCATTTGAGGCCGAGTTGATAATTTTCTATTAGGATCTCCTTGTATAGAGCCAGAAACTTCCGCGAAAACTATACAAGGTGCATCACAATCTTTAAATAAATCTAGTTGTTCTTGAATGGATTTTTTTTCTTCCTCAACAGAATTTTTTCTTAGATTAGCGCCATACCATCCTGAGCAAAGTTTAAGATTAAATTGATCTAATTTTGGAATTAATTCCGAAGATTTCTTTGGAAATTTTCCACCAGACTCTATGCCTATGTAGCCTGCTTCATTGGCTTCTTTTAAACATTGTTCTAATGTAGTTTCACCACCTAACTCAGGCATGTCATCATTACTCCATGCGATAGGTGCAACTCCTAATTTTACTGACATAAGAAATTTTTTTAGTTAAGTTATTATTTTAATACAAATTTTAAATGATTGATATAGCTTTATTTGGACTTGGTAGAATTGGTATTATGCATGGAAAAAATTTAATGCGTAGTAAAGATTTTAATCTTAAATATATTTATGACATTGAACAAAAATTATCAAAAAGATATTCAAAAACATTAAAAACAAAAGCTATAAACAATCCATCTGTGGCTTATAAAGATAAAGATGTAAAAGCTATTTTTATTGCCTCAACAACATCGACACATATTAGATTTATTTTAGATTGTGTTAAAAATAGAAAAATTATCTTTTGTGAAAAACCACTGGATTTAAGTATTAAAAAAATTGAGTCCTGTAAAAAAAAAATTAATAAATTAAATCCAAAAATACAATTAGGTTTTAATAGACGATATGATCCAACACACAATAATTTAAGAAAACAATTACTTGGTGGAAAAATAGGTAAATTAGAAAAAATTATTATCACTAGTCGTGATCCTGCCCCACCAACTATGAAATATCTAAAAGAATCTGGTGGTATTTTTAGAGATATGATGATCCATGATTTTGATCTTGTTAGATTCTACCTTGGTAATGATGAGCCTATAAAAATAATAGCTTCTGGTAGCAACATATCAGACAAAAGATTTGATAAAATAAAAGATTTTGAATTAGCATCGACCATAATTAGATCTAGAGCTGGTGTTCAGTGCATAATAACTAATTCCAGACATTGTAGTTTCGGTTATGATCAAAGAATAGAATTATTTGGATCAAAAGGTATGTTAATTTCAGAAAATAAAAGACAAAACGAGACATCTTTATATTCTGCACAATCAACTTCGAACAAATCTCCTTTGCTTAATTTTTTTATTGAGAGGTATAAAGATGCTTATAAAAATCAACTAAAGGATTTTGCGAAATATATAAGAAAGAAAATTCAACCTCTTGCAGGATTTGAAGAGGGAAGAAAAGCTCTGATAATTGCAAATGCAGCTCAAAAATCTTTACGATCAAAAAAGTTTGAAAAACTTAATTTTTAATTGAATCAACCCTCAGTAGAATACAACCTGTCTGCTTTACAACTAAATAATATTTTGATTAGATTTTATTTTTAAAAGTTAACTTTAATTAGAGGAAAATAATGAAAACAATAAAAAACTTTATATTAGCTTTAGCTGCATGGGCAATGATGTCTGTATCTGCTTTAGCTGTAGATATAATTGTGGTTTCTCATGGTCAAGCAAACGATCCTTTCTGGTCAGTTGCTAAAAATGGAGTTGATGCTGGATGTAAAGACATGGGAGTGTCTTGCAAATACACAGCACCAGCTACTTTTGACATGGTAGAAATGGCAAAATTAATTGATAATGCTGTGTCACAAAAACCAAAAGGTATAGTGATCACATTACCAGATGCTGCAGCCTTAGGAAAATCAGTTAAAGCTGCAATTGCTGCTGGTATTCCTGTAATATCAATGAACTCTGGATCTGATGATTATGCATCTTTAGGAATTAGTGCACACGTTGGACAAACTGAGTTTGAAGCAGGTGTAGGTGGTGGACAAAAAATGAAAGCTGCTGGTGGAAAAAAAGCATTATGTGTTAACCATGAGGTAGGAAACGTTGCACTTGATAGAAGATGTGCTGGTTTCAAAAAAGGTTTTGGTGGATCTGTTGATATTTTAGGTACATCAAATGACCCAACAGAAATTCAAAAAGCTGTTGCTGCAAAATTAGGTGGTGGCTATGACACTATTCTAACTTTAGGTGCTGGATTATCTGGTGAAGCAGCTTTGAAAGCACTTGAGTCAGCTGGAAAAGTTGGTTCTGTAAGATTAGGAACATTTGATATGTCTCCAAATATGTTAAAAGCTGCTGCTGCAGGAAAAGTAGAGTTTTTAATTGACCAACAGCAATATCTACAAGGATATTTACCAATAGCTATCTTTGGACAATATATGAGATGGGGAACAATGCCAGCAGGTGTAGTAATGACTGGACCTGGGTTTGTTACTCCTGATAATGCGTCTAAAGTAATTAAATGGGCAGCTCAAGGTTATAGATAAAAATATGAATTAAAGGCCTGACTAATATTAGTCAGGCCTTTTTTTTAGTCATCTTTAAATTATAATTTTTATATGTCTGTAAAATCAGAGAGTATTCAATCTAAAAAAGATAGTGGACAAGATGAAAGACTTAAAAAAATTTCACCTCTAAGAGTTTTATTAAACAGACCAGAGCTTGGTGCTTTGGGCGGCTCAATTTTAGTTTTTATTTTTTTTGGAATAGTTGCTGGTGACACTGGAATGTTTAGCGCTTATGGGACATTAAATTTTTTAGATGTTTCAGCTAATTTAGGAATTATTGCTATCGCTGCTGCAATGTTAATGATAGGTGGAGAGTTTGATTTATCAATTGGTTCAATGATTGGTTTTGCAGGAATCTGTATCGCTATACCTGCAATTTATTGGGGCTGGCCTTTATGGACAAGTATTATTTTTGCTTTTGCTATGGCAGTACTAATTGGTTATTTCAATGGTATAATGGTAGTAAAAACAGGTCTTCCATCCTTTATAGTAACACTAGCAATGTTGTTCATTTTAAGGGGGGCAACTTTGGCTATTACGAGATTAATTACAGGAAGAACTCAAGTACCAGGATTAAGAGTTTTGATAGAGGATGATCCAATCGCTTGGTTGTTTGCAACTGATACTTTTCAATGGTTATTCACATGGCTGGGATCGATGAAATTAATTGCACTGAGAACTGACGGTACACCATTAGCTACAGGTATTCCACCATCAGTAATATGGTTTATTGCTCTTACATTATTTGCGACTTGGATACTTATGAAAACTAGATATGGAAATTGGATATTTGCATCAGGTGGAGATAAAGTTGGTGCTACAAATGTTGGTGTGCCTGTTGGAAGAGTAAAAATAAGTCTATTCATTGGAACAGCTGTAGCATCGACAATATTTGCTTGTATTCAAGTTTTAGATGCAGGTTCTGCAGATACTATGAGAGGAACTTTAAAAGAATTGGAAGCAATAGCAGCTGCCGTGGTTGGCGGCTGTCTTTTGACTGGAGGTTATGGCTCTGCCATCGGAGCAGCATTGGGCGCTATTATTTTTGGTACTGTATCAATGGGAATTTTTTATACAGACGTTGATACTGATTGGTTTAAGGTTTTTTTAGGTGCAATGATGTTAATCGCAGTTGTATTCAACAATTATATTAGAAAAAAGGTTACGGAGACCAAGTAATGTCTGAATATTTAGTTCAATTCAATAATATAAGTAAATTTTTTGGTAAAGTGATTGCTTTAAAAGACGTCACCATGAAGCTAAAAAAAGGCGAAATAATGTGCTTACTTGGTGACAATGGAGCTGGAAAATCTACTTTGATAAAAACTTTAGCAGGGGTTCATAAGCCTGATGAAGGTGAAATTATTTTTGAAGATAAAAAAATAGTTTTTGACTCACCACGAGATGCTTTGGATATTGGGATAGGTACTGTTTATCAAGATCTAGCGTTGGTTTCCCTTATGAGTGTTACTAGAAATTTTTTTATGGGTAGAGAACCACAAAAAGGTTTACCTTTTTTTAAAACTTTTGACATTGAAAAAGCAAACAGCATAGCTGCAGAAAGAATGGGTCAAATAGGTATCGATGTGAGAGACCCATCACAAGCTGTCGGTACGATGTCTGGAGGTGAAAGACAATGTCTCGCTATTTCTAGAGCAATTTATTTTGGAGCAAAAGTTTTAGTATTAGATGAACCAACGTCAGCATTAGGTGTGCATCAAGCTTCAATGGTCCTGAAATATATTGTTAAAGCAGCATCGCAAGGTTTAGCCGTAATTTTAATAACACACAACGTTCATCATGCTTATCCCGTTGGAAATAGTTTTACAGTTTTAAATCGAGGAAAAAGCATGGGAACATTTCAAAAAAAAGATATATCTAGAGAAAAACTTTTAAGCATGATGGCAGGTGGCGAGGAATTAGATAAGTTAGAAGTCGAACTTAAAGAAATGGACCGAATAGAAAATAATTAGACAAATATACCACTTCTACATACATAAATTTTGCTATAATATTTTTAAAAAAAAGAAAGGGGTAACATATGAAAGCATATATAATGGGAAACTACACTGAAAAAGCTTTTCAAGGTTTTTTAAAAGATCCAACTAGTGACAGAAAAGCTGTAGTAGAGCAACTTACAAAAGCTATGGGGGGAACTATGCATAGCATGGATATTGTAAGAGGTTCATTTGATTTTGTTGTTGTAGCAGAAATGCCAAGTTTCGATGACTTTGCAGCAATTAAATTAGTTGTTGAGGGATCTGGTGCAGTTAAAAATTTAACAATGCTAGAGGCTATTGATTTTACTAAAGCTACATCAAAAGCAAGTAAAATTGGTTATAAAGCACCTGGTCAGTAATTTAGATTATAACTTCCAGTGGCGGACTGGAAGTTATGATAATTATTTTTTTAGTTTTGACGAAAACTTTAAATTATCATTCTTAAAACTTGATGAATATTTCTTTATGTAATCATCCATAATTTCTACCTTTTCATTTTCAAACTCAGAAACTTTTCTAGAATTAAGATCAACGTACAAAGCTAATATTTCAATTGTCGATGCTAAATATTTTTTTTCTTTATGAATCATTTCCATTTTATATTGAAGTCTTTTTTTATCATGATCGAAATAAATCAAATTAATATCTACTTCATCATTAACCTTTAATTCCTGATTATAAGTAATATTTGACTCAACAATCATAGTGCTTTTACCTGTTGTTTTTGCTGAATGTTCTCCCATTTTGAAGATATTATTTAACGTATCTGCACCATATTTATCAAAAATTAAAAGGTAGTAAGAAACATTCATGTGATTATTATAATCAATCCATTCTTTAATTATTTTTTGGGAACTAAGATAAATAGACATTTTAAAAAATTTTGAGATTATTTAATGATTTGGATTATCATTATCGACAACAAGACAAATTTCAGATTTTGTTAGGAATCTTCTTCCTGTACCATTGTCCAGTGAAAACATTCCACCAATGCCTTTTACTGCATCTATTGTTAAATCAGTGTGTTTCCATTTTTCATATTGGTCTCCATTCATGTAAAACGGGACGCCTCCAATTTCACCTAATTTTATATCATTATCACCTAAAGGAAATTCACCTTCCTGAAAACACATAGGCGCACTTCCATCACAACATCCTCCAGATTGGTGAAACATCAATTTTTCACCATACTTTTCTTTTAATTCAGATAATAAGCTTAAAGCCGAACGTGTTGCTGATACTTTCATATTTTTTCTCTGGCCCATGATGTCGAATCATGGGCCAGTATATATTATTTGTTTAAAAGAAGCCTAATTTTTTCTCAGCATAAGAAACGTGTAAGTTCTTATTCTGTCTGTAATGATTAAGCATCATTTTGTGAGTTTCTCTGCCAACTCCAGATTGTTTGTAGCCACCAAATGGAGAGTGAGCAGGATAAGCATGATAGCAATTAGTCCATACTATCCCTGCTTGTATCGCTCTTCCCATTCTATGAGCTATGTTTCCATTTCTGGTCCATACAGCTGCGCCTAAACCATAAAGAGTATCATTAGCAATTTTTAATGCTTCTGCTTCATCTTTAAATTTAATCACAGATACAACAGGTCCAAAGATTTCCTCTTGTGATATACGCATGTCATTTTTAGCTTCAAAAACAGTAGGTTGGATATAGTTTCCTTTCTCCAATCCACTATTTAATTTAGCAACGCTACCACCGGTCAGAACTTTAGCACCCTCTTTTTTACCAAGCTCTAGATAAGATTTTATCTTCTCCATTTGCTCTACTGATGCTTGAGCTCCAATCATTGTTTCCATTTTTAAAGGATTATCTTGAACAACAGCTTTAGTTCTAGCAATAGCTCTTTCCATGAATTTGTCATAGATCGACTCTTGTATTAAAGCTCTGCTTGGACAAGTACAAACTTCACCTTGGTTAAGATTGAACATGACGAAACCTTCGATACATTTATCAAAGAAGTCATCATCTTTTTCCATAACATCTTCAAAGAAAATATTCGGAGATTTTCCTCCTAATTCCAAAGTAATTGGAATGATGTTTTGTGCAGCATACTGCATAATCAATCTTCCAGTTGTTGTTTCACCAGTAAATGCAACTTTAGCAACTCTTTTAGAAGACGCTAATGGTTTACCAGCTTCTAATCCAAAACCACTAACAATGTTAACTACTCCTGGAGGCAATAAATCTCCAATAAGTTCCATCATTACCATAATTGATGCTGGAGTTTGCTCAGCTGGTTTTAAAACTGAACAGTTTCCTGCAGCAAGTGCTGGTGCTAACTTCCATGTTGCCATTAATAATGGGAAATTCCACGGAACTATCTGACCAACTACTCCTAATGGTTCATGAAAATTGTATGAGTATTGGTTATTAGCAATTTCAGCGATAGATCCTTCTTCCGCTCTAATTACTCCAGCAAAATATCTCCAATGATCAATAACCAAAGGTAAATCTGCCGCCATACATTCTCTGATAGGTTTTCCATTATCTAAACATTCAGCTACAGCTAATAAGTTTAGATTTTTTTCTAAAACATCAGCAATTTTATACAAGATGTTTGATCTTGTAGTGATGTCTGTCTTTCCCCACTCAGGGAAAGCTGCGTGAGCTGCATCTAATGCCGCTTCAACGTCTTGCTCATTTGAACGCGCAACTGAACAGATTTTCTCATTAGAAATCGGACTAACATTATCAAAATATTTGCCTGATTTAGGTTCCACAAATTTTCCATTTATGTAGTTTCCATATTTAGCCTTAAATGGAAATTTAACCTTTAAATGAGAGGTATCTAATACAGATGACACTTTCATCGCTTCTGCACTCATTTTTACTCCTCTTTTTTTACGTTTATTTAATTTTGACTTAAGATTTTTTTTAGGTTTTTTTGCTGAAGAAAGTTTCTTGTGTCGTCTTGATTTAAGTTGCTTTCTTTTTTTAATCGACTTTTTTGTTTTCTTTCTTTTTTTAGTTACAGCTTTTTTCCTTTTTTTCTTAGCCATTTTTATAATTATAATTAAAGACCTTTTTGATAATGTTGTAAATGGGTCAATAAGATTTACAACTTCAAATTGTGTTAATTAGCATTGATTTTATTGGAGTTATTATCTGCTTTTCTTACAAAATAAATTCCAACTGAAACTGCGATCAAGGAGATTAAAACTTTAAAAGTAATTAGCTCTTTTAAAAATATATAACTTAAAATTGTTCCAAAAATTGGGATTAAATAAGAAACTTGTGATTGGAAGATTAATCCATTTTTCACTAAAATTTTAAATCTTAATAGCCATGCTATTCCTGTCGAGACTAAACCTAAATACATTACTGATATTGTAGAGTCTAATCTAGGATTTATATTCCATGGTTGTTCTGCAAAACTTACAATTGGTATCAAAATTATCACAGCCCAAATTAATATTGAGCCTGTCACATTTTCATTTTTTTTCTTACTAATTCTAAGAGTTAAAACGCCACCTATTACATAACAAGTTGAACCTAGGAGAATTAATAATGCAGATAGAATATTATTTTCATTAATCAAAATATTGTCAGAGAATAGATATAGTATTCCAGAAAAACCTATTAAAATGCCAATTGTTTTAACAAAATTAAATTTTTCATTTTTAGTATAAAAATGACCTAATACTGTAGAGCTTAATGGTGTTGTTGACATTAATATTGCTGCTAAATTGCTTTGAACAGATTGCACGCCATAAGCAATTAAATAAAAAGGCGCAACTAAATTTATAAAACCAATCATAGCAAACCAGTGCCAGTCTTTAGAAAATGCCTCCACCTTTATTTTTTTATAGTAACAAAGTAATAGAACGGGTATTGCTCCAAAAAAAACTCTCAAAAATGCAATTGTAATGGGTCCGAATGAATAAGTCGCAATTTTGATATTAAAAAAAGCAGATGCCCAAATTAGTGCTAAAAAAATTAGTAAAAGATAATCAAATAAACTTGGTTGTTTCATTCTATTATATCTGCAATTACACCTTTTGTGATTTTTTTTAAATCTAAAAAGCTTATTTTGAATATGCAATTAGGATGTCCAGCTGCAGCAAACAAAAAGTCGAATCTTTCTAGTGAGTTATCTATGTAAATATCAACATTGTTTTTATGACCTACTGGTGAAACACCTCCAATAGTATATCCGGTTATACTTTTTACTTCATCAGCAGAAGCCATTGAAACATCAGAAAATTTAATATTTTTTTTTATCTTTTTTAAAGAAGCCTTCTTATCCCCAGCCACCAAGAATAAAGCATACTTATTGTCTGTCTTGAAAAGTAAGCTTTTGACGATTGCTCCAACATCGCAATTTAAGGAAGTGGCTGCCTCTAAGGCTGTTCTTGCTGATGTTTTTAAGAGACTTACGTTTAAATTCTCATCAAATTCCTTTATTATTTTCTCAACTCTTTTAACAGGCTCTTTATCCTTTGCAGTCATTTTCAACTTCTAATTGTTAGTTATTTATCTAATTTCATTATACACTTATGTTAAAAATGCATAGGTGTTATTAAGTAAAAGAGGATTATTTATCAATCTTTATTTGATATCACAACCCACAGAATTACGGAGGCTACAAATGAGTTCAAGCAATGTACTAAAAGTTATAAAAGATAAAGAAATTGAATATGTAGATTTAAGATTCACTGACCCAAGAGGAAAACTTCAACATGTGACCATGGATGCTAAAATGGTTGATGAGGATATGTTGAAAGATGGAATTTTTTTTGATGGTTCATCTATAGCCGGTTGGAAAGCAATTAATGAGTCTGACATGATCCTAAAACCAGATAATTCTAGAGCAATTGTTGATCCATTTACATCTCATAACACTTTAAACCTTTTTTGTGATGTTTTAGATGCAATTAAAAAAGATCCTTACGAAAGAGATCCGAGAGGAACAGCTAAAAAAGCTGAGGCATATCTAAAAAGTTCAGGAATTGGAGATAAAGCGTTTTTTGGTCCTGAAGCTGAATTCTTTGTATTCGACGATGTAAGATTTAAAAATGACATGAATGAAACTGGATTTAAAATAGATAGTAAGGAAGGTCCTTATAATTCAGGCAAAGAATATGAAAATGGAAACATGGGTCACAGACCAGGAATTAAGGGCGGTTATTTTCCAGTTCCTCCTGTTGATAGTGAACAGGATATGAGAAGTGAATATTTAAAAGCAATGAAAGAAATGGGGATTAAAGTTGAAAAACACCACCACGAAGTTGCACCTAGTCAACATGAACTTGGAATGTATTTTGGCACTCTTGTGGACCAAGCAGATAACCTACAACTTTATAAATATGCTGTTCACATGGTTTCTCATTCATTTGGTAAGACAGCCACATTTATGCCTAAACCTGTAAAAGGTGACAATGGTTCAGGTATGCACGTTCACCAATCGATTTGGAAAGGTGATAAAGCATTATTTTCCGGTGATAAATATGCTGGTTTATCAGATACAGCTTTACACTACATCGGTGGAATTTTAAAACATGCAAAAGCTATAAATGCTTTTTCAAATGCTACAACGAATAGTTACAAAAGACTAATTCCAGGATTTGAAGCTCCCGTTTTATTAGCTTATTCGGCAAGAAACAGATCAGCATCTTGCAGAATTCCAATCACTTTAAGTAAAAAAGCAGCTAGATGTGAAATTAGATTTGGTGATGCTGCTGGTAATCCATATTTAACATTCGCTTCAATGTTAATGGCTGGATTAGATGGAATTAAGAATAAAATTGATCCAGGTAAGTCATTTGATAAAGATCTTTACGCTTTATCAGAAGATGAAGTTAAGAAAATTCCAACTGTTTGTGGATCTTTAAGAGAAGCAATGGAAAGTCTTGATAAAGATAGAGATTTCTTAAAACAAGGAAATGTATTTACTGATGATCAAATAGATGCTTACATTTCGTTAAAGTTTGAAGAAATACACAATTTTGAGCACACACCTCATCCTATAGAGTTTGAGATGTATTACAGTTGTTAATTTTATTGTCTAGTTTTAGCAATTTTGTTTTTGCCAGAACCTTTTTTAACAATGTAATCGAGTGTTCCATTTGCTCCAGTATCAACAGACTTTATAAGAGATCTTAAAAAAGTTTTTCTCTTCTCTTTTCTGTCTTCACTGTTTTGCAAATTTCTGATTTCAAAAACGTTCATGGATAGATGTTATCAATCTATGCGTTT
>CACJYF010000001.1 GCA_902597575.1 uncultured Pelagibacteraceae bacterium | reverse complement strand
AAGAGCTAATTTAACTAATCATGAAGTTAAACTGAATATTCATAATCCAATTTTAGCAGCATTGAAAACAAACTTAGAAAATTCATTAAATAATATTGAATATACTCAAGTATCATTAAAAAAAGAAAATTCTAAAATTAATAAAAAGAATTGGTCTTACTGGTCTCATGGAGATATTTCATTTGGAAGAGTAGGTGATACAGCATCCTCTAAACCTAAGGAAGTTAAGACTAAAGGTATTATGTTTGGTGCAGACAAATTAGTGGATAAAAAGATTTTTGGTTATGCATTCCGATACGGTAATGAAGAAGTTGATATAGATGATGGGTCAAGCGATGAATTAGATGCACAGACATTTTCTTTAAACATATACAGTAGTGTACCTCTAAAAAATCGGTCTAATCTTAACTTATTATTTGGTGCTAGTTATTTAATGATAGACCAGTTAGGCAAAGATCAAGTTACCGGCAATAGAAATGGCAAACAAATTTATACATCAATGAGCTATGAAAATGAAAATGAGTATACCAAATATCAATTGATCCCATTTGGTAAGCTTGAAGTGGGTATTACTCAATTTTCAGATTATACCGATTTTGGTGTTGTCTCTAATAACGTTGAAAGTCACGAGAGACTTACATTTAAAACAGGAAATATTTCCGCAGGTTTGAAATTTGATGATATTTTATATTTAAATGAAGACACCATAAGTCGAAATGGATTTATAGAATATATTTATGATTTAACACCAAATATTGATCATTATGTTAAAAATCATCTTGATAATACTACTCTTAAAAAAACTATAAATACTCATTCATTACACAATGTAAAAGGGAATATAGGTTTTGAATATATGTATTCAGATGGTCGTACAATTGCAATTAATTATGAAAGATTTCAAAGTCTAGACAAAAGTGGCCACAAAGATAGTTTGTTAATTAAGTTTGGTGGCGTGAAAAAACATAATGCAAATTTAGATTTAATTTATGATCCAATAAACAATAATAATACGAAAGTCAGCTATCTAAAACAAATGGGTAATTTTAATTTAAAACTAAACTCTAATTATAGTTTATTTAGTAAAATCCCTGATTATGGTGCAAATTTAGAGATTTCTGGTACTTTTTAATATTTTCAAATTTCAAATATATTTTTTATAAAGTGGTTATGAAAAAAAACAAAATCTACATATTTTTATCTTTTTTTTCGATTCTCATAACTAATTTTTTTGCTCAAAACGCGTATGCTAATTTTATATCAGCCGGCGATGATCTTACTACCTCCAATTATGCAATACGAAAATTTGAGGTTAATGCTCAAACAACTCATGCTAGAGATATTTCATTTAATAATGATGGAAAAAAAATGTTTATTATTAATAACGATACAAATAAAGTATTTTCATATACTCTATCAACACCATACAACATATCGACAGCTGTTTTTGTCAATGAATTTTCAGTCGCTAGTCAAGACGGTAATGCAATGAACGTCCAGTTTAATAATGATGGATCAAAAATGTTTATTGGTGGAAGAGCAAATAGAAAAGTATTTGAATATTCGCTCTCTACAAATTTCGATATATCATCAGCATCAGTAACGTATAATGGAAATTTTATTGATGTTTCATCACAAGTAGGCGCTGGTTCATTATTTGGTCTAACATTTAGTCCTGATGGTACAATGATGTTTGTTAACGAGAAAGGCGCAGACATTGAGCACTTGCATCAATATTCATTAAACAAAAGTTTTGATCTTTCGGGTGGAGCTAATTTTATCAGATCTGCTGAATTAGCAACTCAAGATTCTGAAGGGCAAAATAGGGGTATAGCGTTCAATCAAAATGGTACGAGATTGTTTATGGTAGGTTCACAAAGGAATCAGATTAATCAATATACTTTATCTGAGGGTTTTAATATTTCGACAGCAACTTTAGATGGTGGTGTAAATGCAAAACAATTTGAAAATAGTGCAGTACTTGCTGACCCCCAAGGTATAGAGTTTAGCCCCTCTGGGTTAAAAATGTATGTTGCACATCTTGCTCAGACAGGTGTTAATTCAATGATTATAGAATATCACTTACCTTGTCCGTTCAATCTTTTTGCTGGAAAATGTACAGAGATTACAGAAGGAGATAGAAGAGGAGTAGCTGAAGCTCAAATTAATATTGCAAATAGAACAATTGAACACTCAACAGATGCAGCTCTTAATCGATTAAAATGGATTAGACGAAATAAAGATCTTCAAGATTTAAGCTTTAGAAATATTAAACTTAATTTCTCTAATGAAATGTTAGCCTCTCTAGCTGAGGCTATTCAAGTTTCCACTACACCTAAAGAAAAAAATGAAAATGAAGATATTTTTTATTGGGCTGAGGGAAGCTTTGCTTTTGGTAAAGTTAGAGAAACAGATATTTCATCTAAGAAAAAAATCTATACCGATGGCATTACTATTGGTGCTGACAAGTTTACTGATGATCGAGGAATAAAAGGGCTAGCGTTAAGATTTAGTCAAAATGACATTAAAGTTGGTATCGATGGAAGTAATTTAGATACAGATACTTACAATTTAACTTATTATTCAACCACTCCGGTAAAAGATGATAATAGATTTTTAGATGCGGTAGTTGGTATTGGTGCACTTAAGTCAGACATCTTAAGTGTTTTAGATGGAAATAAATTAACTGGAAATAGAAACGGTAAACAAATTTATGGAACTTTAAAATTGAAAGAGGAGATAAAAAAGGATGAGCTTACCTTAATACCTGTTGGTCAAATTGATTTAGGTTATACATTGTTGAGTAGCTATTCTGAAAGTGGACAAACTGGAATGAGATTTGACGAACAAAGTATTCAATCAAGAAATTTAAGATTGTCTATAGCTTCAGTTGAAGAATTAAATAATAAAAAATACAAAATAAAAAAACATGGTAAATTAGAATACCAGGCTAATCTAAATAGCTCATCTAACGTAAAATATTCCTACATAAATGATAGTTCAAGTAAATTTGATACCAAATTAGACTCTGGAGCGTTACATAACATTAATGCTGAAGCAGGCATTGATGTTATTTATGATGAAAATTTCAGTTTGTTTTTTATTTATGAACGCAACTCGGCACTTGGATTTGGTCATACTGATAAAATTCATTTAGCTATTGGCTATTTACCTAGTAAAGAAACAAATTATGCTTTTAATATTCAAGGATCTGATGATCTAAGATCAGAATATATTTTAAGCAAAACCATTAATGATTTTGAATTAGATTTTAAAATAATAAATGAAGACCCTTTTGATATTAGTGATATTAAACAAGCTTTTTTTAATTTAAGAAAAGTTTTTTAACTTAAATATTTTGCAAAGCAGTCACTTCTAATTTTTTGGTTTTTAGTGATTTTATTGCCTCTAAACAAGCATATGCGGTTGACATATTAGTACAATAAGGGACTTTATTTTTTAAAGTTGCTCTTCTTAAAGCTATGGCATCACTAACTCGATGTTCACTGTTACCGCCACCAGTATTAATCACTAGAGCAATTTTTTTAGCATCCAAAACATCAACAATGTGAGGAGTGCCTGAACTAACTTTATTAATCTTCTTACATTTCATACCAAATTTTCTAATATATTCAGCAGTCCCTTTAGTAGCACACAATTTAAATTTAAGTTTGATCAATTGTTTTGCTAAATCTATTCCCTCATCTTTGTGTGCATCTTTTAATGAAATAAAAGCAAGGCCATCTTTTGGTAAAGAATTAGCAGATGCAATTTGACTCTTAGCAAAAGCCATACCAAAATTTTTATCAAAACCCATAACCTCACCAGTTGATTTCATTTCAGGACCTAAAAGTAAATCGCTATTTGGAAATTTGTTAAATGGAAATACAGCTTCTTTAACAGCATACATTCCTTTAGATTTATCTTTTAAATTAAATTTAGATAATTTTTCACCAGCCATAATTCTTGAGGCAATTTTAGCAAGAGGTAAACCTTTTGCTTTTGATACGAAAGGCACAGTTCTACTTGCTCTTGGATTTACTTCAATTACGTAAATCTGATCTTTTTTAATTGCAAATTGAATATTCATGAACCCTTTAACCTTAAGAGCTAAAGCTAATTTTCTTGTTTGATTTTCTATTTCTCTAATCAAATAAGGTTTAATTGAAACAGGAGGCAGACTACACGCCGAGTCTCCAGAGTGAATTCCAGCTTCTTCAATATGTTGCATGATACCTGCAACAAATACATCCTTACCATCAGATAATGCATCCACATCAACTTCCATCGCTTGATTAATAAATTTATCAATTAATATTGGATTATCCTCTGCAGCTTTAAAGGCTTCTTCAACAAACTTTTTTAAATCATTTTTCTCATATACAATTTCCATAGCTCTTCCACCTAAAACGTAAGAGGGTCTTACAATTAAAGGTAAACCAATTTTGTCAGCAATTTTTATTGCTTGCTTGTAAGTTTTAGCAATTCCACTTTCAGCCTGTTTTAATTTTAATTTATTTAAAAGATTTCTAAATCGATCTCTATCTTCAGCAAGATCAATTGAAGTGTATTGTGTTCCTAAAATTGGAAGCTTGTTTTGATATAAAAATTCAGCCAACTTTATAGGAGTTTGGCCACCGAATTGTGCTATCACTCCAATTAAGTTTCCTTTCTCTTGCTCTTTCTTAATGATGTTGAAAACATACTCTTCTTTAAGAGGTTCAAAATATAATCGATCACTTGTATCGTAATCTGTTGATACAGTTTCTGGATTACAATTGACCATAATCGTTTCAAATCCTGCATCTTTTAAGGCGAAACTTGCTTGGCAACAACAATAATCAAATTCTATTCCCTGACCAATCCTGTTAGGACCCCCTCCTAAGATAATGATTTTTTTCTTTTGAGTTGGCTCTGCCTCACACTCTGAATTAAGTGAAAAATTTCTTTGATAACTTGAGTACATATAAGGTGTAAAAGATTTAAATTCTGCAGCACAAGTATCCACTTTTTTATAAACAGGTAATACTTTTAAAGCCATTCTTCTTTTTCTTACAACACTCTCAGGAATTTTGGTTAATTCGGATATTTTTTTGTCTGAAAAACCAATAGATTTAATACGATTGAATTCAACAAAGTCTCTTGGAACACCTTTGTTTTTAAGTTTATTTTCGTTATCAACGATCTCTTTAATTTGTTCTAAAAACCATGGATCGATTTTCGATAAATTGTGAATTCTTTTTATATTGATCTTTTTTCTAAAAGCTTCTGCGACAAGTAAAAGTTTATTAGGAATATTTTCTTTAAGTTTTTTCTCTATTTTTTTTCTATTAATATTAAAAACTCTATCTAAGCCTGAATACCCTGTTTCAAGAGAAACCAATGCTTTTTGTAAAGACTCTTTAAAATTTCGACCTATCGCCATCGCCTCCCCAACTGATTTCATTGATGTACCTAAAGTTGCAGGTGAGGTCGAAAATTTTTCAAAAGTAAATCTTGGAATTTTTGTGACCACATAGTCAATAGTTGGTTCAAAAGATGCAGGAGTGACTTTTGTTATCTCATTTTTTAATTCATCTAAAGTGTAACCGACAGCAAGTTTTGCAGCAATCTTAGCAATCGGAAATCCTGTTGCCTTCGATGCTAATGCGGATGATCTTGATACTCTTGGATTCATTTCAATAATAACCATTCGTCCATTTTTTGGATTTATGGCAAACTGAACATTAGATCCTCCTGTTTCAACTCCAATTTTTCTAAGGCATTCAATAGATGCGTTTCTCATTACTTGATATTCTTTGTCAGTAAGTGTCAGCGCTGGAGCAATTGTAACAGAGTCACCTGTGTGAATTCCCATTGGGTCAATATTTTCTATTGAACAAATAATAATACAGTTATCTTTCTTATCTCTTACAACTTCCATTTCAAATTCTTTCCAACCTTCTAAACATTCTTCAACTAGAACTTGGCTTACTGGAGACTCGTGTAATCCATTTTTAATTATTTTGTAAAAGTCTTTTTTTGTTTTAGCTATTCCACCTCCAAGACCACCAAGTGTAAAAGCAGGTCTAATAATTGCAGGTAGACCGATTTGTTTTAAAACTTTTGCGGCTTGATTAAATTTATTAACAACTTTTGATTTTGGTAAATCTATACCAATATCCATCATATTTTTTCTAAATTTTTTCCTATCCTCAGCATTAGAGATTGCTTTTGAATTAGCACCGATTAGTTCAATCTTATATTTTTTAAGAACACCTTTTTTTTCTGCTTCCATTGCCAAGTTCAATGCAGTCTGGCCACCCATGGTTGGCAAAATTGCATCGGGTTTTTCTTTTCTTAAAATTATCTCAAGAATTTCTAATGTAATTGGTTCTATATAAGTTTTATCTGCAACATCTGGGTCAGTCATTATTGTTGCTGGATTCGAATTAACTAAAATCACTTTATAACCTTCATCCTTTAATGCTTTACATGCTTGGGTTCCAGAATAATCGAATTCACAAGCTTGACCAATAATTATTGGGCCAGCTCCAACGACTAAAATTTTTTTAATATCTTTTCTTTTTGGCATTTTTTTTAATGTTGTTTATAAATTCTTGAAAAAGGTAAACACTATCCTGCGGGCCTGGATTGGACTCTGGATGATATTGAACAGAAAACACAGGTTTATTTTTTAATCGAATTCCCTCTATTCCTCCATCAAACAAAGATTTATGAGTAATTTCTAGATTTCTTGGCAAACCTTCTTTAACAATTTCAAAACCGTGGTTTTGACTGGTAATTTCAACACTATCATTAATAAAGTTTTTTACTGGATGATTGGCTCCACGATGTCCAAGCTTCATTTTTTTAGTTTTCGCTCCTAGGGCTAAGCCAAGTAATTGGTGACCAAGACAAATTCCAAATATTGGAAAATGATTTTTAATAAGATTTCTTATTATTCCAATAGCATATTTTCCAGTTGCAGCAGGATCTCCAGGACCATTTGATAGAAATATTCCATCAGGTTTTAGAGATGAAATTTTTTCATAACTAGCATTACACGGAACAACTGTAACTTTACATTTAAAGTCAGAAAAATATCTTAAAATATTCTTTTTAATTCCATAGTCTATAGCAACAACATGAAAAGATTTTTGTCTATTTTTTTGAAATCCAATTTGCTTTTTCCAAGTTTTGAAACCTTTCCAAAGATAATTTTTCTTTGTTGTAACTTCTTTTGCAAGATCTAAATTTTTTAATCCACTCCATTTTGTAGTTACATTGATGATTTTATTTATATTAAATTTTCCTGTTTTTGAGACTGATATTGTGCCTTTTGGTGCTCCTTTATCTCTAATAAAATTGGTCAAATTTCTTGTATCTAATCCAGTGATACCGACGATTTTATTTTTTTTTAACCAAGCATCGAGGTGTAAAAATGATCTATAATTTGATGGTGAGGTTATTTCTGAATTAAATATAACTCCTTTTGTCCAAATTTTATCAGACTCATGATCTTCACTATTGGTACCCACATTACCAATGTGAGGAAAAGTAAAATTGATTATTTGCCCAGCATAAGATGGGTCAGAGATTATTTCCTGATACCCTGTAAGAGACGTGTTGAAGCAAACTTCTCCAGTTGCTGTTCCTTGGTAGCCAATACCAATGCCTTTAAAAACTTTTCTATTTTCAAGAACTAAAATACCTGTTTGTTTATCTGAGATTTTTTTTGAGTTAGTTTTTTTTGCTTTTTTGATCAATTACAACTCATAAGTTAAAGGTTAATACAATAATTGGATTATTATCGCAACAGAGATGTATTATAAAATTGAAAAAAAACAATTTTTCTTTTGAGAATTTTTTGCTTTAAAGTAGATTAAAAATTATGTCTTTAAAACAAACAATTGAAACTGAATACAAAAACGCTTTAAAATCTAAAGATAAAACAAAAATATCAACTTATAGGTTAATTTTATCATCAATCAAAGATTTAGATATTCAAAATAGATCAGGTCCCAACAAGAAAGAGACAAACGATGAAGATATTAAAAAGCTATTTAAAAAAATGGTTAAGCAAAGGACCGAATCAATTGAAATCTACAAAAAAAATAATCGAACTGATTTACTTGAAGTTGAGCAAAATGAGTATGACATTATATCAAGTTTTTTACCTAAGGTTTTAGGTGATGAAGAAACAAAAAAAATATGTGAGGAGATTATAACAAAATTAGGCGCTTCTTCACTAAAAGATATGGGCAAAGTTATGGGTGAACTAAAAAAAGAATATTCCGATAAAATTGATTTTGCTAAAGCGGGATCTCTTATCAAAGAACTTTTAAATAAATAATAATGAAATATCCAAAAGAATATCTTGATGAAATAAAAACGAGATTAAAGGTTTCGACAGTTGTATCTAAATTTGTAAGTTTAAAAAAAAGAGGAAAAGAATTTGTAGGTCTTTCACCTTTTAAAAATGAAAAAACACCATCTTTCACAGTAAACGATGAAAAAGAATTTTATCATTGTTTTGCAACATCTGAGCATGGCAATATTTTTGATTTTGTCATGAAAACACAAAATTTTAGATTTGGTGAGACTGTAAAGTATCTTGCAAATTTGGCTGGCATGCAACCTTATATGTTTACAAAACAAGATGAAGAAAGAGAAAAAAAATGGAAAGAGTATTGTTCAATCTTTAACCAATATGTTGAATTTTATCATAATGAATTAATTAAAAATGAAACTTATGATAATGTGAGAAATTACTTAAAAGATAGAAATATTAATAAAGATCAAGTTAAAAAATTTAAAATAGGATATATTGAGAAAAGTCCAAATTTTTTTGAAAAATTAAAAAATGATTTTAGCGAAGAAGCTTTAATTGGAACTGGATTATTTTATTTCGATGAAAAAAAGAAAAATTATGTAGAGAGATTTAAGGGACGTTTAGTTTTTCCTATAAATAATATTTCTGGCCAACCAATTGCACTTGGTGGAAGAATAATTGAAAAAAGTGATTATCTTGCGAAATATATTAATTCCCCTGAGACATCTTTTTTTAAAAAAGGTTCAAATCTATATAATTTAGATCAGGCTAGAAAATTATCAAATAAACTGGATCATATTTTTCTTGTTGAAGGTTATATGGATGTTGTCGGATTAGCAAAAAATGGTATTGAAAATGCAGTTGCTAACTTAGGAACTTCACTTACTGATAGACAAATCTTAACACTAAATCAATTTTTTGATGATATAATCATTTGTTTTGATGGGGATGAAAGTGGTTATAAAGCAGCTTTAAGAGCAGCAGAGAATTCAATTATTTATTTAAAGCCAGAAAAACAAATTTCATTTTTATTTTTACCCGATAAAGAGGATCCTGATAGCTTTGTTAATAAAAACGGCAAAGATTATTTTTTAAATTTTGTAAAAGAGAGTAAATTATCAATACATCAATTTATTTTTGCGCACTATAAAAAACAAACTCAAAATAATCCATCGTCTATGGCTATTTTTGATAAAAAACTTAGATCAATAGCGAAGACTATTAAGGATGAATACATCAAAAAATATGTGTTGGAGTATTTTTTAGAAAAAATTTCAGAGCTAGCACCACATACAAATTTAAATAAAAAATTTAATTATGTAAATAAAGTTAAATCTCTTGAGACAACAAAAAAGTATTTTAACGATAGCAAGTCTTTGTCAGCAATTGAACTTAAGGAATTCTCATTTCTTTATCTTTTAATGAATAATTTAGACTTAATGAGAGAAAATCTTCGATTAATAGAAAATGTTCATTTATTTACTGAGGTTAATAAACAAATTTTTTCAAAGATTATATCTAAACTTAGACTTAGAGAAAATTTGACAATTAAAGATTTAGAAATTGATGAACAATTGATTGAAAAAATTAATAAATTTGCTTCTATAAAATACATTTTGGGAAAAAAAAATAAAAATGAACATGAGATAATTGGATTACTTGATGACATAAGTAGAGATTTAAATAACTACCATCTTGAACTCAGAATTCAGGATCTAGAATCCAAGTTTTCTAAAGATTTAAGCGAGACAACATTTAATGAGCTAAAAGAGCTCAAAAAAAAGCAAAATATCAATTAATTTACACTATTTATTAATGGATTTTTATAAATTTAACATTATATAAGAATCCTCAAACTTAAAGTCGTGGAAAGAATTATTACAAAATCATTTGCTAGATTAATGGGTCGCGGAACCCATAGAGGATTTATTACTTATGAGGAATTGGCTAAATCTCTTGGAAAAAGAAATTTGTCAGATGAGAATCTTTCTCAAGCATTCATCCATATTTTGGATGAAAAAGTTACTCTAGTTGAAAAAAAATCAGATTTCAAAGTTTTAAGAAAGAAGGATAACTCATCCAAAGAGGAAGGTAAGACAATTGAAAAAAGTGATGATCCCATCAGAATGTACCTCAGGGAAATGGGTGGTGTTGAATTATTATCAAGAGAAGGTGAAATAGCGATAGCAAAAAGAATTGAGGCTGGTAAAGATGTAATGTTAATTGCATTATCTCAAAGTCCTATAACAGCTCAACAATTTTTCGAATGGAATGAAAAACTTCAAAAAGATGAAATTTTAGTAAGAGAGATTATTGATATTGATACAAATTACATGGAAGATGAAACAACGGGACCTAGCGCAAAGCAAAAAAATTCTGGAGAGATGGAAAAAGAAGAGGGTGCTAGTGATGATGACGATGATTTTAATCCTACACTAGCGGCAATGGAAAGTGAGATAAAACCAAAAGTTTTAAAAACAGTTAATCTACTAACTAAAGAATATATTAAGTTAATTAAATATCAAAAAGAGAAATTAGATTGTGTGTTAAACTCTAAGACTTTTTCACCAGCAAAAGAAAAAGGTCACGACAAAATTGTTAATGATATTTTAGAAAATATCAAATCTCTTCAATTATCTCCATCTGTTTTGGAAGAGTTAGTTCAAAAACATTATGTAGAAAATAAAAAGATAGTTGCCTTAGAGGGTAATCTATTGAGATTAGCTCTAGACCATAAAATTTCCAGAAATGAATTTATTAAATTCTATATTGGTAATGAAATTAATCCTAATTTAAAAAAATTTTTAGACACAAATTCCCTGTGGAAACAATTTTTTTCAAAAAATAAAAGTGAGTTTAAAAATATTAGAGATAGATTAGTAGAAATAAGCCACAAACTAGGAATGTCTGTTACTGACTATAAAAAATTAGTTAGTAGAATTCAAAAAGGAGAAAAAGAGTCTAGAATTGCAAAAAAAGAAATGGTAGAGGCAAACTTGAGATTGGTAATTTCAATTGCAAAAAAGTATACAAATCGGGGCTTACAATTTTTGGATTTGATCCAAGAGGGAAACATAGGATTAATGAAAGCAGTTGATAAGTTTGAATACAGAAGAGGTTATAAATTTTCTACCTACGCCACTTGGTGGATTAGACAGGCGATAACGAGATCTATTGCAGATCAAGCAAGAACAATCAGAATTCCAGTACACATGATTGAGACAATAAATAAGATTGTAAGAACACAGAGATTAATACTCAGTGAATTTGGGAGAGAAGCAACACCGGAAGAATTGGCAAAAAAACTTAGAATGCCTTTAGATAAAGTTCGAAAAGTTCTAAAAATTTCAAAAGAGCCGGTCTCGTTAGAAAAACCTGTTGGTGATGAAGAGGATAGTAGTTTGGGAGACTTTATAGAGGACACCAAAGCTTTGGCACCTTTAGAGCAGGCGATAAAATCAAACTTAGGAGAAGCAACGACAAAAATATTATCAACTCTTACTCCAAGAGAAGAGAGAGTCCTTAGAATGAGATTTGGTGTTGGTATGAATACAGATCATACTTTGGAGGAAGTTGGCCTTCAGTTTTCAGTTACAAGAGAACGAATTAGACAAATTGAGGCAAAAGCTCTAAGGAAGTTAAAACATCCAAGTAGATCAAAACAGCTAAAGAGCTTTTTAGAAAGTTAAGATTTACATTTGGGCCGTTAGCTCAATAGTAGAGTACTGCATTGACATTGCAGGGGTAGTTGGAGCGTAACCAACACGGCCCACCAAAATTATTGTTATTTAAAGTTAATTTTAATTTATAATCATTCTGTAATGTCAAAAAATAAACTTCTCTTTATAATTTTTAATTTATTTTTGGTCACTTTATTTTTAGAAGGATTTTATCATTATTATTATTATAAAATTAGTTTGTTGGTAGATAGCATTCCCACTAGAGCAACCAGTGGTCAAAATCAGTTGATTTGGGGAGAAAATGGTTTTGTAGAAACTGTTCAAATAATATTCATTCTTTTTTCGATTATTTTTTTCTTTTTATTTTTAAAAATACATAACACAAAATTAAAAGTATTTGATAAGCTGTGTGTATATTTATATATAGCAGGTTTATTCTACTTTTTTTTTGAGGAAATTTCTTGGGGTCAGCACTTTTTTCATTGGGAAACTCCAAATTACTTTAGTCAGATGAATCACCAAAATGAAACCAATTTTCATAATACTAGTAATTTATTTAATGAACTTCCAAGATCTCTTTTAACTATATGGTGTATTATTCCCTTTATTTCTGTAAAGTTATTTAAAGTTACCATCAATAATAGTTTTTTAATTAATTTTTACTATCCATCAGATAATTTAAGAAAAATATCAATTTTAATTCTGATATTTTATATTCCAGATTTTATGTTAGATGGATTAAATATTTATCCAGAACCAAGCAAACCTCTTGGAGAACATTTTATATCAGAAGATATTAAACCTCGTGAAATAGCAGACCTTTTTACCTTTAATTTTATCAGACTTTCAGAGCTTATAGAGCTTTTATTTTGCTATTATATTTTAAATCACTCCTATTATCTTTTTAAAAAATTTAAAAATTATTAATATAGTGGTTATTCAATTATAAAACTTTTTTACTAAAAATTTTCTTATGAATTATTTAATAATTAATAATCTATTCTTGTCTAAGCTCTTAAAGTATTGTAATAACTGAACATTTAACAAACTGTAATTTGTTGTATGATAAATAATAATATTACGTGATTAAATTAAGCTTAGCCAGCTTGACCTATCAGAAATAAAATGAATAAATATTTTTGTAAAGAAAAAATTACAATTGGAGTATCCGTATATGGTAATTTGGAGGCTACCAAAAACTGTATTGAGGCCATCAAAAATTCTTTGGACGGTAATTATGACATTATATTAGTTGATGATTGTTCTCCAGGAAATGATGAGATTAAAAATTTTTTTTTGGATTTAAAAAAAGAATTTAAAAATATCAAAGTTTTCCATTTTTCTGAAAACTTGGGGTATGTAGAGAGTGTAAATTGCATATTATCAAATTCCAAAAGTAATAAGATAATTTTTGTATCAAACGATATCTATATTAATCCTTATTTTATTGAGGAATTAATTAATATATCGGATATTGAGGATAGGATTGGTTATGTAAGAGGTGTTTCAAACTTTGTAGATAATAACATGGCTACACACAATATTAGTTTCAAAAATAAGACTCATTTTAATCCAAATGAAGTTGCAAAAGAAATATTTTTAAAAGAGAAAAACAACTTTATCGAAGATAAGTATTTAGTTGGAGATTGTTTTTTAGTTAACAAAGAATTAATAGAAAAAATTGGATATTTTGATTGTAGTAATTTTAAAGATTATTTTGGGGACGTTGATTTTAGTTTACGGGCTAAAGCATTAAATTTTAAATGTATATTATCAAAGGGTGCTTTTTGTTTTCATCATAAACACACTAATTTTGAATATCTTCCTATTAAAGAAAAAAAAGAAAAGATGCAAAGAAGACAATATTTTATTGCAGAGGATTGGGCCCGTTTTAAATTAAAGTATAAATTTCCTAATAATTTAGTTTTTCCTGGAATTAATAGATTAAATTTTAATGAAATTAAGAATAAAGTTGATAAAAAAAAGGTTGTGGAAGTAAGAGATTATTCTCAATATCTTAGTTGATTAAAGTAAACTAACAATGTCAAAAAACATAATTGTAACAGGCGGTTTGGGATTTATTGGAAGCAATCTAATTGAGCTTCTATTACAAAAAAATTATTCTGTAATCAATATCGATAAGGTGACCTATTCATCAAATTTTTATAATGTAAAAAATTTTAGATTTTTGAAGAGTTATAGTTTTATCAAATGTGATATTGGGAACAAAAAAAGAGTAAAAAATATTCTTTTCAATTATAAGCCAAAATGTATCTTTAATCTCGCCGCCGAAACTCATGTTGACAGATCAATAGATGACCCAAAAGATTTTATTCAAAGTAATATCGTAGGTGTTTACAATTTATTAGAAAATTTTAAAATATTTTCAAAAAAATATAGATCAAAATTAATTCATATATCAACGGATGAAGTTTTTGGTGATATTCTAAAAGGCAGAACATCTGAAGATTACCCTTACAATCCAAGCTCGCCATATGCCGCTAGTAAAGCTGCTTCAGATCATTTAGTTTCATCATATATACGGACTTATAAAATTCCTGCGATTGTGACCAACTGTTCCAATAACTATGGCCCAAATCAACATCCAGAAAAATTGATACCAAAATTAATTTATAATATTTTGAATAACAAAAGCTTACCAATTTATGGAAAGGGTACAAACTCTAGAGAGTGGCTATATGTTAAAGATCATTGCGAAGCTTTATATACAGTTTTTAAAAAAGGAAAAATTGGAGAGTTTTATAATATAGGTTCAAATAAAAATCTTTCTAATCTTGAGGTTTGTAAGAATATTTTAAGTGTTTCAAAAAAACTAATTAAACTTGGCGATAAAGTAAAAATTTCTTTTGTAAAAGATAGGCCAGGCCACGATGTTAGATATGCGCTAGATAGTAAAAAAATTAGAGATAAATTAAAATTTCGTCCAAAAACAAATTTCAAAACTGGAATAAAATATACTTTTGAATGGTATAAAAATAATAAAACTTACTACAAATCTTTAGCAAAAAAAGATATCGTACGGAGGTTGGGAAAATATGATTAGTAAAGGAATTATACTTGCAGGTGGAGCTGGAACAAGAATGAGTCCACTTACAAAAGCTGTAAATAAACAGCTATTACCAATTTATGATAAACCCCTTATTTTTTATCCTCTTTCAATTTTAATGTTGTCAAAAATTAAAGATATTTTAATAATTGTAAATAAAGGTCAAATTAATCAATATAGAAAATTAATCCAAGATGGAAAAAATCTTGGGATAAAAATTACTTATCAAGAGCAAAATAAACCAAAAGGTTTACCAGATGCTTTTATATTAGGGGAAAAATTCATTGGCACTCAAAATGTTGCGATGATTTTAGGAGATAATTTTTTTTATGGTCAAGGTTTATCTGATAATTTAAAGAAATGTACAAAATTAAAATCAGGAGCAAAAGTACTTTTACACAGGGTATCGAACCCCGAGTCATTTGGTGTAGCAAAAGTAAATAAAAGAAATAAAATTTTAAAGATCGTAGAAAAACCTAAAAAATATATTTCAAATTTATCAGTCACAGGTCTTTATTTTTTTGACAACAACGTAATTAAATATTCAAAGAGATTAAAACCTTCTAAGAGAGGAGAGTTAGAAATTATTGATCTATTAAATATTTATAAAAAAAAAAATAAATTAACAGCGGATTATATTGGGCGAGGCGGAGCATGGCTTGATACTGGTTCAATTGAGGATTATTTTAAGACTTTCTCATTTGTTCACGCAATTGAAAATAGACAAGGGGTAAAAATTGCGTGTTTAGAGGAAATTGCATTATATAATAAATGGATTAAAAAAAGCCAAATTAAAAAACAAATAAAATTTTACGGAAATTGTAGTTATTCAAATTATTTAAAAAAGATTATTAAAGAAAGTGCATAAAATTTTATTAACAGGTTCCTCAGGCTTTATAGGTTCAAACATTTTGAATAGTTTTTCTAACGATTACAAATTTTATATTCTTGTTAGAAAAAAACCTTTAAAAACATATTTAAAAAATAAAAATATTAAAGTAATTGAATTTAAAAACTACAATTCTCTCAACTTAAAATTAAAAAAGATGAGAGTAAATACAGTAATTCATTGCGCAACACACTATATAAAAGATCATAAGTTTCAGGATATAGAAAAACTTTGTTATTCTAATTTGATGTTTGGAAATATAATCTTAGAAAATCTCACAAAATTAAAAGCCTCAAAATTTATCAATTTTTCTACTGTTTGGGAGGATGGTAATGCAAAAAAAGATAATATTGAAAATTTATATTCCGCATATAAAAAAAGCTTTAGTACAATTTTAAGTTTTTATAAAAAGAATTTTAAAAAAGTAAATTTTTATGAATTAATGGTCTTCGATACTTTTGGTAATAATGATCGTAGAAAAAAAATAATCCATACTTTGAAGATGAATTATCTCAAAAATAAATCGACAAATGTAATATCAAAAAATCTTTATATGAATTTACTTAATATTTCAGATATAATTAGTGCAATAAATCTAATTCTCAAAAAAAATGTAGCACCTAATAGATACTCAATTACAAATATCTCAAATATTAAAATTTTTGATTTGGTCAGAATTTTCAATAAACAAAGTCAAAAAAAACTAAAAGTTAAATGGTTATCTAATCATTTAATTAAATATAAAATTTATCCCTATGACAAATTGAATGGTTGGAAACCTGCAAATAGTTCTGTAAGTGACATAGTAAATTATATTAAAAGTTGAGATTTATTAATCATGAAAAAAATTTATTACGGTAAAGCAGTTTATAACTCTAAAGAGATTAATGCAGTAATCAAAGTTTTAAAAAATGAGGGGCTTTCATTAGTTGATGGGAAAAATGTTAAAAAACTTGAAAAGACTGTAAGTAAAATTTTTGGAAAAAAGTATGGACTTATGGTTAATTCTGGTTCCTCTGCTAATCTATTGGGATTATCCTCTTTTAATTTTAAAAAGGGTTCGGAAGTTATTACTCCCAATTTAACTTTTTCAACAACTATTGCTCCAATATATCAATTAGGACTGATCCCACATTTTATCGGGGTTGAAAAAAATAAGTTTTTAGCGGATCCAGCACAAATAGAAAAATGTATTAATAAAAAAACTGTTGCATTAATGATACCTAACCTACTTGGAAATATTGCAGATTGGAAAAAGATTTTTAAAATTGCAAAAAAATATAATCTTAAAGTTATTGAGGACTCTGCAGATACAATAGGATATAAAATAGATAAAAAGAATACAGGTAAATATTCAGATGTTGTAACTAACAGTTTTTATGCATCTCACATAATTAATGGTGCTGGAACTGGTGGAATTGTTTGTTTTAATGATTTTAATTTATATCAAAGAGCAAAATTATTAAGAGGATGGGGAAGATCTTCAGCAACTTTTAATGAGTCAGAAAACATTAATAAAAGATTTAATATTAAAGTCTCTGGTATTGATTATGATGCAAAATATATATTTTCAGATTTAGGTTACAATTTTTTACCATCTGAACTTTCCGCAGCTTTTGCCCTAGAACAAATTAAAAAATTAAAAAATAATATAAATTTAAGAAATAAGAATTTTGATTTTTTAAAAAATTTTTTTTCTAATTACCCAAAATATTTTGATTTACCAGAACAAAATATTGGTGTAAGGACACCCTGGCTAGCCTTTCCTCTTGTAATTAAAAAAAATAAATCATTTAATAGAAGAGAAATGCAGATTTTTTTTGAGAAAAAAAATATTCAAACTAGAACAATTTTTACCGGTAATATATTGAGGCAACCAGTTATGAAAAATAAAGTATATAAAGTGCATCCAAAGTGTGCCTCAGAAGCAGACAATGTTATGAAAAATGGAATATTAATAGGTTGTCATCAAGGTATGAAAAAAAGTGAGCTAAATTATATTTGTAATACATTTAGGAAATTTATCAATTTGTGAAAATTATTAAAACAAAATTTAAAGATCTCATAATTTTAAAGCGTCCTACATATTTCGATAATAGAGGATTTTTAAAAGAATTATTTGAACAAAAAAAATTCAAAAAAAAATTTATTTTTGATTATTTTTCAGTCTCAAAAAAAAATGTGATCAGGGGCCTTCATCTTCAATACAAAACACCACAAGCCAAATTAATTAGTGTTTTAAGTGGCAAGATATTTGATGTTGCCGTAGATTGTCGAAAAAATTCTAAAACTTTTGGAAAATATTTTGATATGTATATTTCTGCAAAAGATAATACCTCTTTATACATACCGGAGGGATTTGCTCATGGATTTTGTAGTTTAACTGATAAAACCGTTGTGTATTATAAAAATTCAGATTACAGAAACAAAAAAAATGAAGTGGGAATTTTATGGGAAGATAAAGAATTAAATATAAAATGGCCTATTAAAAGACCCATTATATCATCTAAAGACAAAAAAAATTTTAGTTTTAACCAATTTTTAAATAGCAAAAATTTTAAAAAAATGTAGAACCATAATAAGTTTTTGGGCCTGTAGCTCAGTTGGTTAGAGCAGTACACTCATAATGTATTGGTCCCAGGTTCGAGTCCTGGCGGGCCCACCAAATTTTAGTAAAATTAATTAGAGGAAAATTTTTTTAAACTTTCAAATAAAGAATTAATATTACCATCATTAGAGTTAAGAATTGATGCAAATTCTTCCTTTTGTGTCCTTGCCAAACTTAAGCCCTCTATTATGAGATCTCTAATTAATGGGTTATCTTTATTTTTTGTGTAAATTCTCCAGTCAATTTTTATTTCTGGTCTTTCAGTAGTGCCTCTTAAAACGCTATTCACAATAG
Source organism: uncultured Pelagibacteraceae bacterium (assembly GCA_902597575.1). Classification (GTDB taxonomy): domain Bacteria; phylum Pseudomonadota; class Alphaproteobacteria; order Pelagibacterales; family Pelagibacteraceae; genus Pelagibacter. The sequence goes on along the minus strand of CACJYF010000001.1, from coordinate 64,430 downwards.
TATAATTCTCACTCAAAACCTTTTTTGATAAAACATCAATTTCTGGGTTTGTGTATTCTGATAATCTACTTGAAAAGCTTTTTAAAAAATAATCTTCAAATAATTTAAAATACTGAATTTTTTGCTCGTCATTTAAGTTTTTTCTAGCCGAGCCTAGAGAATAAAAACCTACGCCTTTTATATCCACTGTTTCCTTAGCTATTACTTTTAACTTATTAATTTTTTCATCTTGAGAAATGTTTTTGGTCAATATTTCTGATGCTCTATTGACTGTAGATTGAACAAATACATCAGGTTCTACCGCAAAAACTTTGAATAAACTAAAATTCAAAAATAATAAAATACAAAAAATTTTTTTCATTTCTTAAATATTGATCTAAATTCTTAATTATTATCTATTTCTTCCCAATCTTCCTCATTTTTGTAGAAAATTTCGATATTACCTTTTCTTATATTACTAATTTTATTTTCCCTGTCTTGCAAATATAAGCTTTTCACTGAAGCGTAAAAGTCAATAGAATTTATTTCTAAATTATCAAAAGACTCAATATTATTTGATCTAAAGTCAATACCTTCTACAGCTTTTGTTGCCATGTAAAAACTTTCATTTAAAAATTCATTATTACCATGCATTGAAGCATTATAGTAAGGATCACCTCCCAGTATATTCATGAAAGAACCAGTTGTATCCCTTAAAGTTGAGGGTCCTAACACTGGCAAAACCACATAGCAGCCTGGACCAACTCCCCAAGTAGCTAAAGTTTGACCGTAATCTTCCTTCTCATATTTTGGAAAACCAATTTTATTTGCTACATCGATAGTCCCCAATATTCCTACAGTTGAATTTACTGCAAGTCTCGCTGTATTAATGATCGCTAATTTAATATCACCCTGTAAAACATTATTTGGTATTGTAACTAAACTTGACAAGTTTGTTACAAAGTTATGAGTACCTTTTTGAATAGGATCAGGTAAGCTTCTATAACTCTCAGCAAGAGGTTTGATTATAGCTTTGTCTAAGCCTTGATTAAAAGCAAAAGTTGCCCTGTTTAAATTTTCGAAGCAATCTTTAACTTTTTTTGATTGCTTTTCTAACTTTAATTCCCCATCAGATCCAGCATTTGCATTTAATGTTAATAAAAAAAATGACAATAGAATTATTGATAATTTCTTTAACATATAATGTATTTTATATATTATTATTAATGATGTAAATTAACATTTAATACTAAAAAATGTCCATAAAATGTTTATAAATAGCCAAAAATTATACTAATATTAATAATGAATATAATTTGTGATTACTCTCCAAATTTTAGCTTACAAAAAAGGACAAAAAAAAGAATAAAGTTTATAATAATTCATTATACAGGTATGAAAAAAGAATTAGATTCAATCAAGAGGTTGCAAGATCCTAGATTTAAAGTCAGTACCCATTATTTAGTAAAACATAATGGTGATATATTAACTTTAGTTCCTGATTTTTATGAAGCTTGGCATGCCGGTTTATCAAAATGGAAAAATTATAAGAATTTAAATAAAAACTCAATAGGTGTCGAAATTACAAATCCTGGTCATCAATATGGATATAAGAATTTTTCTAAAAAACAAATTCTTTCTCTAAAAAAATTATTAAAATATCTAATTAAAAAATTTAAGATTAAAAGAGAGTATATTCTTGGTCATTCAGATATATCTCCTGATCGAAAAAAAGATCCTGGAGAAAAATTTCCATGGAAAAAATTAGCTAAGATTAGATTAGCTTGGTATCATAATTTAGATCCAACTAAAATTAAGGAATTTAGAAAAGTTAAGATTTCTTCTAAATTTGAGGAAAAAATATTTATCAATAATCTTTATAAGATTGGATACAAAAAAATAAGAGGTTTTAAATTTAGTAAAAATGTAGAGTATCTAACTAAAGCTTTTCAAAGAAGATTTAGACAAGATTTAATAGATGGCAAAATAGATCAGGAGTGTTTAAGAATAAGTAAAAATCTCGTCTCTTCGTAAAAAATTAAACTTGAAATTTTGCAATTAAATTATAAACTGATTAAGCCAGATGAACGACTTATCGCTTTAATATTTTAAAGAGGAAAGTCCGGACTCTACAAGAATACAGTGCCAGGTAATTCCTGGCAGGGGCGACCCTAGGGATAGTGCCACAGAAAATAAACCGCCATAACATGGCAAGGGTGAAAAGGTGTGGTAAGAGCACACCGGTTCTATTGGTAACAATGAACGCTGGAAAACCCCACTGGGAGCAAGACTAAGTAGAGATGACATTGTTGAAAAAACTAAAAGCTATTCTTGGCTAGTCATCAGGGTTAGTCGCTTGAGCTCGAGAGTGATCTTGAGCCTAGATAAATGATAAGTTTAAATGACAGAACCCGGCTTAAAGTTCATCTGGCTTTATTTTAAAATAACTTAATCGACATAAATGTTCATGTTTTGGCTATTTTATGGTTAGCCTTTTTTATCTTATCTTCAATAAGCTAAGTATTGACACTTTTCAAAAAAACCCATATTGTCCCATATATTCCCATAAATGAGGGAATTAAGGATTTTATGGTTTATGTTTTTATCAACTTACGAAAACAAACTGGACAAAAAAGGAAGGGTGTCGGTGCCGGCAAGTTTTAGATCATATCTATCTAATCTAGGATACAATGGAGTGATTTGTTATCCATCTTTCAACAATCAATCAATAGAAGCATGGCCTCAAGACAGAATAGAAAAAATTTCTAATACAATAGACACTTTAAATCCGTTTGAGGAAAAAAGAGATTTTTTTGCTACATCAATTTTATCTGAGAGCACAAATTTACAATTCGATAGTGAAGGCAGAATCTCACTAACCTCAAAATTATTAAAGCATGCAAAAATAAAAAAAAGTATGATTTTTGTTGGTCAAGGAAAAACTTTTCAAATTTGGGAGCCAACAATTTTTGAAAAATTTAGGACAAACGCTAGAAAAAAAGCAAATTCAAATCGTTCAAGTCTTAAATGGGAAAATCAAATTAACAAATAAATAAAGAGGGGATAAAATGACAATTAACTTTAAAGTACCAGAGATAAAAGAGTTACAACCAAGACTTTTAGTAATGGGTATTGGTGGTGCAGGTGGAAATGCTATTAATGAAATGATTGATAATGGAATGCAAGGTGTTGAGTTTATTGCTGTAAATACCGATGCACAAGATTTAAAACACAGTAAAGCAAAATCAAAAGTTCAAATAGGTTTAAATTTAACCAAAGGCTTGGGAGCTGGTGCAAAACTTGATATTGGTCAGGCTGCTGCAGATGAGTCCCTTAACGATATAGTAAATATTCTACAGGGTGCAAATATGGTTTTTATCGCTGCTGGGATGGGTGGTGGTACAGGGACTGGTGCAGCTCATGTTATTGCTAGAGCCGCAAAAGAACTTAATATTTTAACAGTGGGAGTAGTAACATTACCTTTTTTATATGAAGGACCTTCAAGAATGAGAAGAGCTCAACAAGGATTAGAGGAACTTCGAAGACATGTGGATACTATCATAGTAATTCCAAATCAAAATTTATTTAAAATTGCTAATGAACAGACTACATTCGAGGAGTCATTTAATTTATCAAATAATGTTTTAATGCACGGAGTTCAAAGTATTACAGATTTAATGGTCAGACCAGGGTTAATAAATCTTGATTTCGCCGATGTTGAATCTGTAATGGCTTCGATGGGTAAAGCTATGATGGGTACAGGTGAGGCAGAGGGTGAAGGAAGAGCCATGAAAGCTGCAGAAATGGCAATAAGTAATCCGTTAATCGATGATTATACATTAAAAGGTGCAAAAGGTTTGTTAGTAAATATTACGGGAGGTAAAGACCTTAAGCTTTTTGAAGTTGATGAAGCAGTTAATAAAGTAAGAGACCAGGTTGATCCTGAGGCCGAGTTGATTATTGGTGCTATTACAGATCCAGAACTTGATGGAAAAATGAGAGTTTCAATTGTTGCAACCTCTTTAGATGGTCAACAACCCGAAACTAAATCTGTGATTAATATGGTACACAGAATACAAAATAGAAATCCAGGGTATTCTGATTTCACAACAAATGGTTTAACACAATCTTTTGTATTTAATGGAAATAACTCAAATCCAGTTTCTCATGGTGCCAACGCCTTAAAACTGGAAAATGAAATTGCAACTAATGAGTTACAAAATCAAACTAACAATCAATCAGTAAATGATATGAATAATCAATATCATGAAGAACTTTTAAAAAATCAAGAAATTGATGCGATTGAAAGTGACAAGTCTGAAAAAGATGAAATATCTTTTACAAAAGAAACTACAGAATCTTTTGATGAAACAGAAGTTAACTCTAATGACTTGAGAGAATTTGGAGTTGATACAAATGAGCCAGATTTATTTAGTTCTAGTGATGATAATTCAGATGCTAATGATCTATCGAGTTCTTTGAATGAAGATAGTGATGACGATGATCTTGAAATTCCCGCATTTTTAAGAAGACAAAAAAATTAATGGTCTTCGAAAAAATAAATGGAAGCCACCATAGTATCGGATAAATATAATCATTATCCGGTACTGCTAAAAGAAATTATTAGCATTATTTCCCCTCAATATGGTGGCACATTTATTGATTGTACTTTTGGTCAAGGTGGATACACAAATGAAATACTTAAATTCCCAAATACCAGAGTAATTGCTATCGATAGAGATATTGAAAGTAAGAAAATTGCAGATCAAATTAAGAAAAATTTTGCAGATAGATTTCTTTTCAAGAATATGAAATTTAGTCAGCTAAAAAATCTAAAATTGAAAAATGAAAACATAAAAGGAATATTTTTTGATTTAGGTTACTCTCTAAACCAAATGAAAGATAAAAAAAAAGGATTATCTTTCAATTCTAAAGGCCAACTTAATATGAAACTAGGTCTTAACGATTTTTCAGCTAAAGAGGTGATTAATAAACTTACATTAAATGATTTACAAAAAATTTTTAAATATTTTGGCGATGAAAAAGATTCGAAAAAAATTGCAAATAAAATTATCAGAGAGAGAGTAAAATATGAGATTAGCACAAATGATTTAGTTAATATTATTGACTCTGTAAAAAAAAGTAACTCTAAAATTCATAAGTCAACAAAAGTTTTCCAAGCAATTAGAATTTTTGTTAATAGAGAAATTAGTGAACTGATTAATGGCTTGATTAATGCTACAAAAATTTTAAAAAAAGATGGTGTATTAGCCGTTGTTACTTTTCATTCATTAGAAGATAAAATCGTAAAATACTTTTTTAGAAGTCTTTCAGAAAATAAAAGTATCTCAAGGTATCAACCTCAAATTACACAATCAGAGCCACTTTTACATATGACGGAGAGAAAGCCTATTATTCCAAGTAAACAAGAATTAAATGAGAATATACCATCCAGATCAGCAAAATTAAGATTTGTTATTAAAAAAAAAAATTTTTACAATTTTGATAGTGATATTTTTGAAAAATTTAAATCTTTTATTGAGATAGAAAATATTGGTAATAAATTATGAAAAAGATTGTAATAATTATTTTTGTATTTTTATTAATATTTTTCACTGCATTTATCAAAAACTCAAGTAAAAAAATCGAAGACGAAATATTTTTGGTTAACGAAAGTTTGAGAGATTTAAAAAAAGAATTAAGCAATACAAAATTAGAATTTGAATATCTTAGTTCGACAGAAAAATTACTTGAATATCAATCTCGATTTTTTGAAAAAGATTTATTTCAAAAAGATATGAATAAAATTAAAACATTAACTAAAAAATCAAATGGTATACTAATTAGTAACTTTAATTTTTTTGAAATTGATGAAAAAAATTAAGTCAGACATTATTCTAGAAGATCAAAAAAATGATTTTTCTTATGAAAAAAGTAAATCAAATTTAGATATTTCATTTAATAGAGTAAGTTTTATATTTTTTATTTTTTTTATCATTTCAGTAATTTTTTCAATTCATTTAATGCATTTAGGTTCAAGAGAGAATACTAAAATAATAAATTCAAATTTACAAATTCCATCCCACAAACTTTACAGAGCAGATATAGTTGATAGAAATAGAAAATATTTAGTAAAAACTGTAAATTCTATAGATATCGGAATTAGTTCAAAAAAAGTTATAGATAAAGAGAAATTAATTTTAAACTTAAAATATATGTTCCCGAATAAAGATTATGATCTAATTCAAGAGAAAATTGAAAAAAAAAATTTTTTTTATTTTGAAAAAAAGATATCGCAAGAAAATTACGAAAAAATTATGAAACTTGGGGACAAGTCGATTCAACCTGAAGACAGGTTAATAAGAATTTACCCTGAAAAAAATTTGTTTAGTCATATTATTGGTCAAATAGATGATAATAACAAAGGCATTTCTGGTTTAGAAAAGTCTTTTGATGATAAACTCAAAACCTCAAAGGAACCACTTATACTAAGTTTAGATAAAGATATTCAATATTTAGTTAGAAACGAATTAATCAAGTTCAACAAAGTTTTTGAAACAAAAGGAAGCGCTGCAATTTTAATGAATGTGAATAATGGTGAAATTTTATCTATAGTATCCTTGCCAGACTTTAATCCAAACATGAGAGAAAAAATTTCTGACATAAATTATATTAATCGAGCGACAAAAGGAGTTTATGAATTCGGCTCTGTATTTAAAACATTTACTTTAGCTGCAGCATTTCAAGAAAGAATTATTGAACCAGAAACTAGATTTGCTAATTTACCAAGATCCTTGAATTGTGCTGGGTTTCCTATTAGAGAGTATGATAATAAAATCCCATCAGACCTCACTTCCGAACAAATTTTGATAAGATCTGGAAATATAGGCTCAGTCAGAATTGGTCAAAAAATTGGGCAAGAAAAATTTAAATTATTTTTGTCAAAACTTGGACTATTAAAAAAAATTGACTTTGATATCGAAGAGGTTGGAAAGCCTCTAAATTTTAAATGGGGAAAATGTCCATTAGCAACAGCCTCTTTTGGACATGGTATTACAGCAACATTACTTCAAGTTGTTAAAGCATATTCAATTATTGTAAATGGAGGATACGATGTGCGCCCAACTTTAATAAAGATAAATAAAAAGATAAAAAAAAAAAGAATTTTAGATAAAGATATCTCAATTAAAATCTTACCCATTTTAAGAAAAATTGTTTCTACTAAAGAGGGTACAGCTAACTTGGCTGATATTAATGGATTTGAAATTGGTGGCAAAACAGGAACTGCAAATAAAAGCATAAAAGGGATTTATTCAAAAGAGAAAGTTAATACTTTTGTTTCAGTTTTTCCAATTACAAAACCAAAGTTTATTTTAGCAGTTATGTTAGATGCTCCTAAAATAAATGAGGATTATATTTACAATTATAGAGATGGATCAAATTTTAAACTAAAAGGAAGTCCAAGAAATACGGCTGGCTGGAATAGTGTAGAAGCAGCAGGTCATATTATTGAGAAAGTTGGGCCCATTTTAGCCACAAAATATAGTGAAGTTAAATAGTTTATGCTTCTTAAAGATTATATTCCGAGTAATAAAAAAAATTTAAGAGCTTTTTTTTCTGGTATTGCTTTTAATAGTTCAAAAGTGAGAAGAAATGATATTTTTTTTGCAATTAAAGGAAGTAATTTTGACGGTAATAAATTTATACCTATTGCTATAAAGAAAGGTTGTAGGATTATTGTTACTGATAAAAAAATCAAAAAAAAATACAATGGAATCTTAATAATTTATACAAATAATGCTCGTAAATTATTAGCGGAAGTTTCATTTAAAATTTATAAAAATCGTCCAAAAAATTTGATAGCAGTTACTGGAACAAATGGAAAATCTTCTGTTTCAGATTTTTTTTATCAAATATTAAAGTTAAATAATATAAAAGTTGCATCAATTGGAACTTTAGGTGTAAAGTCAGATAGTATTAATTTTGAATTATCCAACACCACAATTGATCCAATTCGATTAGGAAGAATACTAAATAATCTTAAAGAAAGGGGAGTTGATAATGTGATTATGGAAGCTTCAAGTCATGGTCTTGAACAAAATAGGCTTGATGGTCTTTTGTTTAATTTGGGAATATTTACTAATTTTTCACAAGATCATTTAGATTATCATAAAGATTTAGATACTTATTTAAAAGCAAAACTCTATTTATTTAAAAATTTAATTAAAAAAAAAGGACATATAATTACTGATGAAAAAATACCAGAATTCATTAAAATTAAAAGAATTTCAGTAAATCAAAATCTCAAGCTACATAAAATAAATGGCAAAGATTCATTTAAAATTCTATCTCATTATTATCAAGATGAGACACAAATTATAAAAATTCAGCTTAAGAATTCAATTAGAACTATAAAACTGAATCTAATTGGAAAAATTCAATTAAATAATATATTGATGGCAATTATTGCAGCAAAAAAAAGTAATTTAAGTCTTGATAAAATTTTTAAAATTATCCCGAAAATTAAATCAGTTTCGGGAAGATTTGAAAAGATTGGTAAAATCAAAAATAATTCAAAAGTAATTCTAGACTATGCCCATACACCAGAAGCTTTAAAAACTTGTATATTAAACTTAAGAGAACAATTTAAAAATAAAAAAATTTCTTTACTATTTGGATGTGGTGGTAATAGGGATCAAAATAAAAGGTTTAAAATGGGTAAAATTGCATCTGATTACTCTGATAAAATCTATTTAACAGACGATAATCCAAGATATGAAAACCCAAAAAAAATTCGTAAAGATATAAAAAGGGGCATAAAAAACAGAAATATTCTTGAAATACCTGATAGGTCTAAAGCGATATATACAGCAATTAAGAATCTAAATTCAGGTGAAATTTTACTTATTGCTGGAAAGGGTCATGAAAAAACACAAGATTTTGGCAATCGAAAAATTTATTTTTCAGATAAACAGGTTATTTTAAATTCGATAAAAAAGAAAAATTTAGATTTATCAAATAACTTAAAATTTAACATTTTGAAAGAATTGTCAGGTAATCATAAATTAAAATTAATATCACCTTTTAAATTTGCAAGAATTAACTCACTAGAAGTAAAGAAAAATGATATTTTTTTTGCAATTAAAGGAAAAAAAAACGATGGAAATAAATTTGTAAATCAAGCATTCAAAAATAAAGCTTCAATTGTAGTATTAAATAAAATTCAAAATAAATTTGAAATTAACAAACAAATAAAAGTAAAAGATACATTAAAATTCTTAACAGATGCTGCTAAAATTTTTAGGTCAAGTATAAGCACAAAAATAATAGCAATTACTGGAAGTTGTGGAAAAACAACACTTAAAGAAATGTTGGGAGACTGTTTAAGAAAACTTTCTGAAGTGAGTATTTCGCCAAAATCTTATAATAATAAATACGGAGTTCCCTTAAGTTTATTAAACTTCAAGGAAAATGATGATTTTGGTGTTTTAGAAGTTGGAATGGATAAAAAGGGTGAAATAGATTACTTGTCTAAAATAATTCAACCCGATGTTAGTGTTATAACAAATATAAATTATGCTCATATAAAGAATTTTAAAAATATTAAACATATTGCTTTAGCTAAATCTGAAATTATTCAAAATACTAACCCAGGTGGTTATGTAATATTGAATGCTGATGATAATTTTTTTTCTTTCCATAAAAAAAAAGTCATTGAAAATAATCTTAAATTAATTTCTTTTGGGATAAAAAATAAACAGTCAAATATAAAATTTTTAGATATTAAAAAAAAAAAAGATCACTTTCAACTTTGGATTAAAATTAATAAAGTACAAAAATACTTTTTAGTATCAAATAATTTTCAAAATAATATATATAATATTTTGGCTGCATTGGCTGTTTTGAGTATTTATAAAAACATTTTTAAATTAGATAAAAATGTTTTTTTCAAATTTAAAGTACCCCAGGGAAGAGGGGATATATCTAAAATTAAGATTCTTAAAAAAAATATAAATCTTGTTGACGAAAGTTATAATTCAAATCCCTTATCTTTAAAATCTGCTGTCTTAAATTATGACAAAATTAAAACAAAAAAAAACAAAAAGTATCTTTTACTTGGTGATATGTTGGAACTTGGTGACCATGCAAAAAAACTTCATGAGTCACTTGCAGCTACAATAAATAAAACTAAGATTAATAAAGTTTTTATAAAAGGTCATTATATGAAATATATGTTTAAAAAACTCGCAGACTCAAAAAAAGGTCGAGTTTTATATAATAAATCTCAAATTATAGATTTGATTAGAAACGACTTAAATAATAATGATAGTCTTATGGTAAAGGCCTCAAATGCGACAGGTTTTTACAAGATAATAAAAGAGATAAAAGGGATTAATTAATGCTTTACCAATTTTTATTAAACTTTGTTGATACATTCGGTTTCTTAAATGTTTTTAAGTATCTCACATTTAGAACTGGTTTATCTGTTTTTACATCCTTAGTTATTGTCTTAATTATTGGAGGTCCATTCATTAAATTTTTCTCTACTCAAAAAATTTTAAACCCTATAAGAGACGATGGTCCAGAAGATCATATTGTTAAAAAAATTGGAACACCAACAATGGGTGGTGTAATCATCTTATTAGGTTTATTAATTTCAGTTTTACTTTGGGCCGATCTATCAAATTTAAATATTTTGTTTTGCATATATATAGCTGTTTCATTTGGATTACTTGGAGCTTTTGATGACTTTAAAAAAATCAAATATAATAACTCGTCTGGAATTTCATCTAAATTAAAAATAGTTTTACAAATTTTATTAGCCTTTATAGGAGTAATTTTATTTGTTTATTTTGTTGATTATCAAGATATAACCAATTTATATTTTCCATTCTTCAAAAACCTTATAGTAAATCTTGGTTGGTTTTTTATTCCTTTTTCAGTTTTTGTTATAATTGGATCTTCAAATGCTGTTAATCTAACAGATGGACTTGATGGTTTGGCGACAGTGCCAGTTATATTAGTTGCCGCATGCTTTGCCTTTATAAGTTATGTGACTGGAAATATAGTATTTTCTGATTACTTACAAATACCTTATATAGAGGGTACTGGTGAAATTTCAATTTTTTGTGGATCAATCATTGGTTCGTGTCTAGGTTTTTTGTGGTTTAATGCTCCACCAGCAAAAATTTTTATGGGTGATACAGGATCACTATCTCTTGGTGGGTCTTTAGGTGCTGTTGGAATAATTACAAAACATGAGATTGTATTAGCAATAACTGGTGGCCTTTTTGTTTTGGAAGCTATATCAGTAATGGTTCAGGTAATATCTTTTAAACTTACTGGTAAAAGAATTTTTAAGATGGCACCAATTCATCATCATTTTGAGAAAAAAGGATGGCCAGAATCAACAGTTGTTATTAGATTTTGGATTATTTCAATCATTCTGGCAATGATTGGTTTGGCAACACTCAAATTAAGATAAAGGAGATTAATTTGAGTATTTTTATAAATAAAAAAATATTAATTTATGGTTTAGGTAAGAGTGGATTATCTACCTTCCAATTTTTAAAAAATAAAAGTGAAGTTTTTTTATATGATGATTTAAAGAAAAATTTAAAAAATTCAATTAGCTATAAATCAATTTTAAAAAAAAAATTTGATTTCATTATAATTAGTCCAGGTATAAATATTAATAAATGTAAATTATCTAAATTCTTAAAAAAAAATTCAAAAAAAATTTATACTGATTTAGATATTTTTTACTCATTTTTCAAAAATAATTGTATTTCTGTTACAGGTACAAATGGAAAATCTACAACCTGTCAGCTTCTATATGAAATATTGTTAAACCATAAATATGACGTTAGATTAGTTGGAAATATAGGTAATCCAATCTTATCTGCAAAAAAAATAAAATCTAAAACAATTTTTATTGTAGAAGCCTCATCCTATCAGCTTGAATACAGCCAAATATTTCAATCAAAATATGCTGTGTTACTAAATATATCACCAGACCATTTAGAAAGACATAAAACAGTTAACAATTACGTAAGAGCTAAATTTAAAATTCTAAATAGTAATTTTAAAAATTCTTTTGGATTTATTAACAAAAAAGATTTCCTAATAACCAAAGAGTTGAAAAGACGGAAAATAAAAAGAAAACTAGTAAAGGTTGATACTCAATCGGGAGAAAATTTTCAAAAAAATATAGAAAACGAATATTTTTTAAATGATGCGAATAAAGAAAATTTATCTTTTATAATAGCAATTTCAAATAAATTTAAATTAAATAAAAATATTGTTATTAAAACTTTGAAAAGATTTAAGGGACTAAAGTATCGTCAACAAATAGTTCATAAAGACTCGCTCTTAACAATAATTAATGACTCTAAATCTACAACTTTTGCATCATCAATATCTATTTTAAAAAAAAAATTAAATATTTATTGGTTGCTAGGTGGAATACCTAAACAAGGTGATAAATTCAATTTAGATAAAAAATATTACTCAAATATTAAAGCATTCATATATGGAAAAAATAAAAAGTTTTTTAATAACCAGCTTAGAGGTAAAATTAAGTACAGTAATTTTGATAATTTAAGTAATGCTTTAAAAAAAATATTTAAAATAATTAAAAAAGAAAATTCTTTAAAAAAAAATATAATTTTTAGTCCTTCCGCTGCTTCATTTGACACTTTCAAAGATTTTGAGGAAAGAGGATATTATTTTAATAAGCTTATTAAAAAGTACTTAAATGGATAAGATAGCGTCTTTTCAAAAATTCTATTATAAATGGTGGAAAAATATTGATAAATTTATACTAGCATTAGTAATTTTATTATTTTTAGTAGGTTTATTTTTTTCACTCGTATCTACTTCGTTGATTGCATCTGATAAACTAAATACTAACGATTACCTCTTTTTTTTTAAGCATCTAATTTTTTTATGTATTGGAGCATTTTCTATATTTATTTTTTCATCCATGGACAGAGAAAATCTTTTTAAAATCTCTATTATTTTTTTCTCTTCATCAATATTACTTTTACTGCTAGTTCCTTTAATTGGTGTTGAAGTTAAAGGTTCTAAAAGATGGATTGATCTATATTTTCTACCAAGATTTCAGCCAATAGAATTAGTTAAACCTTTTTTGATTGTATTCTTAAGTATTATTTTAAGCAGCGAAAGATATACTAATGTTTATATAAAATATTCAATTTCCTTTTTAGTAACTTTAGGCATCGTATTTTTATTAGTTTTACAACCCGATATTGGTCAAACTTTATTGATACTTTTTTCATGGTTAGTGTTGATTTTTATTTCTGGAATAAGTTTTGTTTTATTAATCAGTTTATCTTTTATTCTAATTCTATTATTTTCTTATCTGATACTATTTGTTTCAAAATTTAGCTACATCAAAAGTAGAATTTTCTCTTTTTTTGATCCTGATACTGGAACACATAACTTTCAATCTGACAAAGCAATAGAATCAATCGTTAGTGGAGGTTTTTTTGGCAAAGGAATTGGTGAGGGAACTTTGAAGAATAGAGTGCCTGAAGCACATACAGACTATATTATTTCAGTCATATCTGAGGAATTTGGAATTATTGCCATAATTTTAATTTTATTTTTGTTTTTAATTTTTATTCATTCAGTTTTTAAAAAAGTAAACTTTGAAAATGATGATAGGTCAAAATTAGTTTTAGTAGGTTGCGTAACTTTAATTTTAATGCAAGTAACAATACATGTTGGAGTAAACATACGATTATTTCCAACAACTGGGATGACTCTTCCCTTCATAAGTTATGGAGGTTCGTCTATTGTGAGCATATCAATTATTTCAGGAATAATTCTTAATTTGACCAAAAGAAAAATAGATTAAAATGAAAAAAAAAATTTTAATTTCAACAGGGGGTTCAGGAGGTCATGTAATACCTGCAACAATTCTACATGATCATCTATTAAAAAAAAAAGATATAATCATTTCAACGGATAAAAGAGGATATAAGTATCTTGATAAAGAAATTCATAAAATCTTTTTGATAGATACTCCAAAGTTGAGTTTATTTTTATTACCTTTTAATTTTTTTAAAATTTTATTTTTATGTATAAAATCTTTCTTTTTTTTGAAGAAAGAAAAAATACAAAAATTAATTTCAACTGGTGGCTATATGTCATTACCCCTAATTTTAGCGGGAAAATGTCTAAATTTAAAAATTTATTTATTTGAACCTAATTTCGTTCTAGGAAGGGCTAATAAATTTTTTTTAAGCTCATGCGAAAAAATTTTTTGCTACACAGACGAAATAAAAAATTTCCCTGAAAAATTTAGAAATAAAATGGTGGTTATATACCCCCTTGTAAGAGATGAATTTTATAAAAAAAAAATACTAAAACCCAATGATGAAAAACTTTGTTTATTAATAGTTGGGGGGAGTCAAGGAGCAAGTATCTTTGATCAAAATCTAAAAAAATCAATTCTTAATATTTCTAAAAAATTTCCTATTAAAGTTGTCCAACAAACGCAATTAACTAATATTTCTTCACTAAAAAAGTTTTATTCTGAAAATAATATAGAAAATGAAATTTTTAATTTTGACAAAAATTTTATTAAAAAAATTTCTGAAACAGATATTTGTATAACTAGAGCAGGAGCAACAACTTTAGCCGAACTTTCAATTCTTAATGTGCCCTTTATCGCAGTTCCATTACCGAGTTCTAAAGACAACCATCAGTTTGAAAATGCAAATTTTTATGTAAAAAATGATTGTTGTTGGATTTTAGAACAAAACCTTTTTGAGGAAAAAATAGAACACATGATTAAAGAAATAGTGCAAAATAAATCAAATTTAAATAAAAAAAAAGAAAATTTGAGTAATTTGAATTATCAAAATACTTGGATAAATGTTAATCAAAAAATATTAAAAAATTTAAATGAAAATTGAACTTGCGAAAAACGAAGTAATTCATTTTATAGGAATAGGTGGGATAGGAATGAGTGGCCTATCTCTTATTATGAAGGGAAAAGAATTTAAGGTTCAGGGAAGTGATATTGCATTAAATAAAAATATAGAAAGATTAAAAAAAGAGAAAATAAAAATATTTATTGGTCATAAAAAAAATCAAATTAGAAATGCAACAATAGTGGTAATTTCATCAGCTATCAAAAAAAATAATCCAGAATTACTTGAAGCGAAAAGAAAAAATTTACCTATAATAAAAAGAGGAAAAATGTTGGCACACATTGTTTCTTTGACAAAAAATATAGTTGTAGCTGGATCTCATGGAAAAACTACTACCACCTCGCTGGTAGCCTCAATTTTTCAAAAAACTAATCTAGATCCAACAATAATAAATGGTGGTGTCATTAACTCATTAGAAAGTTCTGCAAAATTAGGTAAAAGCGATTGGTCAATTTTAGAAGCAGATGAATCAGACGGTAGTTTTGTTCATATTCCTCCCACCTACTCAATAATAACAAATATAGACAGAGAACATATGGATTTTTACAAAAATATAGATGACTTAAAAAAATCCTTTATTGATTTTATTGAAAAAGTTCCTTCATTTGGGAAATCTTTCATTTGTATTGATGATAAAATTAATAGGGAACTTATTAAGAATATTAAAAATAAAAATTTTTATACTTATGGTAAAAATTTAAGATCTAATTTTTTAATAAAAGATATAGTTCAAAGAAAAGAAATGACAAAATTTGATTTAGCAGTAAATCTACCTAATAAAAAAAAACAAATAATAAAAAATATTAAAATTCCACTTATTGGTATACATAATGTAAGAAACTCTGTAGCAGCCGCAGCAGTAGCTCTAACTATTGGGATTACTACTAGAGAAATCAAAGATGGTTTATTGAGATTCAAGGGTGTCCAAAGAAGGTTTAATAAAATATTTAAATTTAATGACGTAAGTTTTTACGATGATTACGCTCATCATCCAACTGAAATTAGGATGGTTTTAGACGGAGTCAAAAAAGTTTTTAAAGGTTATGAAAAAGTTTGTATATTTCAACCTCATCGAATTTCAAGGTTAAAAGACCTTCGTAAAGAATTTTCATTTTCATTCTATAATGCAGATATTGTTGTATTATGTCCTATATACGTGGCGGGAGAAAAAATGAAATTAGGCTTCAGCTATTTTAAATTTGCAAAAGAAATTATAAAAAACTCGAAAGTTAAACTTTTCTTAGTAAAAGATAATATCCAATTAGCAAAATTTGTAAAAAAAAATATCTATGGAAAAAAAATAGTAATTGGTATGGGTGCTGGCACTATTTCAAATTGGATGAGAAAACTTCCAGAGTTAATGAGATGAAAATAAATCAACTTAAAAAAATTCTTAAAGGTTTTGATAAAAATTTACATTTTGAGTATGACTTAAAAAAAAAAAATTGGTTTAATATAGGTGGTAAATCTAAAGTATTTTTTAAAGCAGATTATCTGGATCAACTAATTAATTTTCTTAAAATTCTTAATAATCAAGAAAGAATTTTTGTACTTGGTGCTGGTTCAAATATTCTAATAACTGACGGTGTATTTGATGGAGTAGTCATTAAATTAGGTAAAAATTTTTGCAATATTACATTACATGGTGAAGATATTATAATTGCTGGAAGTGCCGTATTAGACAAAAGCTTATCTAATTTTGCTTTTGAAAATAATTTAAGTGGTTTTGAGTTTCTATCATGTATACCTGGCACAGTTGGCGGCGGAATATCAATGAATGCAGGTTGTTTTGGTAAAGAATTTAAAGATATATTGGTCTCAGTTCAGGCGATTGATAAATTTGGAAAAGTGATAACTATACCATCAAAAGAGATTAAATTTGAGTATAGAAAAAACAATATACCTGAGGATTATATTTTTTTGAGCGCTTCTTTCAAAGGTTCTAAATCAAATCAAAAAGAGATTAGGGCTACGATAAAAAAGTTAAAATTTGAAAAGGAAAAAAATCAACCTACAAGAATTAAAACAAGTGGTAGTACGTTTAAAAATCCAATATCTCAGAGTAATAAAAAAGTTTGGGAGCTTATAAAAGACTCTGTGCCTCTTAATCAATCATTCGGCGATGCTTGTATTTCAGAAAAACATTGTAATTTTTTTGTGAATAAAGGTAATGCGAAATTTCAGGATATGAAAAAATTGATAGATCATGTATCTGAAAAAGTTTTAAAAAAAACTGGAATTTGTTTAGAAAAAGAAATTAAAATATTAGAATAATTTGAAAAAAAAAATATTAATAATCTCAGGAGGTATTTCGAAAGAGAGGGCAATCAGTCTTGATACTGGGAGGCAAGTAGCAAAGGAATTAAAAAAAAATGGTTATAGAATAAAAATAACAGAACCAAATTACAAACTCTTTAGCACAATAAAATCTTTCAAACCAAAAGTTATTTTTAATGCATTACATGGCCAATTTGGTGAAGATGGCTATATACAGACAATTTTAGAGAGCACTGGAATACCCTATACACATTCTGGTGTTATCTCATCTGCTTTAGCTATGGATAAGGAGATATCGAAAAAAATTTTTATAAAAAATAATATAAAAACCCCAAAATTTTTTTGTTATTCCTTTAATTTATCAAAAAATAATTTGATTAAAAAAATTGATAGAAAAATAAAATTTCCAGTCGTTATTAAACCATTAAATGAAGGTTCAAGTGTTAACGTTTTTATATGCAACAAGTCAAATATCCTTAGAAAGTTAAAATTACTAAGAGAATATCGAAAAATTATTATTGAGGAGTTTATACCGGGACGTGAAATCCAGGCTGCGATAATTGGATCTAAAAAACTTGGGGCTATTGAACTAAAACCAAAAAGAAAATTTTATGATTATCAAGCTAAATATAATCCAAGAGCAAAAACTAAACATATAATTCCTGTAGATCTAACTAAGAATGAATATAATCAACTAATGATCATAGCCTTAAAGGCTCACAAAATTTTAAAATGCAATGGGGTTACGAGATCAGATTTTAAATTTTTTGAGAATAAGTTCTACCTTTTAGAAGTTAATACGCAGCCTGGTATGACAAAACTTTCTTTAGTACCTGAAATAGCTGCATACAAAAAGATTAGTTTTATTAGATTAATTGAATTACTTTTAAAAAATGCAATTAAGATTAAGTAGAAAAATATTATTATACATTTTTTTAATAATTTTTTTAAGCACCCTTAATAATAAATATTTTTTAAAAATTGAATTAAAACCCATAGATGAAATTACAGTTATTGGATTAGATGAGAGAGAAATGCAAGATCTACTAATTAATCTTGAATTGCATAATCTAAAAAATATTTTTTTTTTAAATAAATTTGAATTAGAAAAAAAATTAGAAGCTAACAAGTTAATTGAAAATTATATAGTATTTAAAAAGTATCCCTCATCAATAGAAATTAGGGTAAATAAAACAAAATTTTTAGCTAATGTCTTTAAAGATGGAAAATCTTTTGTATTGGGCTCAAACGGTAAATTGATTCATACAATTGATAAGAATAATAATTTACCCAATATATTTGGAGATTACGATAAAGCTTCTTTTTTTAATCTATTACAATCTATAAAAAAATCAAAATTTGAATTACCTAAAGTAAAAAATTTATATTTTTTTAAATCAGGTAGATGGGATATAGAAACTAATCAAAACGTTATTATTAAACTCCCTAAAGAAAATTTAGATGCCTCATTAAATCTATCTTTGGATGTACTGAATAATGATGAATTTAAAAATATTAAGATATTAGATTTTCGTCAGGATAACCAGGTTATAGTAAATGAAGAATGATTTAGATTTTGAAGTTTTTTTATTTTTTAGTCCACAAAAAGTAATATTATCTGTTAATCGTAAAACTGACTTTAAATTAATATTCAAGGATGAATTTTTATTTGAAGGTAAATCTAATCATTTAAATTTCGATAGGTTAAATTTATTTCTTAATGAAAATGTATTTAAGGTTGAAAAAATTTTAGGAAATTTTATCGAAAAAATTAACATAATATTAGAAACAAAAGATTTTTTAAATTTGCAAATTTCTATGAAACAGCATGATTATAATGAAAATATTAACTCTAATATAATTCTATATTTAATAAAAAGTGCTAAGTATCAGTGTGAAAAAACAATTCAAAATATGAAAATTATTCACATTTTAATTGACAACTATTTTATCGATGATGTTCATTTTACAAAATTACCACTTAATCAAAAATGTAAGAATTTTTCTTTGGATATAAGTTTTATTTGTTTACCCGATGAATTGATAAGACATATTGAAAAAACTTTAAAAAATTTTCAAATCTCTGTAAATCGAATATTAAGTGCAAGTTATATTTACAAATTTACGAATGATAGAGACATTAATTTTTTTAAGATGACTAGTAAAATTATTGATGGATATAATAAAAATGAGGTGAATTTAGTTAACAAAACATCCAAAAATAGGGGCTTTTTTGAAAAATTTTTCGATTTATTTAATTAATTGTATTTTCTAGTAACATTTGTTGTATTTAAATCATTTGATCTGGATAATAAAAGTTTCTTTGTGAAATTATTAAATCAAAAAACTTTAAGAAGCCCTGTAAATTTTAATGGAATAGGCTTACACAGTGGAAAAATCTCAAATATCTCTTTGAAACCATCTGAACCAAATTCGGGAATAATTTTTAAAAGGACTGACTTAAAAACAAATAACATAGTTTTTCCAAATTTTTCTAATGTAAATAATACTGTTCTAAACACTACAATTTCTAATGAATATGGTGTTAAGGTTTCTACTATAGAACACTTAATGGGAGCTTTGTTTGGTCTTGGTGTGGATAATGTTTTAATAGAAATTGATAGTGAAGAAGTGCCAATTTTAGATGGTTCAGCAAAAAAATTTATAGAAAAGATATTAATATCAGGGCTAAAGAATAGTGAAGCGCCGATCAAAATAATTAAGATTAATAAAAAGATAATTTATAGAGAAAATGAAAAGTTCATATCTATTGAGCCATCAAAATTAAGTTTAGATATCGATTTTGAATTAAGATATCACAATCCTGTTATTGGAAATCAAAAAAATAAAATAAATGTTTATGAGGATGATCTGACTGATATTTTTAATTCAAGAACATTTTGTCTATACGAAGACGTAGAAAAAATTAGACAGAATGGTCTTGCAAAAGGCGGTAGCTTAGAAAATGCTATTGTGGTTAAAGATGATAAAGTTTTAAATAAAGATGGTTTGAGAAATCCATTGGAATTTGTTAATCATAAGATACTCGATTGTGTGGGAGACCTATACACATCCGGTTATAGAATGATAGCTAGCATAAAATGTTCTCAAGGTGGACATTTTATGACCAATCAACTCTTAAAAAAAGTATTTGAAAATAAAGATAATTTTTCAATAATTGAAATTCAAGAGAGAAATCTTCCTCATTCATTAATAAATAAAAGATTATTTAGATCTATAGCTTAAACATATTGTTCTTTTAAATTAACGTTTTAAATTATATAAAAGCAAAATGTTAATTTCTAGAGCTCTTTATTTTTTTTTATCCTTATTAATTCTTGTTTCTTGTGCTAAAGATAATATTGAAAATACGTCGATTAAAGAAAAAAGTTTAGAGCTTCAGGTTTTAGAGGCTTATGACATTGGTAAAGATGCGCTTGAAGGTGGTGATGTTTTGTTTGCTGCAAAGAAATTTAATGAGGTTGAAACACTATTTCCACAATCTGATTTAGCTCCTAGATCTGCTTTAATGGCAGCTTATTCATATTATACTCAAGATTATTATGCTGACACTATCGCTGAGTTAGACAGATTTCTAAGAGTTTACCCTTTTCATAAAGATATTCCGTATGCTCATTATCTTATGGGTATAAGTTATTTTGAACAAATAGTTGATGAAAAAAAAGATTTGCAGTCAATTAAAAATGCTAAAATAAAATTTGATTTTATTTTAAATAAATATCCTAATACGGAATATGCTCTGGATGCAGAATTTAAGATGAGTTTGATTAATGATATCTTAGCATCTAAAGAAATGTATATAGGTAGATATTATTTTGATAGAAAAAAGTGGATATCAGCAATTAATCGTTTTAGGACTGTAATAGATGATTATGATACTACAATTTATACTGCTGAAGCATTACATAGATTGGTAGAAGTCCATTATACAATTGGCCTAATCGAAGAGGCTGAAAAATATGCACAACTTCTTGGTTATAACTATGGTTCATCTGAATGGTATCAAAATACATACAGTTTGTTTAATGAAAATTACAAGATTAGAAAAAAAAGTAGATTACAAGATATTAAAAAAAAGAATAAAAAAAGACTAAAAAGATTTAGAGCTCTTTTTGAGTAAGATGAAAAAAAAAGAAATTAAAAAAGAGTATGATAGAAAAATCCGAAAATTAGTTAAATTCAATAAGTTTTATTATGAACATAATGATCCAATAGTTGACGATGCAGAATACGATGCTCTCAAAAAAGATATTTTAAAACTTGAAAGTGAATATTCTGAGCTTAAAAATAAGAATTCACCCTCTTTAGTAATAGGATTTAAACCCTCTAAGAACTTTGAAAAAGTCTTACATAGAGTTCCTATGCTTTCACTTGCTAACGCTTTCGATCAAGATGATTTAAATAATTTTGAAAAAAAAATTACAAATTATCTAAATCAAAAAGATCGGTCACTACTTGAGTATAGTGCTGAACCAAAAATTGATGGGATTTCAGCTTCATTATCGTATAAGGATGGTGTTTTCACTACTGGACTATCGAGAGGAGACGGTAAAGAAGGAGAAGATATAACAGAAAATTTGAAAACAGTAAGCGATATCCCACAAAGAATTTTATCAAAAGACTTTCCGGATGATATAGAAATTAGAGGAGAAATATTCATACAAAATAATGATTTTAAAAAACTAACTGGAAAATTTGCAAATCCACGAAATGCTGCTTCAGGCTCTTTGAGACAGAAAAATCCTCATGAAACAAAAAGAATCCCTTTAAAATTCATTGCATATACTTTTGGTTATCAAAAAGGATTAAAAATTAATAAACAAAGTGAATTTTTAAAAAAACTTAAAGAATGGGGTTTTAAAACTAATCCTTTAAACAAAACTATAAAAGGTATTAAAAATTTGATGAAAAATTATCATGATATTGAAAATAAAAGGGGAAGTATAGATTTTGACATAGACGGTATTGTATACAAAATTAATGATTTTCAATTACAAAAAAGATTAGGCAATGTTGCTAATGCACCTAGATGGGCCATTGCACATAAATTCTCTGCTAATAACGGAATCTCAAAAATAGAAAATATTGAAATTCAAGTAGGCAGAACAGGAGCATTAACACCAGTCGCTAAAATTAAACCAATTAATATTGGTGGAGTAGTGGTCTCTAACGCAACATTACATAATGAAGAAGAAATAATCCGTAAAGATATAAGAATTGGCGATACTGTTTTGATTGAAAGAGCTGGTGATGTAATACCACATGTGATTTCAGTAGACTTAAAACAGAGAAATGATGGATCAAAAAAATTTGTCTTTCCATTAAATTGTCCCTCATGCGGATCAAAAACTATTAAAGAGTATAATTCCATTACAAAAAAAGAGGATGCAGTAAGGCGATGTACTAGTGAAGGTTTTGAATGTGAGAAGATTGCTATTGAAAAAATTAAGCATTTTGTATCTAAAGAAGCATTCAATATAGACGGGTTTGGAAAAAAAATTGTTGAAAATTTCTGGAAATTAAATTTAATTCGATTACCTCAGGATATATTTAAATTAGATTATTCTGTCATAGAAAATCTAGATGGGTGGGGTAAACAATCTGTTTCAAATCTAAAATATTCAATAAATATTAAAAGAACAATTCCATTTGAAAAATTTATTTTTGCTTTAGGAATAAGACATATAGGTTTGGAGAATGCAAAGTTGATTTCAAAAAATCTATTCTCTATAAAAAATTTTCTTTTATTGTCTAAAACAAAAAAATTTAATGATTTAATTAATATAGATGGTATTGGTGAAACACAAATTAATTCAATAAAAAATTTTTTTTCAAACAATATTAATCTAAAAATGATACAGGAATTAAGCGAATTAGTAGATGTTAAAGATGCTGTTTTAGCAAAAAGTAATGGTTTATTAAATAATAAAACTTTTATGATTACGGGTAAGCTTGAGGGTATAAGCAGAGCGGAAGCAAAGTCTTTAATAGAGGAAAATTCTGGATCAATTATAAGCAATGTTTCAAAAAAACTTGATTATCTAATAATAGGTGAGAAACCAACAAAAAGAAAAATAGACTCAGCTAAAGATTTGAAAATAAAAATATTGTCCCAGGCCGAATGGTTGAATATGTTAAATAAAACCAGCTAACCATTTTTTCTCTTTTTTATTCAGGTATTTTGATAATTTCAAATAGATACTTAGGTGATAATTAAAAAGATAATTTTTTTCTTTTTTATTGAGAAGTTTGAAATTGATTAAATCCTTATCAAAAGGCGCCAAGGTTAGATTTACAAAAAACAACTTTTTATTATATTTTTTTATATATAGTAAATTTTCTAACCTTATACCAAATTTACCTTTTTTATAATATCCAGGCTCATTACTCAAAATCATACCTTCTTGTAATTTTATTGTATTAGACTTTGAAATTGCTTGAGGGCCTTCGTGAACATTTGAGAAAAATCCAACACCATGACCTGTTCCGTGTTCGTAATCAAGACCACTAGTTTTGAGAAAGGCTCTAGCTCTTTTGTCAATTAATTTACCATTATAATGAGATTTAAAATTTGATGATACAACAGCGATGTGTCCTTTCAAAACTTTTGTAAAAATATTTTTTACATAATGAGTAGGTTTAGAGAAACATATAGTTCTTGTCACATCCGTAGTTCCATATTTGTATTGACCACCCGAGTCAAATAAAAATAGATCTTTTTTATTAATTTTTTTTGTATTTTTCTTTGTTGCCCTATAGTGAATTATTGCTCCATTTGCTCCTGAACCAGCAATTGTACTAAAACTTGGAAATAAATAATTTTTATTTATCCTTCTAAATTTTTCTAGTTTGTTTTGTGCGTCAACTTCAGTAATTTTCTTTTTATTTAGTACTTTGATCCAATGTAAAAATTTTGTTAAAGCCACACCATCCTCTATGTGGGCATTAATCATATTGTTAATTTCATTTTTGTTTTTAATTGATTTCATTAAATATGTTGGGTCATTTTCACTAATAATTTTGTGATTATTATTAATCAATGAGTCCCTATAGAATATTGAACATGTTTTCTTATCAATTATGAATTTTCCTTTTTTGATTTTACTAAAAAAACTTGTTAATTTTAATGGGTTTATTATTTGGTCTTGGGTAATTTTTCTTTCTTTAACTAATCTTAATAATTTCTTTCTTTCACAAATTATAAAAAACTTTTTATTCTTAAACAAAAGTAGACGACAATTGGGTATTGGACTAGTTGGATTATCATGACCTCTTATATTCAAAAGCCATGCGACATTTTCTGGCGCGCTTAGTAACAAATAATCTATTTTGCTTTTTTTCAAGATACTAGAAACTTTATTTATTTTTTTCAAATGACTTTCTCCCACAATTTTTTTTTTAATAGAATAAAAGGGCTTTATTTTTTTTTTATATTTATTGTAAATCTCATCAACTAAGTTGAGACTAATAACTTTTACATTGTTAAATTTTAAAAAAAATTTATTTATTTCGTTAGATGTAAATATTTTAGGATCTATACCAAGTGTGATATTCTTAAATAACTTACAATTTAAAATTTCATTTAAATTTTTGATAACAAAATTACTTCCCGATTCTATTTGCGCTTGAATAGAATATCTTCCATCTACAAATAGATAATTTTTGTTTTTCAAGACTACCGCATATCCTGCAGAACCACTAAAATTTGAAATTATTTTGAGCCTATCTTTGTTAGAATATTCTGAGAAAAACTCATCATTTTTGGGTACTACGTATCCATCTATACCAAATGAATTAAATTTTTTTTTTAATATTTTTAACCTTTTTTTAATCATTTTAGTTTTTTTTGATATCTAATCCATCCTGGACTTCTTATATTATCGTTATTATCAAAATCTAGATCTTGGTTAAATTCAAAATCCTCTATTTCGTCTTTATCGCGATCAAAATAAGAATTTTTTTCTATAAATTTTTCAGGAAGTTCACTAACAAATCTTGATGCTAAACTATCAATCCAGTCACCTTGATAAAATCTGTTCATTGAAAAGGATATATTCAATTTTTTTTTAGCTCTAGTTATACCAACATAAGCTAGCCTTCTTTCTTCCTCTAAACCATTTTGTCCTTTTTCTTCAATAGATTTTTGATGTGGGAAAAGACCTTCTTCCCAACCGGGTAAAAAAACAACATCAAATTCTAGACCCTTGGCCGCATGCATGGTCATCATATTTATTTTTTCACCATCCCAATTTTGATCAATTGAAGTAGCTAGTGCAACATGCTCTAAGAAACTTTCTAAATTGTCAAATTCTTTCATGGCACTTAAAAGTTCTTTGATATTTTCAAGTCTATTCTCATTTTCTAAGTCTTTTTTATTTTTAAGCATCGCAGAGTACCCTGACTCATCAAGAACTAGTTGAAGTAATTTGACATGATTAATATTTTTAAGTTTAAAATCATTTCTCCATTTGTCTATTAAATCTAAAAAAATCGTTAAACCAATCTTTGCTTTAGGTTTTATTAAATTTTGATCAATCATTTTTTTTGAAGATATTTCTAAACAGAGTAAATTATTTTTTGAAAAACTGTGTATTTCTTTAAGTGTAGTTTCACCGATTGATCTTTTTGGATTATTAACAATTCTTTCAAAAGCAAGATCATCCTTTTCTTGATAAATTAAACGAAGATAGGCAATACAGTCCTTTATTTCTGCTCTTTCATAAAATTTTATTCCACCAAGTATTCTATAAGGCATTCCTATTTTTAAAAATCTTTCCTCAAATTCTCTAGTTTGAAAAATTGCTCTTACTAGTATAGCAATGTTATTAAGTGAAAAATTTTTTTTTATTTGTTCTATTTCATCTGAAATTCCTATGGCTTCATCTTTACCACTTTTAAAACAATTCAAATTTACCAAGTCGCCATCTTCCATAGTTGTTTCAAGTGTTTTGCCTACACGATTTTCATTATTCGAAATTAAATCTGATGCTACCGATAAAATATTTTGTGTAGATCTGTAATTTTGCTCAAGCCTAATAACTTTCGTATTTTTATAAATTTTATCAAATTCTAAAAAGTTTTTTATTTCTGCTCCTCTCCAACTATAAATTGACTGATCATCATCACCAACACAACAAATGTTTTGATTGTTTCCCACTAAGAGTTTAAGCCATTTGCTTTGAACAAAATTTGTATCTTGATATTCATCTACCAAAATATATTTAAAATTTTTTTTATATAACTCTCTAATATCAACATTTTTTTCTAAAATTTTTAATGAATGCAAAATTAAATCACCAAAGTCACATGAGTTGAGATCAGTAAGTTTTTGTTGATAAATTTTATATATTGGTAAAATTATCTTCTCATAAATATCTTTTTTGTTGATATTTACTTCATCAGGATAAAATCCTCTATTTTTCCATTTATCAATTATTGCTAAAATATATTTAGGTGACAATTTCTTTACATCCACATTTTCAGCTTTGCAAATATTTTTAATTAATCTGGCCTGGTCATCTGTATCAATAATAGTAAAATTTGAATTTAGGTTGACTGCAGCTGCGTGTTTTCTTAATAATTTTGCACAGATTGAGTGAAAAGTACCTAGCCAGGATAATCCAACCGCATAAGAACCTAAAATTTGGCTTACTCGATTTTGCATCTCTTTTGCAGCTTTATTGGTAAAGGTAACTGCCAGGATTTCATTTGGAAAAGCCTTTTTTTCTTTAATTATATTTGCAATTCTCGTTGTGAGAACCTTAGTTTTACCTGATCCTGCACCTGCAACAATTAGCAGAGGTCCATCGAGATGTGTAACCGCCTCTTTTTGAGCTTTATTGAGATTTTTTAAATAATCAGAGTTTACCATTTTATATAATTTATTATAAGTTGGTCCAAAATAATGAATAAAATTAATTTAATTTCAAAAAAACTTAAGCAAAGATTTTTATCAATAAATAACTTATTAGAAAGCTATTTTAGTAAACTAAATTTTCTCAAAAAATATCCAAAAAAAAACAATATTCTCGCTAATAATAGAGTTTTTTTTAGTTTGTCAGCAATTCTTATTTTGACACTGAGCTATTTTTTATTACCAACTTTATACGATAAAGATATAGCTAAAGTTGAAATAAAGAATCAAATTTTAAAGAAATATAATTTCGACATAAAATTTAATGAAAAAATCAGATACGGCCTACTTCCAAAGCCCCACTTCATAAGCAAAAATTTGTCAATTTTAAATAACAAAAGGGAGATAGGCGTTGTTCAAAATTTTAAAGCATTTATTGATTTTGGAAATCTTTTTTCTATAGATAACTTAGAGATTAAAGACCTAGTTTTAAACAAAACAGATTTTGATTTAAATAAAAACGATTTACTTTTCTTTGAAACATTTCTTAAAATGGAGCCAAACGAAAATAATATAATTTTTAAAAAAAGTAATATTTTTTTTAAAAATTTGAATGAAGAATTGTTATTTTTAAATAAGATAAATGATAGTAAATTTTATTTTGACTCTTACAATTTAGAAAACGTCTTAGTTTCAAAAAATGAAATTTTCAACATTCCTTACATTATCAACCTTAAGAATAATAAATTTAAAAAAAATTTTTCCATAAAGTTTAATTCAAAAAAGATTGGTTTGGATATTGAAAGTAATACAAATTATGAGGATTTAATAAAAAAAGGTAGATTAGACCTATTGTTTGTCAATAAAGAGGAGTCTTTTTTTTACGAAATTAATAAGAATTCTTTGAATTTTTCTTCAATTGACAAAAGAACTTTTAATGGAAGTTTTGATTTTAAACCTTTTTACTTAGAGGCTTCTTTTAATTACGATGGTATAAATACAAAGGATATTCTTAAAAACGACTCTTTGTTAATTGAAATACTTAAATCAGAAATTCTCAGTAACAAAAATTTAAATGTAAATATTGATTTAAACGTAAGTAATCTTACAAACATTGATTATTTGAATGATTTAAAATTAAAGCTAAATCTAGACCAAGGAAATATAACTTTTTCAAAATCAAGAATAATGTGGAAGGATGATTTAGAGATTAATTTAAAAGAAGGTATATTAAGTTATGACAAGGATGAAATTCTCTTAATTGGAAAACTTGTTATTAATCCAAACAACATTGATAATTTTTATAAATCATTTCAAATAAAAAAAATTTATCGAAAAAAAATAAATAAGCTTGAATTAGATTTTGTTTATAATTTTAATAAAAATAAATTTAATTTTGATAATGTAAAAATTGATAACAAGTCTAGTGTTAAACTTAACGAATTTCTTGATAGGTTTAATTCATCTGAGAGAAAATTTTTTAATAAAATCACTTTTAAAAATTTTGTAAAAGATTTTTTCAGTAGTTATGTTGGATAGATCATTTTTTTCGGATCAACAATTTTATCGTATTCTTTTTCGTCAATTAAACCCGATTTTAAAGCTTCAGACTTTAAAGTAGTTCCATTTTTAAGTGCTGATTTAGCAATTTTGGCAGCTTTATCATATCCAATTTTTGGTGCGAGCGCAGTGACCAGCATAAGAGAATTCTCAAGATAATTTTTAATTTTAACCTTGTCGGCTTTAATACCTTTAATGCAGTACAATGCAAAATTTTTTGAACTATCAGATAACAAATCAATAGATTGAAGAATATTGTGGGCAATCAATGGTTTAAATACATTCAATTCAAAGTGACCATGTGATCCGGCCATAGTAATACCATTGTGATTTCCAATTACTTTGACACAGACCATTGTTACTGCTTCTGATTGAGTAGGATTTACTTTACCTGGCATTATTGATGAACCTGGCTCGTTAGCTGGTAAGATCAATTCCCCATATCCTGCTCTTGGTCCAGAGCCTAAAAATCTTATGTCATTGGCAATCTTCATCAAACATACTGCAGTAGTATTAAGTGTTCCTGAAAAATTTACTATTTCATCATGAGCAGCTAGTGCCGCAAACTTATTTTTCGTTGGTTTAAAAGGAATTTTTGTAATTTTTTTGATTTGATTGATTATTTTTTTATCAAAACCTTTTTTACTGTTGATACCTGTTCCAACAGCAGTTCCACCTTGCGCTAAAAAGTAAATTTCATTTAACGCATTTTTAATTCTTGAGATACAGTCTTCTAGTTGTGACTGATAGCCGGAAAATTCTTGTCCAAGTGACAAAGGAGTTGCGTCTTGTAAATGGGTCCTTCCTACTTTTATTATTTTTTTAAATTTAGAGGCTTTCTTTTTTAAATCTTTATTCAATAATTCTAACGCTGGTAATAATTTTTTTCTTGTTTCTACAGCTATTGCAATATGCATAGCAGTTGGAAAAACATCATTAGTTGACTGAGATTTATTAACATGATCATTAGGATGCACAGGTTTTTTTGAGCCTTTTTTCCCTCCCAAGATTTCAATAGCTCTATTTGAGATGACTTCATTAACATTCATGTTTGTTTGAGTACCAGAACCTGTTTGCCAAACTTTTAGTGGGAAATGATTATCTAATTTTCCTCCAATTACCTCATTTGACGCCTTTATAATTGCTTTTGAAATATTCGGTGAAATTTGCTTTTCTTTTGCGTGAACTATCGCAGCTGCTTTTTTGATAATTGCTATTGATTTTATTAGCGTTGGTCTTACTAGGAATTCGCCAATATCAAAATATTTTTTTGATCTCTGAGTTGATGCGCCCCAATATTTATCATTAGGAACATTAATAGATCCTATACTGTCAAATTCTTTTCTTAATTTCATTGATTAATTAGTAATTAATAAATTATTATGAATATACATTATTTTTAAAAAACTTACAGGAGCATTATGTCAAATTTTAGTAAGGTTGGAGTTTTCATGAAAACTTTTGGACAAGAAGTTAAAGATAAACCCTCATTTAGCACAGATAAAATCAACAAATTAAGAGTAGACCTAATAAAAGAAGAATTGAACGAACTCACAGAGGCAATGAATAATAGAGATTTATTAGAGGTTGCAGATGCGTTAACAGATATACTTTACGTCACTTACGGTGCGGGCCATGCATTTGGTATTAATTTAGATAAGTGTTTTGAAGAGGTTCAAAACTCAAATATGAGTAAATTGGATGACAATGGAAAACCAATTTATAATGAGCATGGCAAAGTAATGAAAGGGCCAAACTATTTTAAGCCAGACTTGACAAAATTTATCAATTAAATTTCAAGTTTAAAATCTATTGCTGGAGCGCTATGTGTTATACTACCAACAGAAATCCTGTTGACCCCAGTTTTCGCAACAGATCTAATTGTTTTAAGACTAATGTTTCCAGAGGCTTCGGTTTCATAATTTTTTTTTGCGAGTTTCACTCCAAGTTTTAAGTTTTTATTACTCATATTATCAAATAAAACCCTATCAAATTTTAAACCAATAATTTGTTTAAGTTGATTGAGATTATCCACTTCAACAGTAATTTTTCTTCCTTTTTTATTTGCAATAGCTGAAGAAACTAATTTTTTAATATTTGAACTTGCAACATGATTATCTTTAATAAGAAACTCATCACTAAGATTAAATCTGTGATTAATTCCACCACCTAATTTGACAGCATATTTCTGAATAACTCTTAAACTTGGTATAGTTTTTCTTGTGCAACATATTTTACACTTTTTCCCAGCTAGTTTTACAAACTTATTTGTTTTTGTCGCAACACCTGAAATATGAGATAAAAAATTTAAAGCTACTCTTTCCGCAATTAATATATTTTGAACATTACCTTGAATTATTGCAACGAGTGTTTTTTTCTTAACAGAAGATCCATCTTTTTTTTTTACAATAAATTTTATTTTTTTATCAATAAGAGAAAATGCACTTTTTGCAAATAATAATCCTCCAATTATTGCATCTTCATTAGCTATTAATTTTGCTCTGATTGTTTTGTTATTTTTTACAAGACTTGAGGTAATATCTCCCGAGGGATACAAATCTTCATTTAGTGCAAGCTTGACAGTATTTTTAATAAAATTTTCACTTAGTTTTATTTGAGACACAAAAAGTTATCTACCGATAGCAACCATTTTCTCTACAGACAATCTAGCCTTATCGATTGTCTCTTGATCCATAATAATTTCACCAGTTTCATTTTCTAAGCAGTCAAGTATTTTTGGTAGAGTTATTTTTTTCATATGAGGACACATGTTGCATGGTCTTATAAACTCTACATTTGGATTCTCGACTTGAATATTATCACTCATAGAACATTCAGTAACCATCATTACTTTTTTAGGCTGGTTATCTTTCACATAATTAATCATGCCAGATGTTGATCCTGCAAAATCACTTGCTTTAATTACTTCAGGAGGACATTCTGGGTGTGCAATAATTTTTATCCCTGGATTATTTTTTCGAATGTTGATAATTTCCTTCTCATTAAACTGATCATGCACAATACAAATTCCTTTCCAAGAAATTATTTCAACGTCTGTTTGTGAAGCAACATATTTTGCCAAATAATCATCAGGAAGAAAAATAACTTTTTTAACACCTAGTGATTTTACAATTTTAACTGCATTGGCAGATGTGCAACATACATCTGTTTCAGCTTTAACATCTGCAGAAGTATTGACATAAGAAACAACAGGTACACCTGGATACTTTTCTTTGAGTAATCTTACATCTTTACCAGTAATTGAAGAAGATAATGAGCATCCTGCTTTCATGTCTGGTAACAAAACTTTTTTATTTGGACTCATTAACTTTGCAGTTTCAGCCATAAAGTGAACACCCGCCATTACAATTATATCTGCAGAAGTTTTTGATGCCTCGACAGCTAACGCCAGAGAGTCAGCTGAAAAATCTGCTATCCCGTGGTAAATTTCTGGAGTTTGATAGTTATGAGCAAGAATAACTGCATTTTTTTCTTTTTTAAGTTTATTAATTTTGTGAATATAAGGCGCGTGCACAGACCATTCAATTTCAGGCATTACCTTAGATATTTTTTTGTAAATAGGGTCAGTTGCTTGCTTTACTTCTTGGTTAAATTCCATAATAAAAATTTATCAATTTGAAACCTGCTTGTCATTGATTTAATGTGGGTCATATTTGCGGCCATGCTGAAATTGGTAGACAGGCACGGTTGAGGGCCGTGTGGACCTAGTCCATGAGAGTTCGAGTCTCTCTGGCCGCACCAAATGTAACTTTTTCAACATCAATCATCTATATTCTCGGATGCATAAAATATTTTTTTGGTTTAAAAATAGCTCGTGAAATTGCTAAAATTTATAAGTTTATTATTAATCTTTTTTCTCACGAGCTTTAAAGCTTTTGGAGCAGTTTCGTCATTTGTTGACGATATCGATGTTCCAAAAAATAGTGACAAAGGCCAGAACTCACCCTCAGGTATAACTTTTAACCCGGATGGTACCAGAATGTTCATTGCCGGTTTTTCTGCTAATAGAGTGATCCAATATACATTAAGTACTCCTTTTGATATTTCAGAAGCAACTTTTTTAACTAACTCCTTTTGTAATATCGGAGGTGAGGCATTAGATGGCACTAATATCGAATTTAACTCTGATGGAACAAAATTTTTTTTAACTGACATGGGAGACGATGATGTAGAAATATACTCATTAACAACTGCTTATGATATTTCAACTTGTGTAAGCCAAGGTAACAAAAGTTTCACTTTAGATAGCTCTCCAAATTTAAGAGCAATAACTTTTAGTAATGACGGTAAAAATATCTATCTCCTTGATAGAGCAAGTAATGGGCATGTCTTTCAATATTCACTTTCAAGCCCGTATGATTTATCTAACGAAACTTTAGTAAAAAATTTTTCACCAAGTGGCGGTGGTTTAATTGCTAATGGTGGTGATGTTCGGGGTATAAAATTTAGTTCTGATGGATCCAAAATGTATATAACAACTGGTGAAGGAGATACAATAAATGAGTATTCTTTATCTACTCCGTTTAATTTAGCTGGTACCGTTACTTATGTAGGTTCATATAATACGTCTGAAGAACTTACTCAGGTATGGGGTATAACGTTTAACACTGATGGATCCAAAATGTTTATTATGGATTATGACACAGATAAATCATCTGATGTACACGAATATAATCTATCATGTGGTTTCGGGGTAGTTAAATGTATTGATCCAACAGCAAATAAAGATGATGTTGCATCGGCAGAATCCCAATCAGAGGCAGCAAAAAAGTTAATTCAACATACAACCTTTCCAGTATTAAATCGTATGGAATGGTTAAGACGTAACAGCAATAGATTAAATTTAACAAACCAGAATATTAAGTTCCAATTTAATAATGAAATTTTAAATTCTCTCACAGAGGAATTAATTCCTCTTTATTTTTCTAATAATAATTCCTCCGATTTAAATCAAAATTCTAGCTGGTCTTTTTGGAGCGAAGGTACAATTAGTATTGGTAAAATTGGAGATACTTCTAATTCTTCCTCAAAAGATATTAATACTTCAGCAATCACTTTTGGAGCTGATAAAAGAAGTGAAGATAATATTATGCGTGGGATTGCAATAAGATTTGGTAGTGACGATGTTGATGTGGGAGATCTTGGAAGTGCGCTTGATATGAGTTCATTTAGTTTGACTTTTTATGAAAGTAAACCAAAAGGAGGAGATCGATTTACTGATCACTTATTAGGTTTGAGTTTTATAAATTCTGACTTATTAAATAATAGCGGTTCAACATCAACTGACGGTGAAAGATATGGTGAGCAATTATATGGATCCTTAAGTTTAAGAGATACTTTTTCAAAAAATAAATTGAATTTTACTCCAAAAATAAAAATAAATTATGGGATAACACATTTTGGTGAATATACAGAAACAGGAGCAGCTGGATTGAATTTAAAATTTGAAGATCAATATATTGGAAATTTTACTTCCTCAATAGGTGCAAGTTTGGACAATACTTATGAATTAAAAGTTGGAAGTTTGATACCATATTTTGATTTTGAATATTATGCTGATATGAGTCCGTCATCTCAGCAAAAATTTTCATACGAGTCAGATGGTAGTGCTTATACTTTTAAAAATATAAATAATGCTACACATAATATAATTGGTGGAATTGGATTTGATTTAATTTCTAATAACGGTTTAACTTTAATGACAAAATATACTAGGGATCAGGCTAAAGACAGTAAAAATGATAATTTTGTGATAGCGCTTGATTATAAAAATTCACAAAGATCACTTTACTCAATGACATTTCAAGACTCTTTAGCGAAACTATCTCACAATAAAGAATTAGATAATTTTCAAATTAATTTAGATAGTCACTATGAACTCTTCAATAAAGATCCTGATTATGGATTATTTATTAAACTATCAAATAAAAATTAATTATTAATATTTAGCCACTCAGGCACCAAAATTTTAAAAGTTCCATTTTTACTTTTAAATACTTGATTTTTGTCAAAATTTTTATCTAAAAACTTTATTAGGGCAAAAGGGTAATTGTCATTAATTAATACTTTACCAATCTCTACATCATTATTAAAAACTTTTTCATCTTCTGATAAATTTCCCTCAATTATTTCAATAGGCAATAATCTTTTTGATAGTTTGTTTTTTAAATTTATTCTTGCTGTATTTTCCTGACCTACAAAACATCCTTTTTTAAAATCAATTCCATTTAGTTCAGCATAATTACATTCAATACCAAATAATTTATTTTGTAGCTTATTCAAATATTTCGGAACAACTCCTAATTTGTGACTTTGAGCGTAGTATTTTTCGATGTTATCATCTTTTAAATCAAGTTTTTTTAATGATAAGTAAAGTTTTTCCAAGTTGATTATTAAGCGTGCACCTAAATTTTTATTCCGAGGATCTAGAATGATAGGATCTTCCCTATATTTAAAAGTAAAACCCAATATGTCTTTTGACCCTTCAATTGACAAATATTTTTCGTAACTAAAACTTGCTACAACAAATTCATTACTTAAATCTAATATCTCCACTTTTGATCTAAGTTTATACATGTTTAGTTGTTTAAATATCGCCTCTGATTGAGATTTTTCACAATCAATAAAAAAACCTAACTTATGTTTTACGATTATAAATTCATAAAGAAATTTACCTTGAGGTGTTAATAAAGAGGCAAAACAACTAGAACTATCATTTACTTTATTGATGTCATTACTTATTAAATTTTGTAGAAAATTTTTAGCATCTAAGCCATTAACGTAGAGTATGGATCTGTCTTTTAATATAAAAACACTGTTATTCATGTTTGATTGATAGCTATTTTTAATATAATAACTTTTTTCATAAATGTTAGATCTAATAATCAAAAATGGACAATGTTATATCAACGGACAATTAGAAAATAAGGATATTGCTGTAAAAGAGGGTAAAATTTTAAAGATTGGTGATATTTCTGAAGATGCAAAAGAAACATATGATGCAAAAGGTCAAACTGTTTTACCTGGTTGCATAGATACCCAAACTCATTTTAGAGAACCAGGTTCGACTGATACTGAAGATCTTAATTCCGGAAGTAGGGCTGCGGTTGCAGGCGGTATAACAGCTGTATTTGAAATGCCGAATACCAACCCTCCAACATCAAACATAAAAGAATTTCAAAGAAAGTTAGATCTTGCAAAAAATAGAATGTACTGCAATTACGCTTTTTATTTTGGAGCAACTGCTGACAATGTCAGCCAATTAGCAGAATTAAAAAATTTAGAAGGGTGCTGTGGTATAAAACTATTTGCTGGTTCGTCGACTGGAAATCTTTTAGTAGCTGATGAAAAAGATATTGATAAAGTTTTTCAAAATAGCTCAAAAGTTGTAGCAGTTCATTCAGAGGATGAGGCAATTTTAGAGGTAAATAAGAAATTAATCAAAAATGGAGATGTTCATTCTCATCCAGTATGGAGGAGTGAGGAATGTGCCATGTCATCAACAAGAAGAATTGTAAGAATTGCAAAAAAATATAACAAAAAAGCCCATGTACTTCATATATCAACAAAGCAAGAAATTGATTTTTTATCTCAACATAAAGGAAACATTACTTTTGAAATTACTCCCCAACATTTAACTATTTATGCTCCAGACTGTTATGACAAGCTTGGGACATATGCTCAAATGAACCCCCCTATAAGAGATAAATCTCATTATGATAGATTTTGGTACGCAGTTAAAAATAATTTAAACGACACAATTGGATCAGATCACGCCCCACATCTAAAAGTTAATAAAGATAAAGAATATCCCAATTCACCCTCAGGAATGCCCGGTGTTCAAACTTTGATGCCTGTTATGTTAAATCATGTAAATGACGGCAAGTTGTCTCTTACTCAATTAATTAATCTTGTTTGTGAAAATCCAGTTAAAATTTTTGGAATAAAGAATAAAGGATTTATTAAAGAAGGTTATGATGCTGATTTTACTGTGGTGGATATGAACAGAACAATTCAAATTAAAAACGAAAATATAGAGAGTAAATGTGGGTGGTCACCTTTCAATGGATTTGAGTTTAAGGGTACTCCAATGGCAACTATTATAGCCGGAAAAATAAAAATGAAAGATGGTAAAATTTTAGGTGAACCCGAGGGAAATCCTTTAGTGTTTAGCTAATCTTTCCAGTAAAACTATTTACTAATATAACGCCAATCACAATTAAGAATAACCCTACAATTGCCTGCCAAGCTAAGGTTTGTTTGAAAAAAATGTAGCCTAGTATTGCAATAGTAAATATGCCAAGGCCACTCCAGGTAGCATAAACAATTGCAATTGGTAATTTGTTCACAACAAAAGTTAGAAGATAAAATGCAGTTAAATAAAATGCAGCTAGGGCAAAAGTGGGTAAAAACTTTGTAAAATTTTGTGATACTGGCAATAACATTGTACCAGCAACCTCACAAAAAATTGCTCCAATTAGGAATAAATATGTTTTTAACACTATTAAAGAATATTATTATTTTTCAGATCAGCTTTTATCTCATCTAAAATTGCTGGATCATCAATGGTTGGAGGCATTTTATATTCTTCTTTATCAGCAATCTTTCTAATTGTTCCCCTTAAAATTTTACCTGATCTAGTTTTGGGTAATCTTTTGATAACTATAGCAATTTTAAATGCAGCAACTGGACCAATTTTTTCTCTGACCATTTGTATGCACTCTTTTGAGATATCTTCGTGACTTTTATCAACACCTGCTTTTAAAACAACTAAGCCAATAGGCAATTGTCCTTTAAGTTTGTCGGCAATTCCAAGAACAGCACACTCAGCTACTGATTGATGTTCAGATAAAACTTCCTCTATTGCACCTGTTGATAATCTGTGACCTGCAACATTAATTATGTCATCTGTTCTAGACATAATCCATATATATCCATCTTCATCAATATGACCTGCATCATAAGTTTGATAATAACCATCATAATTTGACATATAATTTTCTTTATATCTTTGATCAGCATTCCAAAGAGTGGGAAACGTACCTGGGGGTAATGGAAGTTTTACAACTATATCACCCATTTCATTTGGTTTAGCTAAAGTCTGATCTGATTTGATTATTTTTACATCATAGCCAGGAACTGCTTTACATGCTGACCCATACTTAGTTTTCATCATTTCAATTCCAGTGCAGTTTGAACTAATAGCCCAACTCGTTTCTGTTTGCCACCAATGATCTATTACTGGAACTTTTAATAAATTTTCAGCCCACTTAATTGTATCAGGATCTGCACGCTCTCCTGCAAGAAAAAGACTTTCAAATTTACTTAAGTCATATTTTGAGAAGAACTTGCCATCAGGATCTTCTTTTTTAATTGCTCTAAAAGCTGTTGGTGCGGTGAATAATGATTTAACTTTATAGTCTGAAATGATTTTCCAGAAAGCACCTGCATCAGGTGTACCAACTGGCTTACCCTCAAACAGCACAGTTGTGCATCCTTTAAATAATGGAGCGTAGACAATATATGAGTGACCCACTATCCAACCAATATCACTAGCTGACCACCAAATATCATCTTCATCGATGTTATAAATATTCTTCATAGTCCATTTTAAAGCAACGATGTGACCCCCGATATCTCTAACGATACCCTTTGGAGTTCCGGTAGTGCCTGATGTGTAAAGAATATAAGCAAATTCGTTTGAATTCATTTCCACACAATCTGTATCCTTTGCATCAGCATGGGCTTCATCCCAGCTGATCTCCATAGGAGCATTTAATTTGACTTCATGACCTTTCCTTTGAAACAAAATCATTTTACTAATTTTGTGATTAGCAAGTTTTATTGCTTCGTCTACTAAGGGTTTATATTCAACAGTCCTTCCAGGCTCAAAACCACATGAGGCAGTTACTAAAAGTTTAGCTTTACTATCGTCAATTCTACTTGCAAGTTCGTTTGAGGCAAATCCACCAAAAACCACTGAGTGTATGGCCCCAATCCTTGCACAAGCAAGCATTGCGATAACAGCTTCAGGTATCATGGGCATATAAATTATTACTCGATCACCTTTATTGACCCCTTGAT
Organism: uncultured Pelagibacteraceae bacterium; assembly: GCA_902597575.1. Lineage (GTDB taxonomy): Bacteria > Pseudomonadota > Alphaproteobacteria > Pelagibacterales > Pelagibacteraceae > Pelagibacter. The sequence continues at coordinate 25,673 of CACJYF010000001.1, read as the reverse complement.
TTTTAAGTGCTCCTGCAAATTTGGATACTTTTGATCTTAATTCCTCATAACTGAACTTGTTTTTGTTTCCAGTAATAGGACTGTCGTAAATTAATGCGGTTTTGCCTCCCTTTCCTTGATCAATGTGAAAATCCAATGCGTTATAACACGTGTTAGTGACACCATCCTCATACCATTTATAAAAAGGAGGATTGGATTTGTTTAAAATTTTGCTTGGTTTCTTAAACCAGAAGATGTTTTCTGATGCTTGTCTCCAAAAGTTTTCAGGATTCTTTATAGATTCTTGGTATATTTCATTGAATTTCTTGGACATGTGTTTTTTGATTCGTTAGAGCCTTTTTTTTAGATTATTAAATTATAAATTGTATTTAATTTCAAAAAGTCAGTAAAATCAACGTAAATAAATGACACTTTAGTCTTCAATAATCTGTTTTTATTTGCTATTTAACCCAAATCTTTGCTTAGGGAAGCCTAGGCTTAGTTTATATAAACTAAAAGTAAAAACTAACTAAAGAGGGAGTTTTTTATGAAAAAACTTAAACTGTTTGCTCTAGCAGCTGTTGCCCTAACAGGCTTAACAGGAATTGCTAATGCGGCAGACGCAACGATGTTAGCTCAGGATGACTTTGTTGGAATATCTTTTTGGATAATTTCAATGGGTATGTTAGCGGCTACAGCTTTCTTCTTCATGGAGAGAGGTACTGTTAACCCTGCGTGGAAAACATCAGTAACTGTTGCTGGTCTAGTAACTGGTATTGCTTTCATTCACTACATGTATATGAGAGAAGTATGGGTTGCTACAGGTGACTCACCAACAGTATATAGATATATTGACTGGTTAATTACTGTGCCATTACAGATGGTAGAATTTTATTTAATTCTAGTAGCTGTAAGAAAAGCAAACTCTGGAATGTTCTGGAGATTGTTAATCGGTTCATTAGTAATGTTAATCGGTGGATACTTAGGAGAAGCTGGATACATCAACGCTACACTTGGTTTCATTATCGGTATGGCAGGTTGGGTATACATTCTTTATGAAGTATTCTCAGGTGAAGCAGGTAAAGCTGCTGCTAAGAGCGGAAACAAAGCTCTTGTAACTGCGTTCGGTGCAATGAGAATGATTGTAACTGTAGGTTGGGCAATTTATCCATTAGGTTATGTATTTGGTTACCTAACTGGTGGAGTAGATGCTGACACATTAAACGTAGTTTACAACTTAGCTGACTTCATTAACAAAATTGCATTTGGTCTAGTAATCTGGGCTGCTGCAATGAGTTCTGGAGCTGGCGCAAGAGCAAGATAATTACGCTTTAAACTTATAATTTATAGGGCGAGTATGTTTTTACATACTTGCCCTATTTTTTTTTACACCTATATTCATAACAATGGCTAAAATCACTTACATCACTCACCAGAATGAAAAGCATATAATCGAAGTTCAAAATGGCTTAACAGTTATGGAGGGTGCAGTTCAAAATGACATACCTGGAATAGATGCAGATTGTGGTGGGGGAATGGCATGTGCAACTTGCCATGTTTATGTCAAGGAAGACTGGTTTAATAAGTTACCAAAAAAAGAAGACGGAGAAGACGATATGCTTGATATGGCATTTGAACCAAAAACAAATAGCAGACTGAGTTGCCAAATTATTGTTTCAGATGAAATAGATGGTCTCGAAGTAAACATACCGTCTAAACAGGCTTAAATGAACAAAACCGATGCACTAATTATTGGAGCAGGTCCCACAGGATTATTTACCGCACACCAATTAAAGTTAATTGGGCTTGATTGTGAAGTAGTTGATAATTTAGATAAAATTGGTGGACAATGTATAGAACTTTATCCAGACAAACCAATTTATGATATTCCTGCAGTGCCAGAGTGCACTGGTGAGGAGTTAACCAATAATTTGATTAATCAACTAAAACCTTTTGATATTAAATTTCATTTAGGTGAAAGAGTTGAAGAAGTAAAAAAAGATAAATCTAATTGGTTAGTAAAAACTAGTAATGGTAAGTCTTTTTTAACACCAAATGTTATTATTGCTGGAGGAGTTGGTTCATTTGAACCACGAAAATTCCCACCAACAGAATGCAAAAAATTTGAGAACAAATCATTATTTTATTCTGTAAAGGATAAAAATATTTTTAAAGGTAAAATAGTTTCAATTTTTGGTGGTGGAGATAGCGCATTAGACTGGGCTGTTGAACTATCAAAGGAGTGTAAAATTAATTTAATACATAGAAGAGATGAATTTAGAGGTGCCCAAGCAACAGTAGATAAAATGCAGGAGCTTGTAAAATCTGGAAAAATAAACTTATTTACAAAGTATCAAATAGCAAATGTCCATGGAGATCAAAGATTAGAGAGCATAGATATAAAGCATGAAAATAATGAGATTAAAAACCTTAAGTCAGATTATGTGCTTGGTTTTTTTGGTCTAATTATGCAATTAGGACCAATAGCTAATTGGGGTCTTAATTTAAATAAAAAAACTATTGAGGTTGATACAGAAAAATTTGAAACAAATCAAAAAGGTATTTATGCTGTTGGAGATATTTGTAACTATCCTGGTAAATTAAAACTTATTCTCTCTGGTTTTCATGAGGGTGCTTTAGCTGCTAGGGCATGTTTCAAACTCGCAAAACCTAATGAAAAATATAGATTTGAATTTACAACTACTTCGTCAAACTTGCTAAAAAGACTTGGGAAAAAAGAGTGATAGAGCTTTTTTCAGCTAATACTCCTAATGGAAAAAAAATTAGTATTATGCTTGAAGAGATCAAGTTTGACTACAAAGTAACTAAAGTTGATTTAGATAATGGTGAACAGTTTAAACAAGATTTTAAAAAGATTAGTCCATTAAGTAAAATTCCTGTAATTATTGATCATAAAAATAAAAAAACAATCTTTGAGTCTGGAGCAATTTTAATTTACTTAGCTGAATTAAGTGGAAAATTTTATAATTCTGAAGAAAGATTAGAAATTAATCAATGGCTTATGGCCCAAATGGGCTATATTGGTCCAATGTTAGGTCAACATCATCAGTTTCATCATTATAATCCAGGGAAAAGTAAGTTTGGTGAAGACAGATATTTCAAGATTTCTGAAAGAATATATAGAGAGTTAGATGAAAGATTATCAAAATCAAAATATTTATCAGGAGAAAATTATACAATTGCAGATATTGGAACATTTCCTTGGATTGCCAGGCATGAGTGGCATGACATTGGTCTAAAAAAATTTAAAAATTTAACTAGATGGTACGAGAATATCTCTGATAGAGATGGTGTTAAAAAAGGTTTTGCTTTTATGGATAAAAATGAATTACCACCTAAGCCATAATTAATTTATCGAATTAAGAAATCTAAATAATGAAGCAAAAATGCCATGACCTGATGCTTCAATCGCAAGTATTACTAAAATAATTAAAATTAATTTTGGGTTCATCTACTAAAGACAAAAAATATTAAAATTATCCAGAACAACGCATAATAATAATAAATATATTTTTTTGTAAAATTATAAGTAACTGGATTATGCACTTTTTTTGTTTTTTTCTTTCTCTTAGTCATCTGCGTGAACCTTTTCGTCTTTTTCATGTTTTTCTTGTGCAGCAATTGTATATTTTGCAACTGGTCTTGCCATTAGTCTTTTTAGCCCGATTGGTTCAGCAGTATCAAGGCAATATCCATAAGTATCTTCCCTTATTCTTGCTAAAGCTTTATCAATTTCTGAGATAAGTTTTATTTGTCTATTGATTGCTTTCATTTCTACATTTTTATCGGTATATGAACTTGCCTGATCAACAATATCTGCAGAAATACTATTATCATCCATAGAGCCGTTGTAGAGAGCTTCGTTGTTTGATTTCACAAGTTCTTTTTTCCATTCTTGCAATTTAATTCTGAAAAAAACTTTATGTTTTTCACACATATATTTTTCTGTATCTTTAGGAATGTAGGTTTTTGATATTTTTATAGGTCCTTTTTTAACTTCTTTTGTTTTACTAACTACTTTTGTTTTTGGTTTAGACACACTCTTTGCTTTTACTTTTGTGACCTTTTTTTTTACTTTAGCTATCTTTGGCATGTCTAAATTTGAATGCGAGGCAGTATATTCAGCAAAATATGGGTGTCAAGCAACCTTAATTATTGTAAATATTTACTTATGGATGTTTTAAACAAGAATATTAATAACATATTTTTTATTTTTGCTATTACACATTTAATAATTTGGACAATGATTCCCTCATTGACAAATTCAAATTTGCCTCTTGATACAATAGAGGCGCTAGCTTGGGGAAGCAATTTAGATTGGGGTTTTAACAAACACCCACCAATGAGCGCTTTTTTTTCTGAGGTATTTTATAATATATTTGGTTCTCAAGATTGGGCTTTTTATCTTTTAAGTCAAATTTTTGTCGTTATATCATTCTATTTTATATTCAAATTTGCTTTTGAAATTTTAGGAAATATTAAATTAAGTTTAATTTCAGTTTTATTGTTAGAGGCTATTTATTTCTTTAATTTCACCACTCCAGAGTTTAATGTAAATGTTTGTCAATTACCATTTTGGTCATTAGTTATTTATTACTCTTGGAAGATATATGATGCAAAAGAAATACAGTTTTATGATTGTTTTCTAATCGGATTATTTGCTGCTATTGGTTTTCTTTCTAAATATTTGTTCGTTTATTTATTATTGTCAATTAGTTTACTATTTATTTATGTTATTTATAAAAAATTTAAAAACTTTGATTTTAAATATTTGATAATAATTGAAATTTTTTTAGTTCTCTTAGTTCCACATATAATTTGGTTGCTTGATAACGATTTTATAACTGTTTTGTATGGCTTGAAAAGATCAGGCCTTGAGGAAACAGAAATTCTCAACCATGTAAAATATCCAATTACTTTTTTATTTAAACAACTTGGAATATTAATTCCATTTTTCTTTTTAACGTGGCTAATGATAAAAAAAATTTCAATTAAATTTAATTTTAATGATAGGAAGTTTCTTTTTTTATTATCTGTTAGTATTTTACCTATCTTTTTAATATTTTTTACTTCAGTTGTTACAGGATCTAAAATTAGAACGATGTGGATGACACCTTTTTATTTACCTCTTGGAATATTTTCTGTCTATTTATTTAGATCTCAAATTAATCTTAAAAAGATAAATTCTTTTTTAGTTGGGTTTTTATTTTTGTTTTTTTTATCCCCAAGCCTATACGCATATATTTCTATAACAAAAACTGATAAAAGAACTGATTATCCTGGCAAGGAGATAGCAGCTAAAGTTCAATTTACTTGGGAACAGGATTTTGAAAAAGAAATTGAGTTTGTCACAGGAGATGAGTGGAAGGCAGGCAATTTATCTTATCACTTAAAATCACGACCAAGGTGGGAAGGGTTTACTAAAAAAGAAATTTTAAATAAATCAAGTCAATTTATTTGTTTAGATGATATTTGTTTAGGGAGATATTAAAAAACTATGAAAGTAAAAATTATAATCCCTATTTATAACGATTGGCAGTCAGTGTTTAAACTTTTTGAGGAAATTGATAATTTAAAAATAGATAAAAATTTTGAGATATCTATTATTGTTGTTAACGATGCCTCAAACCATGATCGATCAAATGAGGAAATCAATTTTGATAATATTCAATCTATAAAGATTTTAAACATGAAAAAAAACCAAGGACATGCAAGATGTATAGCGACTGGACTAAAATATATTTTGGATAAAGATGAATTTGACTATGCAATACCAATGGATGGAGACGGTGAAGACAGACCAGAGGAAATAAAAAAATTTTTAGATCAAATTAAAGATACAGATAATGTTACGGTTGTCGGAGAGAGAGTAAAAAGATCAGAGAGCTTATTATTTAAAATTTGTTATCAGTTACATAAGTTGGTAACTTTAACTTTTACTGGCAAATCAATAAAATTTGGAAACTTTACTTGTTTACCAAAAAAGACAGTCGAAAATATGATTAATGAAAAAGCCACTTGGAATAGTTTTTCTGGCTCTTTATCTAAAGTAGAAAAAAATTTCATAAAAGTACCGTCGATCAGAGGAACTAGATATTTTGGACCATCTAAAATGAGTTTTTTGAATCTGGTAGAACATTCTTTATCTATCATCAGTGTTTTTAAAAAAACTTTTTTAATACGTTCTGCATTGTTTATAATTTTGTATATTTTACTTATTAAAAGTAATGCCTCTGTGATAACGGCATTACCTTTGCTACTCTTATTAATAGCAGTTTATGCTGTATCAAATTTAGCATTGAGAGAAAATATGGATGAATTTAAAAATTCTTTAAGCCAAATAGAGAGCATAGATAATATTAAATGAAAAAAAGAGATCTATATTATGAGCGTATACCAACTAGATTTTTCAGGGAAAATGTTAAATATCTGGGTAATATTTTAGGTAGAGTTATCAAAGAACAAGAAGGTCAAAAGTTTTTTGAATTAGTTGAAAAAGTTAGAAAATTATCAAAAGCTAACAAAATAAATTCTAAAAATAATCAAACTAATCAAACAGTAATTAAAGCAATTAAAAAACTGAGCCCAAAAAATTCATTTAAATTAACTAGAGCATTCACACATTTTATGAATTTTATAAATTTGGCTGATTTAATTGATGCTTCTAGAAAGCTTAATGAATATGAAAATAGTAATAAGAAAACTTCAAACAACAACATATTTATAGAGGAAATATTTGAGGATCTCTTTAGAAATAAAAAAATTTCAGAAACAAAAATATACAATACCGCTAAAAACCTAAAAATTGGAATTGTGTTAACTGCACACCCAACTGAGGTAAAGAGAAGAACCCTTATTCAAAAATATCATAATATTATTGAAATTCTTGAACAAAGAGATTTGCTTAAAAATTTTCCATCAAAATTAGCAGTTTTAGAAAAAAAACTTTTTGATGAGCTAACTATTATTTGGAATACGGATGATTTAAAAAGAATTAAACCATCTCCATTCGATGAAGCAAGATGGGGACTTGCAATAATTGAAGATAGTTTGTGGGATACAATTCCAAAAGTTTATAGAAGATTAAATTCAATTTTTGTGCAGAACATGAACAAAGGTTTGCCAAAAAATTTTAATCCTATTGAATTTGGATCTTGGATGGGAGGGGATCGCGATGGTAACCCAAATGTTACAGCTGATGTCACCAGAAAAGTAATTTTACTATCAAGGTGGGAAGCTGCAAAGTTGTACGAGAAAGCACTTACCAAAATAATAAGATCTTATTCTATGGAAAAATGTTCAAAAAAAATTCTTAAAAGTGTAGGGACATCTTTTGAGCCTTATAGAGTTTTTTTAAGGCCTCTAAGAGATAAAATGAGGATCACACATAGATCGATAGAACAACACCTTGTAAATAAAAAAGCTCTAGATCACAATAATTTATTGAGTTCTCGAGAGGAGATATTAAAGCCTTTAAGAGTTGTAAGAGAATCTTTAGAACAAAATCAAAATGAAAATCTTGCTAGTGGCGAATTATTAGACTTGATGCGAAGGGCAAAGTGTTTTGGTATTAATCTTGCAAGATTAGATATAAGACAAGAGTCCTCAAGACACAGTCAGGTAATTAGTGAATATGTTAAAAAGAAATATAAAAAAAATTATTTAAAATTTAGTGAAATCGAAAAAATTGAATTTTTAAAGAAACAAATACTCTCTAAAAAAAATCAATTAAACAAATTTCAATTTTCAAATAGAGAAAATAAAGAAGTTTGGTCAACTTTTAAAATTTTGGCCAACGAACCTAGTGAATGTCTCGGAGCTTATGTAATATCAATGACTAATTCAGCTTCAGATTTGTTATCTGTAATATTTTTACAAAAAGAAGCCAATATTAAAAACAAGTTAAGAGTAGTCCCATTATTTGAGACTTTAGATGATTTAATTAATGCTAAAGATATAATGGAGAAATTGTTTTCTCAATCATGGTACAGAAAAGTTATCAAAAATGAGCAGGAGGTCATGATTGGTTATTCAGATTCAAGTAAAGACGCAGGCAAAATTTGTGCAAGTTGGCATCAGTATAAAGCTCAAGAGGAAATAATTAAATTAAGTAAAAAATATAATATTAACGTAACTTTTTTTCATGGAAGAGGTGGATCTCCTGGACGAGGAGGTGGCCCGATTCAATCAACTTTGAGATCACAACCTCCAAACTCTGTTAGAGGAAAAATAAGAATAACCGACCAAGGTGAAGTAATTCAACAAAAATATGGTTATGAACCTTTAGCAAAATATAATTTATGTAGTTACATAGGTGCAGTGACTGAAGCCACCTTAAAACCATCACCTGTTCCAAAAGCTAGTTGGAGATCGTTAATTGAAAAAATGTCAGAGATATCAAAAAATTCTTATAGAAAAAATATTAATCAAAGTTCTGATTTTATAAAATACTTTGAAACTGTTACGCCCCATAAAGCTCTTGGTAAACTTTCAATAGGTTCAAGGCCCTCAAAAAGAAAAAACATTGATACTATAAAAAGTTTAAGAGCAATCCCTTGGGTGTTTGCTTGGACACAAGTTAGACTTATGCTGCCTGCATGGCTTGGAAGTGCAGAAGCTTTAAGATATTCATATATAAAACAATTTAGAAAAACTTTATTTGACATGGAGAGAAACTGGCCGTTTTTTAATTCAATGCTTGATATATTAGATATGGTGATTACTAAAGCAGATCCTGAAATATCAAAAATTTACGAAGAACATTTAGCAGATGAAAGTTTAAAGAGAGTTGGAAAAAAACTTAGATTTCAATTTGATGTTATAAAAAAATTAAATAAAAAAATTACGCCTAAAGAAATAATTGCTGCAAGAAAACAATTTAGAACATCAATAGGTGTAAGAAATATTTATTCTGAAGTTTTGAACATAGTTCAGCCTATCGCGATAAAAAAAATTAAGACTATTAAAAATAAAAAAGATAAAGAATATTTGAATGATACTTTGTTGACTTCAATAGCAGGAATTGCTGCAGCAATGAAAAATACTGGATAATGTTTAGGATAATTTCTGCAACATTAGTTTATTTGTTATTTTGTACACCGTCTTTTTCGAATTTTAAAGAAATTAAGAAAAAAGCAAAAATAAATAATCCTGAAATTATTTTTCCAGTTTCAAAAAATCCAAATAGATGTATGACGAAAATGTATTCCAATCCCATGACTAATCCAGTTACACCTATTTCAGAAGTTAAAGCTCCTAAAGGTTATGGATTAGATAATAGGTTTAATAGAGCGTTACAAAGATTTGAAAATTTTAAACGTCCATGTGGTGGGGGTAGTGTTGAAGCGTGTGAAAATGTAAAAAAGATTATTTTGGAATGGGCTAAAGCAGATGCAGCAAAAAGAACCGGTCCATCAGATCATGAGGGTAGACATTGGAATGATACTCTAACCGTAAATTTATGGGTGGCTTCACCCATGATGGCTGGTTATTCTTTTGCAAAACAAGTGATAGATATCGCAACTAATGAGGATAAGATAATTAAAGATTGGTTTAAAAGGATAGTAAAGAAAAACAAACATCTTATGTATGACATGACCTACAAAGATGGTACTCAAGCAAGAGGCGTTCCTAAAAGAGCTCATAACCATGCACTGTCATCTGCAATAAGTCATATGCAGTTGGGTGTCCTGCTAAATGATAATAAGCTTTTTAAAAAAGCTTTTAAAAATTATGAAGCCACAATTCGGTATCAAAGAAAAGATGGTAGTTTACCTATTGAAACTAGAAGAGGTGGTAGAGCAATGTTTTACCAAGCAAGAGCAATGAATGCTTTAACAGTCATTGCAATTATTGCGGAAAACCAGGGCTATAATATTTGGGACTATGAATACAAAGGCAAAAACTTTCATAATATTGTTAAGTTTTTCATCGATTTTACTGAAAATAACGAAATAGTTTTTAAATACGCCAAAGAAATGAAAGCACCTGGACCTGCAAAAAATTATAAAATGCAAGATCTTGATGGAAGACAAGGGAGTAATTGGGGCTGGCTTTATGCTTATGCAACTCGGTTTCCAGATCATGAAAATATCAAAAGACTTCAGCAATGGTCGTCAGATAGTAGTAATCTTAACAGTTACCAAGCTAAAATAGTTTTGAATTTTGAAAATATTTCAAAAAGAAAATTTGGCACTTCATCATGGACAGTTGTTGAACCAAATTGCCATTTTGTTAAATAGCTTTGATTGTTGGCAAACAATAAAAATCAGCGGTATCTATTTTAGAAGAATATTGTCTTCTCATATTCCATTTTTTATGAACTCCAGCACTTGCAAGACTTAAGGTTGATCTACCATATCTATAATTAGTATTATCAATTGATTGCATCAAAGTTTTTATTTTTTCATCTTTTTCTGATGAGAATAAATTTTTCCTACCATCATCATCTCGTAATCCTGTAAGCATAACTCCTGCTTTTTGATAACGACAGCCGTTCCTAAATATACTCTCAAGTATTGCGATTGCAGTTTTAACAGTCTCAAGACTATTGTTAGTTGCAATTGGAAAGTCGACAGTTTTTGAATTTGAATAATATCCATAATCTCTTTGAAAAGGACTGGTTCTAACAAATACTGTAATCGCTTTTGCAACTAAAGACTCTGATCTAATTTTTTCAGAAGCGTTCAAACAATAATTAGCAACTGCTTCCTTTAATTCTTGAAAACTTTCTATTCTTTTGCCAAATGATCTTGAAACGACACAACTTTTTCTTTTTGTTTGTGTAGTCTCTAAGTCAATACAAGGAACTCCTCTAAGTTCCATTGCAGTTCTTGAGCTTAAAACATTAGAACATTTTTTAATCCAAGTGTTAGACTTATTTTTAAGTTGTTTGGCATTATAGATACCATTCTTTTGATAAAATTTTGTAAGTTGTCTACCAACACCCCATACATCGTTAATTTCAACCTTTTCTAAAATTGGATCTAAATTTTCTATACCAATCAAACTCGTTACTCCTGATTGTTTTTTCTTTGCGATATGATTTGCAACTTTACTCAATGTTTTGGTTTTAGCGATACCGATACTTGTTGGAATACCTGTCCACTGTAGAACCGTTTCTCTAATTTCTCTTCCAACTTTTTCAACCTCAGAATCTGGAAAATTGGATAAATCTATGAATGCCTCGTCGATTGAATATACCTCTATTTCAGTATTAAATCTTTTAAGAGTTCTCATTACTCTTCTAGATAAATCTCCGTATAACGAATAATTTGATGAAAAAACTTCAACTTTATTTTTAACAATAATATTTTTTGCTTTAAAATAAGGTTCACCCATCTTGATTCCTAATGCTTTTGCTTCATTGGATCTAGAAATGATACAACCATCATTATTGGATAAAACAACCACAGGTTTTTTTCTTATTTTTGGATTAAATAATCTTTCACATGAAACATAGAAAGAATTACAATCAACTAAGCCTATTTTTTTAGTACGTTGAATGGATGACATAAGTCACAACCCCCCAAATAAAAACATCTTCTTCTTCATTAATTAAAATTCTATTAGAAAAATCTTTAGACCCAGACGACAAAAATTTTTTATCTCTTTCTTGAACTAAAGTTTTAACCACAAGCTCATCATGAACATTTGCAATAACAGTTGAAAAGTTTTTTGGTTTTAAACTTTTATCGACAACCAATAAGTCTCCATCATTGATCCCAACATCCACCATGGATTTTCCCTGTACTCTGATAATAAAAGTAGCTGGAACGTTTTTGATTAGATGCATGTTTAGATCGATATCTTCTTCGATATAATCAGTGGCAGGTGATGGGAAACCAGCACCAGCTTTATGCAGATAGTAGGGAATAGTTAGTTTCATGTTCTTGTTTTGTTCTAATTTATAGCCCATTTATACAATGCACGCAAGAGGTTGTATTTTGAGTCCGTAATTGAATCAAAAGTGAATCAAAACGTGAACATCAAAACTATATTTTGTATGCTTGTGGATAACTTCAACCAAGGATAGTTTTAAATTCTGATTTAATTATAAAAGGAGAAAAAAAAATGAGCTCAATTGAAGTCAAAACTTTTGATAATCCTGACGAAAGTAACACAAGTTTTAAAAATGCTAAAATAGACATTGTGAGAGTAGGAGATCAAAGAGTTATGAGATTAGTTTTACAACCAGGTTGGAAATGGTCACAAGATATCAAACCAACAGTTGGCACAGATAGCTGCAAGGCAAAACATCTTGGAGTAATTGTTTCAGGTGCAGTCTGTGCAAAACATGATGATGGAACTGAATTAACTTATAAAGCTGGTGATGCATATTCAATAGAACCTGGTCATGATGGTTGGGTAGTAGGCGATAAACCCGCGGTAGTTTATGAGTTTCATGGTAAATGGGGAGAATAGTGAAAAAACTTGTATGCCATTGTGGAGCTGTTGAAGCAGAAATAAATTTAGACGGAGATTTAGCTAAAGTAATAAAATGTAATTGCTCTATTTGTAAAAGAAAAGGAGCAATTATGTCGATGGTAAAGAATGAAGATTTCAAAATTATTAAAGGCGAAGATAAATTAAAACTCTATCAGTTCCATTCAAAAGTTGCTAAACATTACTTTTGTTCTGAGTGTGGAATTTATACTCATCATAATCCAAGAATTAATCCAGCTATGACAGGATTTAATGTTGGTTGTGTCGATGAAATAAACACTTTTGAAATGAAGGATATTCCAGTAAACGATGGTCAAAATCATCCTTTAGATAAAAAATAATTCTCATGCAACAATTCAGCTTATGCTTTGGTAAGGTAAAAAAAGATTGTTTAAAGTTTATCAAATCTCAAGAGACAAAAGCTGACAAATTCAAGAATAAAGAAAGAATGATTAAATTGTTCCTAATTCCATTATGTTTTTGGATAAGTAAAAAAGCCGAAAAGAAAAAACCTTATTTTGTGGGTTTAGCAGGGGGTCAAGGAACCGGCAAAACTACAATTAGTTCTCTAATCAGAATTATTTTAACTAAATATTTTAAATTAAATGTTTTTAGAATTTCAATAGATGACTTTTATAAAACAAGAAAAGAACGTAAAAATTTATCAAGAAGAGTTCATCCTATGCTTTTAACTAGAGGTGTACCTGGAACACATGACATTAACATGATGTTAGATTTCTTTAAAAAAGCAAAAAGTAATAAATTTAAAAGACTAAAACTACCAACATTTAACAAAGCCATAGATGATAGATTTAATAAAAAATACTGGTACGATTTAAAAGACAGACCAGATGTAATTATATTTGAGGGATGGTGTGTTGGAGCAAAATCTGAAAAAAATAGCTCATTAAAGAAAACAATCAATTCAATGGAGAAGGCCAAGGATCAAAAACAGGTTTGGAGAAAATATGTTAATGATCAATTGAAATCAAAATATAAAAAATTATATTCCCAATTGAATTGTTTAATTTATTTAAAAGCAAAAAATTTCAGTTTGCTCCAAAAATGGAGATTAAAACAAGAGAGAAAACTTTGGGTAAAAAGTAAAGTAAAATCAAACTTAAAGATTATGAGTAGAGGGGATGTAATTAATTTTATGCAAACGTATCAAAGAATTACGCAAAATATGTTCAAGAATATGCCTAAATATGCATCAATTATATTCAATTTAAATAGTAACCATCAGATCAAATCTGCATTATATAGAAACAAATGAAAAAATTTTTAATTATCATTATTAGCAATCTATTCATAATTTCTAATTTAAGTGCTGAAACATTCACTGAAGCTCTACAAAAAGCTTATAAAAATAATTCTGAATTAAATGCTGAAAGAGAAAATATCAGTATTTCGGAACAAGAACTTAAAATCTCAATGAGTTCCTATTTTCCAACAATTACTCTAGAGGGATCAAAGAGCCAAGATGAGACTGACAAATTAACAAATAGAAATGGGTCAAATGCCACAATTACTGATGTAGATACAGAAACTAAATCTATTTCAGTTACTCAAACATTATTTGATTTTGGTAGAGGAGCTGATTTGTCAAAAAGTAAAATTGGTATCAATTTAGCCAAAGCAAAACTTTTAAAAAAAGAGCAAGATATTTTATATAAAACTGTAGCAGCGTATACTGGATTAATTTCAGCGAATGAAAAATTAGAAATTAATAGAGCTAACGTTGAGCTTCTAAGTAGACAAGTTGAAACTGATAGAATTAGACTTGAAAGAGGTCAAATTAGTTTATCAGATGTCTCACAATCAGAGTCATCATTAGCTGGTGCAGAAGCAAGTTTCATTCAAGCACAAAGTGACCTTTTAACTAGCAAGTTGAATTATGAAAATATTATTGGACCTTTAGGCAATGCTCAGTCATTAGATAAAAGTTCAATAATGAGTTACCAAATACCAGGCAGTTTAAATTCAGCTATTGAACAATCTAAAAAAAGTAATCCAGATTTAATTATTGCTGAAATGGAATATGAACAATCGAAAAAAGATACATCGATTGCAAGATCAGAATTAGTGCCAACTGCAAAATTATCTTTAGAAAAGTCGTATTCAGACGACTTAAGTGCTACTTACGATGAGAGAGATAAAGAAACTTTAAAAGCAACTGTTACTTGGCCATTTTATTCAGGTGGAAAAAATCTGGCATCTTTAAATAAAAATAAGAATATAGAAAATAGATCACGTTTAACTTTAGATAGTGAGATTAAACAAAATCAAACTAATGTAGCAAGCGCCTGGTCAAATTTTCAATCAAATAAAAGTTTGCTTAACTCTGTTCAATTGCAAGTAAGGGCAGCAGAAATTGCTAATGAAGGTATTACAGCAGAATATAATAGCGGTTCTTCAGGCAGAACTACTCTTGAAGTTATTCAATCTAATTCTCTTTTATTGAATGCTCAAATTTCTTTAGCCGATTCTGAGAGAAACTTTATTCTTTCTCAATTTAATTTGCTTAAATCTATCGGTTTACTCAACAGTGATTATCTAAAAATACGATAAAAAAAGGCTTTTTAGGCTAAAATAAATAAATCTTGCTAATGAGAACAAAATGTGTACATTTATTTTATGATTCGAGTGTTAAAAAACGTAAAAAAAAAGGCAAAAAATGACTAAAAATAACTTAAAAGTAGTTAAATCTACTAAAAATCAAGAATTGGAAAATAAAGAGAAAAATAAAGCTTTAGAAGCTGCAATCAGTCAAATTACAGATAATTTTGGAAAAGGTTCAGTAATGAAGCTTGGTGAAAAAAGAGCTATGGATATCGAGTCGGTATCTACTGGATCTTTAAGTTTAGATTTAGCTTTAGGAATAGGAGGATTACCTAAAGGCAGAATTATTGAAGTTTACGGACCAGAATCTTCTGGAAAAACAACATTAGCATTACAAGTTGTTGCTGAAGCTCAAAAAGCAGGTGGAATTTGTGCATTCGTTGATGCAGAACATGCATTGGATCCAGTTTATGCAAAAAAATTAGGTGTAAACACTGAAGAGCTTTTAATCTCTCAACCAGATGCAGGTGAGCAAGCTTTAGAAATCGCTGATACGTTAGTAAAATCAGGCTCTATTTCAGTTATCGTAATCGACTCTGTTGCAGCTTTAACTCCAAAAGCTGAAATTGAAGGTGAGATGGGTGATCATCATGTTGGTCTTCAATCAAGATTAATGAGTCAGGCTTTAAGAAAATTAACTGGTTCAATTTCAAACACAAACACAATGATGATTTTCATCAACCAAATTAGAATGAAAATTGGAGTTATGTTTGGAAGTCCAGAAACAACATCAGGTGGAAATGCACTTAAGTTTTATTCATCTGTAAGAATGGATATTAGAAGAATTGGAGCCATTAAAGATAAAGATGAAATTATTGGTAATACTACAAGAGTAAAAGTAGTTAAGAATAAAGTTGCACCACCATTTAAAGTTGTTGAGTTTGACTTAATGTATGGCAAAGGAATTAGCAAAATGGGTGAGTTAGTCGACCTAGGTGCTAAAGCTGATATTATTGAAAAATCAGGAGCATGGTATGCTTATAAGGGTGAAAAGATAGGTCAAGGTAGGGAAAATGCAAAAACTTATCTTGCACAAAACCCTAATGTTGCTGCAGAAATAGAGATGGCAATTAGAGAAAAAGCTGGTGTGATTTCAAAGAAAATTGAGGGAAATCCACTAAGTCCTGAAAAAATTGAAAAGGAAAAGAAAGTAGCTGAAAATGAAGAGGCTGCAAAAGAGACTACTCCTACCAAAAAGAACTAGAATTAAAGGTCATCTTTAAATTATAAAGGCGCTTATAATAAGCGCCTTTCCCCCTTCATCCCTAACTAGACATAAAACAAAAAAGCTGTATTTTAAAAATATGGCAGACAAATCATTAAATGAAATAAGAAGCACGTTCTTAAAATACTTTGAAAAGAATGATCATAAGATTGTTGAGTCCAGTAATTTAGTGCCAAATAATGACCCAACACTAATGTTTGCTAATTCTGGAATGGTGCAATTCAAAAATGTATTTACTGGTTTAGAGAAAAGAGATTATCAAAGAGCAACTACTTCTCAAAAATGCGTAAGGGCAGGTGGTAAACATAATGATTTAGAAAATGTTGGTTACACTCCAAGACACCATACTTTTTTTGAAATGTTGGGAAATTTCTCTTTTGGAGATTATTTTAAGGAAAGAGGAATTGAACTAGCATGGAATTTAATCACTAAAGATTTTGGTCTTGATAAAAATAGGCTTTATGTAACTGTTTTTCATGAAGATGATGAGGCATTCAATTTTTGGAAGAAAATTGCAGGTTTTAGTGATGATAGAATAATTAGAATTGCAACATCAGATAATTTTTGGTCAATGGGTGAAACTGGTCCATGTGGCCCTTGCTCAGAAATATTTTATGATCATGGTGATCATTTAAAAGGAGGATTGCCAGGAACTAAAGATCAAGATGGTGATCGTTTTATTGAAATTTGGAACTTAGTCTTTATGCAGTATGAGCAAGTTTCAAAAGATAAAAGAATAGACCTACCAAAACCGTCTGTTGATACAGGAATGGGATTAGAAAGAATTGCAGCTCTTTTACAAGGAACGCACGATAATTATCAAACTGATCATTTTAAGAAATTAATAAGTTCAATATCTGAAGTAACAAAAGTCAAACAAGAAGATAAAAATATATCAAGTTTTAGAGTAATTGCTGATCACTTAAGAGCAAGCTCATTTCTTTTAGCTGAAGGTGTTTTGCCCTCAAATGAAGGTCGTGGATATGTTCTTAGAAGAATAATGAGAAGAGGTATGAGACACTCTCATTTATTAGGATCTAAAGAACCAATATTTTTCAAAATTTTTGAGGCTTTAAAAAATGAAATGTCAGGAAATTATCCAGAATTAGAAAGATCAGAGTCATTAATTCGAGAAACATTAAAAATGGAGGAGGAAAAATTTTTAGTTTTACTTGATAGAGGAATTAAAATTTTAAATGATGAAATTTCAAAAATAGATAAAGTCTTACCAGGAGATGTAGCGTTCAAATTATATGATACTTACGGTTTCCCATTAGATCTTACTGAAGATATTTTAAAAAATAAATCATTAAAAGTTGATCATAAAAAATTTGATCAACTAATGAAAAATAGCAAAGAACTTGCTAAAAAAAATTGGAAAGGTTCAGGTGATAGTTCAGAAGAAGCAATTTGGTTTTCAATCAAAGATAAAATTGGTCCAACTGAATTTTTAGGTTACGAGTCTAATCAATCAGAGGGAGTTATATTAAATTTGATCAAGGAAAATAGTGAAGTAAAATCATTATCCACTGGTGAGGAAGGAATGATAATAACAAATCAAACTCCTTTTTATGGTGAGTCCGGTGGACAACTTGGAGACAAAGGCACAATAGTTTCAGGAAACTCAGTTTTTGAGGTTGAGGATACACAGAAGAAACTTGGTAATTTATTTGTTCATTATGGTTCGTTAAAAACAGGCTCAATAAAAGTGGGTGATGCTGTTGAATTAAAAATTGATATTGAAAGAAGAGCAAATCTAAAAGCTTATCACTCAGCAACACATCTTCTTCATGAGTCTTTAAGACGAACACTTGGAAAACATGTTATGCAAAAAGGTTCACTTGTTGCACCAGATCGTTTGAGATTTGATTTTAGTCATATGAAACCAATCACAGATAAAGAGCTAGAAACTATTGATAAATTGGTAAATGAATATGTGAAAAATAATACTGAAGTAACGACTAGAATTATGACACCCAAAGCAGCTATTGAAAAAGGTGCTCTAGCATTTTTTGGAGAAAAGTATGGTGAGGAAGTAAGGGTGGTATCTATGGGCAAAGAAAAAGAAGCATATTTTTCAACAGAATTATGTGGCGGAACCCACGTTAAAAACACCGGTGATATTGGAAAATTTAAAACCATAAGTCAGTCCTCTATAGCAGCAGGTGTTAGAAGAGTAGAAGCATTGAGAGACAAACAATTAGATGAATATATAAAGAATAAAGAAAAGGCATCAACGCTTTCAATTCAGAAAGATGAAGAGACAATTAAAGAATTATCATCCCAAATAATAAAACTTGGTGGCACGCCAAATATAGAAAATAAAGATTTTAAAGAACTTATCAAAAATCTTACAAGACAACTTGATCAACTTAATGTGAACTCAGTTCTAAAAGATAAAACAAAAAATATTATTAATGATCAAAAAATTAAAGATATAAAAGTAAGATTTCAAAAAGTTATTGATCTACCACCTAAAGATTTAAGAAAACTTGTTGATAATGGAAAAAAAGAATTAGGTGATGGCATTATAATTGTATTTGCCACTAATGAGGATAAAGTTGGACTAGCTGTAGGTATAACAGAAAAATTAGTGGATAAATATGATGCGGTTAAATTTGCTAAATTAGGTTCAGAGACTATTGGTGGCAAAGGTGGAGGTGGAAGAAAAGATTTTGCTCAAGCTGGTGGTCAGGACCAAAATAAAATTGATGAAGCTTTTGATAAGATAAAGTCTTTAATTTAATCTTTTTTTCAAATTACTATCAATTACATCCAAGAACTGATTAGTAGTTAAATATTTACTCGAAGGTCCAACCAGTATTGCAAGGTCCTTTGTCATTGATCCATTTTCTACACACTGAATACAAACTTCTTCAATAGTATTCGCAAATTTTACCAGTTCTTCATTTCCATCTAATTTACCCCGATGAGCTAAGCCTCTAGTCCAAGCAAATATAGACGCAATAGGGTTTGTGGATGTTTCTTTCCCCTGTTGATGCATACGATAATGCCTGGTAACAGTACCATGAGCTGCTTCAGCTTCCATTACTTTACCATCTGGAGTAAGTAGTGTACTCGTCATTAAACCTAATGACCCATAACCTTGTGCCATAGTATCAGACTGCACATCGCCATCGTAGTTTTTACATGCCCAGATATATTTACCGCTCCATTTCATTGCACATGCAACCATGTCATCAATTAATCTGTGTTCGTATGTAATTTTAGCATCATCAAATTGTTTCTTAAATTCCTTCTTGAATACTTCCTCAAAAATGTCCTTAAATCTTCCATCATACTTTTTTAGGATGGTATTCTTAGTTGATAAATAGACTGGCCATTTTTTTATCAATCCATAGCTGAAACAAGATCTAGCAAAATCTTCAATCGATTTATCTAAATTATACATTGAAAGAGCAACTCCCGGACCTGTAAAATTAAATACTTCATATTTGATTTCATCTTTGCCATCTTCAGAAGTCCATTTTACTTCCATTTTACCTTTGCCAGGCACTTTAAAATCTGTAGCTCTATATTGGTCGCCAAAAGCGTGTCTTCCAATAATTACGGGATCTGTCCAAGATGGAACAAGTTTAGGAATATTTGAACAAATAATTGGCTCTCTGAATACTGTGCCTCCAATAATATTTCTAATGGTACCGTTTGGAGATCTCCACATTTTTTTTAATTTGAATTCTTCTACTCGAGCTTCATCAGGGGTGATTGTTGCACACTTAATTCCTACACCAACTTTTTTAATTGCATTGGCTGCATCAATAGTTATTTGATCATCTGAATTGTCCCTGCTTTTCATACCAAGATCATAATAATCAATGCTTAAATCTATGTAGGGAAGAATTAATTTATTTTTGATAAATTCCCAGATTATTCTGGTCATTTCATCACCATCTAATTCTACCACTGGGTTTTTTACCTTTATTTTACTCACTTTATTTAACTATCTTAATAATTGAATTTCGCAATTTTATATACATATTAATGAAAAATTATCAAATAGATGAATATGTTTAGCAAGATATTTCCAAAAATTCACGCTGAGGGATACAAATTCCTGGTTATTGCAGGAATTATTACTATCATTTTTTATATTTTTAGCAGCTTCCTAGGTTTAATTGGTTTAGTTTTAACAATCTGGGTTTACTATTTTTTTAGAGATCCGGATAGAATAATTATTAATGATGACAATTATCTTGTAAGTCCTGCCGACGGAGAAGTGATCAAGGTTGAAGAGGTAGATGGACCAAAAGAACTTGGATTAGAAAATAAAAAGTTCAAAAAAATTAGTATATTCATGAATGTATTTGATTGTCATGTAAATAGAACTCCATGTAGTGGAAAAATTGAGGAAATTTTATACAAACCAGGAAAATTTGTAAACGCATCTTTAGATAAAGCAAGCGAGGACAATGAGAGAAATTATTACAAAATTAAAGACAGTCACGGTAATGATATTATTGTTGTTCAAATAGCAGGATTAGTTGCAAGGAGAATTGTTTGTGAGTCAAGCAAGGATCAAGATTTAAAACAAGGTGATAGAATTGGAATGATAAGATTTGGAAGTAGAGCAGATGTATACTATGAAAATTATGAACCTCTTGTTCAAATTGGTCAAACTTCTATAGCTGGAGAAACATTGCTAGCTAAAAAATAATGGAACCACAAAAAAAAAAATTTAAAATTGTAAGTGATAAAAAAAGTGCAAGGGTGATCTTACCAAATATGTTAACTTTAATAGGAGTTTGCATTGGATTAACTTCTATAAGGTTTGCTTTAGATGGCAGATTTGAATTAGCGATCGTAGCAATTATTATCGCAGCTTTAATTGATGGCTTAGATGGAAGAATAGCTAGATTGATAAAAGGAACATCAAAAGTTGGTAAAGAATTAGACTCTTTAACAGATATGATAAGTTTTGGAGTTGCTCCTGCTTTTATTATGTTTTTTTGGAAACTAAATACACTAGGCAAATTTGGATGGTTATTGTGCTTAATTTTTGTGATTTGTGTTGCTCTTAGACTAGCAAGATTTAATGTAAATTCAAATCAAGAACCATCGTGGAGAGATAATTTTTTTGAGGGTGTACCATCTCCAGCTGGGGGAATTTTAGTGCTAACACCATTAATCATAAGTCTAAGTGGATTTGAATTATTTCAAATTAATTATGACATAGTCACACCAGTCTTTTTTATAGTCACCTCTTTTTTATTAATAAGTAAATTTCCAACTTACTCTTTTAAAAAAATAGTTATTCCAAGAAGAACAACTATATTCCTATTATTTGGTATTGTTCTATTTTTTGGATTATTACTTATATACACATTTGATGTAATCGCATTAAGTGCTGTCATTTATGTATTATTGTTGCCTATAAGTTTTCTTCATTATCAAAAAATTAAAAAGCAACATGAAAATGACAGAATTCAAGATGATGATGATCTTGAGGATATGTTGTAAAATTATATCTAAATTTTATGAAAATACTTATTTACAACTCAGGCGGAGGGTTGGGTGATAGTATTCAATTATTTGATATAATAAATAGCATCACTAAAAAATTTGGAAATGACAACATTCGTTATCTTACAGCACATGAAAATCACTTTTCAAATAAATTAAAAGATTATGATTTAAAACTTCAAGATCTTAATACTAACATAAAATTTTTCGGTTTTAGATTCTGGCATTTTTTTCTAGCGAAACGAATATTAAAAAATAACTTAATCCCTAAATTTGATCTTGTGATTGATCTTCAATCAAAGTTACGAAATACAATGATTTTAAGACAATTTTCACATAAAAACTTTTATTCCTCCACTATGAATTTTAGTTTTTGTAATATCAAAATGGATTATAAAAAATCCACTTATGATCATAGAAATCTAATCACAAATTTGGAAAAATTACTTAACATTAATATTCCTTTCGAAAAATATAATATTAATAAAATAGATAAATCGTATTTTGAAGAGGCAAAAAAATTGTTACCCAATAATAATTATGTGGGTTTTTCAATCACGCAAGGCAATAAATATAGAAAAAAAAGTTGGCCAATAGATAAATTCATTGGTTTAGCAAAAAAGTTATCAAAAAAAAATAAAATACCAGTTTTTTTTATAGAAAAGAATAAACCAGAATTAATTAAAAAGATTAAAGATAATGTTGATAACGTATTGTTACCCGAGCTAGACTCAAAGCTTTCAGGACCACCTTTGGTAACTGCAATGGCAACAAGATTAGAAAAAGCTGTATCTATAGACAACGGATTAATGCATATGATAGGATTAGCAAATATACCTATGATAGTTTTATTTGGACCAACAAATTCAAAAAAATTTTCACCTAAAATTGAAAATATAAAGATTTTAGACTCAAAAAAAATGTATAATTCTGAAGATATTGATAGAATTTCAGTAGATGATGTTGATAGTTTAATCTGAATTAATATTTTAATAATTAATTGAAAAAAAATAAAATTTCAAAAAACTGGATTAATAAGCAAAAAAAAGATATTTATGTTCGTCTTTCTAAAATCGATGGGTATAGAGCAAGATCAGTTTATAAATTAATTGAAATAAACAAAAAATTTAAAATTTTTAAAAATGGTATCTCAGTTCTTGATATAGGAGCAGCTCCAGGAAGTTGGTCTCAATACGTATCTAAAATTATTAAGAATGGGAAAATAATTTCACTAGATCTTAAAGAAATGGAATTTATAAAAAATACGATTCAAATAAAAGGAGATTTTACAGATATTGATGTTCAAAAAAAAATTAAAAAACTTTTATTAAATAAATTAGATATTGTTATGTCTGATATGGCTGTGAATACTACAGGAATTAAAAACATAGACTCAATTCAAACAGGTGAATTATGTAAAGATGCAATGATTTTTTCAAGAGAAGTTCTGTCTTTGAATGGTTTTTTTATTTCAAAAATTTTTATGGGTAGTACTTTTAATGAAATTGTCGCACTTGGAAAAAAAATATTTAAAGAAGTTAAGGTTTTTAAACCTTTATCAAGTCGAAAAGAATCTAAAGAAAGTTTTATAGTTTGTAAAAAAATTAGATAGCTACTTTAATATTTTAAGGAATCATATATGATTGAATATGGATCCCATAAAAGAAGCTCTTACCTTTGATGATGTCACATTAGCTCCAAAATATTCAGATATACTTCCGTCGGAAGTTGACACCAGTATTATATTATCAAAATTTCTTAAACTAAAAATTCCGTTATTAACCTCAGCTATGGATACAATAACGGAGAGCAAAATGGCTGTTGCTATAGCTAAAGCTGGAGGTATTGGCATCATCCATCGTAATTTAAATATAAAAAAACAAGTTCAGGAGATAAAAAAAGTTAAAAAACAAAATTTATTAGTTGGAGCTGCAGTAGGTGCTGGATTGAATGAGCTTGCTAGAGCAAAGGCAATTTTAAAAGAGGGAATAAACATGATAGTTGTGGATACTGCACATGGACATACAAAAAAAGTTTCAGAAATGATTAAGTTTATTAAAAAAGAAAAAAATTCAAAAACTGCACTTTGTGCAGGAAATATTGCAACAGCAGAAGCAGCAAAATACTTAGATAAATTAGGGGTTGATATAATTAAAGTTGGAATAGGACCTGGCTCTATTTGCACTACAAGATTGGTTGCAGGCATTGGGGTTCCCCAGTTAACTGCAATTTTAAATGTTAGAAATGCTATAAAAAAAAGTAAAGTTAAAATTATATCTGATGGAGGTATTAAGTACTCTGGAGATTTGGCAAAAGCATTTGCTGCTGGTGCTGACGCAGTCATGATTGGATCTTTGTTTGCAGGTACAGATGAAACACCAGGCAAACTTATTAAAAAAAATGGAAAGTTATTTAAAAGTTTTAGAGGTATGGGATCTGTTGGAGCAATGAATAAAGGGTCTGCAGATAGATATTTTCAATCTAAACAAAAAGATAACTCTAAATATGTTCCTGAGGGAGTTGAAGGTCTTGCTAAATATAAAGGGAAAGTAAGTAAAGTTATCTTTAAATTAGTAGGTGGCTTAAGATCATCTATGGGGTATCTTGGATCTAAACAAATTAAATATTTAAGGAAAAAACCTCACTTTATAAAAATTACAAAAGCCGGATTTTATGAAAGTATGGTACATAATGTCGATATTGTTAAAGATGAAAACAAATACTAATGAAAAATATTTTTAAAAAAACTATAGTTATTTATTTTCTTACAAACATATTTCTTATTTCATTTGCAAGTGAGAACTTTTTTGAGAAAGGTTTGACTCTTTATGAAAATAAAAAGTTCGATGATGCAAAGTTTATGTTTGAAAGAAGTATTGTTTTTAATCCAAAAGACTCAAATTCATATTTATATTTAGCCAAAATTTACAATGCTAAAGAAGATCAAGATAAAGAAGAGAAAAATTTAGATGCTACTTTATTGATAGATCCAAATAATGAAGAAGCTATTTTAATGCTAATGATAATAGGACTGGAAAAATCAAATTATTCCCAAGTCAAAGATTTATCAAAAACATTTTCTGAGGTTTGTAAAAGTTTATGCAGTGAGAATAAAAAAATTTTAGAGACACTTGCTAATCTAGAGCCAAAAAATGACTCTTGATAAAGGTCTTGATAAAATCTTAATTATTGATTTTGGTTCACAGTTTACTCAATTGATTGCAAGAAGAATAAGAGAGCTTGGTGTATTTTCAGAAATTATTAGTCATAAAAAAATAAATAATAAAGATATAAAGAAAAATATTAAAGGAATAATTTTATCAGGTGGACCTTTAAATGTTTACGATATTAAGAAATACTCATTTGATAAAAATATTATTGAAAATGAGATACCAGTACTGGGTATTTGCTTTGGTCACCAAATTTTGTCTAAAATAAAAGGTGGAATAGTAAAACAATCAAAACATAGAGAATTCGGTTTAGCCAATATAGTTAAAAAAAATAATAGTCCGTTAATAAAAGATTATTTTAAGAATAGGAAATATACGAAAGTTTGGATGAGTCATGCTGATCAAGTCTCTAGATTGCCAAAAAATTTTAAAGTTATTGCATCCAGTCAAAATTCAAAGTTTGCAATTGTGGAAAACAGCCAGAAAAGAATTTATGGAGTACAATTTCATCCCGAAGTAACTCATACAGAGAATGGTAAAATAATAATTAGAAACTTCATTTTTTCAATTTGTAAGATTAAAAAAAATTGGTCAGTAAAGAATCAAAAAATGAAATTAATAAAAGACATAAGAAATG
This sequence comes from uncultured Pelagibacteraceae bacterium, assembly GCA_902597575.1. Taxonomy (GTDB): domain Bacteria; phylum Pseudomonadota; class Alphaproteobacteria; order Pelagibacterales; family Pelagibacteraceae; genus Pelagibacter. The sequence continues at coordinate 94 of CACJYF010000001.1, read as the reverse complement.
AAGTTGGAAAAAATAAAGTAATATGTGCTTTGTCTGGAGGTGTAGATAGTAGTGTAGTTGCGCAATTAATAAACAAAGCAATAGGAAAGAAACT